>NZ_NFHC01000005.1:0-156337 GCF_002161245.1 Flavonifractor sp. An9
CTGGCCAGGTGGCTGTGCCAGGAGAGCCTTGCCTCTCTCTGCATACTCCTTCTTTGGCCGCTACATGACCCAAACCCGGCGTATGCTTGACGCATAGCCGGCTTTCTCGACAAGCTGAGCTGGGCAACCCTGTTATGGGTTGCCCAGCTTTTTTGTTTTCTGGCAGATTACCTAGGAGAGGCTGGATTACCGGCCGTGAATCTGACGACAGAATTCGACAAAATACGCACAAATTATATGATACATTCGAAAAAGGGACAAACTCTACATTTTTTCCTCAATATTCCGATTATCAATAATTGTATCAATAATGGATGCAATTAGATTTTGTTCAAGTGGCGTACAGGTCATAATCAGACGGGCTAAGCGTGCATATTCCACTTCGTTGTGGGGCTGCAATGGATAAACAATACGATCCGCAGAAATTCCAATAGATTGAATGATCCGGATAAGGACATCTGCTTTCGGGATTTTCTCACCGAGTTCGATTGCAGCCAAATAGCGCGTAGAAATATTTGCGCGCTCAGCAATTGTCTCTCTTATATATCCATGCCGCTGCCGCTCTTCCCGTATAATTTTGCCACAGCTGGCAAATTCATCTTTTGTTACCACCAATGGTTCACCTCCAAGTGACATTCTAGTTTTCGATTCATTTGGATTGAATGCTCCGTTAGTGTAAATAAAATTACTCAATTAGTTCAAATGAGCAAAGAGGGGGATTCCACGTGACTTCGCACTAATTTCTGATTTCATGCCAGAATACATAAATCAATGCGAATTCACTTTACATTTTCACGAAGTATGTTCCTACAATGAACTGTTGGTTCAGAAATATCGACACCAGTCTGCACAGCAAGATATTTGCTGTGCAGTTTTTTGTGCTGCGGATTGGGCAAATTCTTAGACCGCTTTCGGGGAAAGGAGCGAAAGGGGAAAAAACCGCCTCCGCGGGCATGGAGGGAGGTGACATTATGGCATCCCCTCAAACCAAGGTGCGGTATCAATTTGAGGCTTTCTGTAAGAAAGTGATTAACGGTGAGCGGTGCGATTACCTTCGAGAACTCATGCGCCGTTCTTCGTGGGAGTCTTCATTTTCTGATTTGCCGCCGGCTATCCTGGACAGGCTCTATTCAGAAAACGATGATCCAGCGGAATACTATATTTTTCGCATCTGCGGACATGTTATCCCTATCCGAAATGATCGACTGGCAGATGCATTGCTGACATTCGGTGATGAACAATACAGCATTTTGCTGCTCTACTACTCTCTCCAACTCAAGGATCGTGAGATTGCTCCGCTGCTGGGTATTTCACGCTCCAAAGTACAGCGCGACAGAAAGACGCTGTTTGAAGAACTGAAATCCAAGATGGGGGAGTGATACCATGCGGAAAAGTAAAATACCCGAAGATAGACTGCTGCCCTATGAGATCATCTGTGCCGCAACAGAAGGTGACCCGGACGCAATGGCCGAGGTACTCCGGCACTTTGATGGTTACATATCATACCAGGCTACTCGTATCTTCTACGATGAATACGGGCGCTCCTACCGTGGAGTCGATGCAGAGCTGAAACAACGTATCCAGGACAAACTGGCCGCCCGCATTATGGAGCGGTTCAGTCTTGAGTGAAATATCCCCAAAGGCCCAGGGTGGGTATGTGGCATCCCCTCCATTTGCCCGCCCTGGGCATATTACACTCCATAATGTAAATTATGTTGCAAAACCGGCCGGCAATCCGTGTAGTAAGGTAGGTGGATGCAACATAATTGATGTGTCCTCCGAGAAATCTTAATGCGACATAATTTATGGGTTCAGGAGGATCGAATGATGTTGGATGAATTTTGTGAGTACCTGCGTCAGCAGGGAAAGTCAGAGAACACGGTCAAGGCATACTGCCAAGGTATGAAGGAGTATATGCGGTGGCATGAGGAAACCTTTGGAAAAGAGATGAAGGTGCTGCTTCGAGCCAACGTGCTGGACTATATCTCTTACCTGCGTACGGTGAAGGGCTTGAGCAATCGCTCGGTCAACGCCAAGCTGGCCAGCCTTCACAGTTTCAATCTCTATCAGATTTTTGCTGGCTATGTAAAAGAGGTGATCCTGAGTAAGCAGGATTACTTGAAGGTACAACTGGCCTACGCCAGCCCCAGTACTGTGGACCGCGGGGAGGTAGAGCGATTCCGACAGGAGATCCTGGAGAGCAACGGCGCCCGGGATTATGCTATCGTCACCATACTGGCCTACGCTGGATTGCGGATCAGCGAGTGTCTGGAACTTAAAATGGAGGATGTCTCACTGCAGGCCCGGGAAATCACAGTACGTCACGGAAAAGGTGACAAGTTGAGGGTAGTGTACTTCGGTGACAAGGTGGTGAATGCGGTACGTGAGTATCTCAGGAGTCGAACGAAGACAGATAACCCCTATCTGTTCCCAGGACGCGGTAATGGCCATCTGACCCGCGGACAAGTCAATCGGATCTTCAACGCACACTCCAATGCGATTACGCCCCACACCCTCCGGCATTTCTTCTGCTCTAATGCACTGGAAAATGGGTATAGCATCGGTGAACTAGCAAATCAAGCGGGGCATTCCAATGTTCATACCACACTGCTCTATACCAACCCTACCCGTGAAAAGATGAAGGAGAAGGCCAATCTTTTATAATAACTTGTAACATGAATTATTGAATTGTAACTTATATGATGTTACAATGTCAATAATAATGTTACAAGGAGGGGCGGTTATGGAACTGAGTGTTCTGGAGAAATTCCTGCATATCCCATGTTTGGTAGCTGGCTATGATAAGGAGGAAAATCTGCCACTCTATCTACGGGGGCTGTACCGCCTGCAGGTTGTGGAGGTGGCTGGCATTTCCTTTTTGGCAGCGGCGCCAGAAGATATGGTATCCGCTGCTGCCCTGAAAAATCATCGCAAGCAGCTGATGGAGCATACTGGCATGGAGTGCGCCTTCGTACTGGAGGGGAGATCCACTTATCTGCGCGACAGGTTGCTGGAGAGCGGTGTGCCGTTCATCTGCCCGGGAAAAGAGATATACCTGCCTTTCTTGGGAATCGCGCTTGAGCATGAACGTCGGAAGAAGAGGGAGGCACCAGAGAAGATCTCCTTCCTCACTCAAAAGATGTTACTCACTATTTTATATGAGGGAGTGGAGAACGGCAGTGCCGCAGAAATGGCGGCCCGGCTCGGTGTCAGCCGCATGACAGGGACACGATGCTTTGATGAAGTTGAGGCGATGATTCCCCAACTGATTCAGAGAAAAGGCCGTCGTCGGGTTATCAGTTGGACGGGAACAAAGCGGAAGTATATTGAGCTGGTTCGTCCGGTGTTGAGGACGCCTGTGTTGCGGGAATACCGCTTGGCAACGCAAGTGGGGGAGACACTGCCCGTTTCTGGTCTTAGTGCGCTGTGCTGCTGCACCATGCTTAATGACGATCCGTACCCCACCTGTATGGCAACCAGGGATGTGGCGTCCAAACTGGGTTTGGGAAAGTTACCTCAGATGCCGCGGGCGGAGATGCCTGCCCAGTGTATTCAAGTGGTGGCCTACCAATATCCCTTTTCTGCCGGCGGCCAGGCTGTCATGGACCCGGTGTCCGTGTCTCTGGCCATCCCAGACGCTCTCCGGAAGGAGCCTCGGGTGGAGCAGGCCATAGAAGAAATGATGGAGGAATATGTGTACCATGAAGGGTCTTGATGTGTTTCGCAGTTACTTCAGTGCCTACCAGGATCAGTACGTGCTGATTGGGGGTGCTGCCTGCGATATTCTGTTTGAACAGGCAAACGCACCTTTCCGAGCAACCAAGGATTTGGATATGGTACTGGTTGTGGAGGCGCTGACCCCGGAGTTTGGACGGCAGTTTTGGCGCTTTATCCGGGATGGTGGCTATGAGCATAGAGCAAAGAGCAACGGCAGCCCCCAGTTCTATCGGTTTGACAAACCTAAGGCAGTAGGATTTCCTTTTATGATTGAGTTGTTCTCACGCATACCCGGCGTATTCCGTGGAGAATTGGAGGGGCCGTGTACCCCGATGCCGCTGGGTGAAGAGATTTCCAGCCTGTCTGCCATTTTGCTGGATGCGGACTACTATGAACTTTTGCTGCAGGGCAGGGTGGAGGTAGACAGCCTGATGGTTCTGTCACCGCCCTGCCTCATTCTTTTCAAGGCCAAGGCCTTTCTGGAACTTCGGGCCAGGCGCGCAGAGGGGGCACATGTGGATCAGAGCAGTATCCAAAAGCACAAGAATGATATTGTCCGTCTGGCAACGATCCTGACCGGTCGGGAGCGATGCGAACTCCCAGGTGCAATCCAACAGGATCTGGAGCGGTTTCTCACAATACTGGCTGAGGAACCGGTTGATCTGAAATCTATGCGTTTAGGGCGTCTGCAGATGGTCGATGTCATCACACGGCTGCGGCAGGTATTTGTGAGTCAAGCCACAGTGGCTGGGGTGAAATGACACTACATTATATATAAGGTAGTAAAAAAGGAAAACGGCCCAGCTGAGGACAGAAGACAAGATGGGTAAATTGGTATCAAAAGGACTGATTGGAGGGAATGCAATGTCTCGCAAAGTCTTACAAATTGGCTATGTGCCTGAGCGTGATCGTCTGACCTGGGATGGTTGGGATATTCATTGTGGTCAGAGTCTGGATGTGCTGCTCCCGGACAGACTAAGCGGAGGCACATGGCAGACAGTCTCCTTTGAATATAATGACGATGGATGGTATATGACCAAGCTTCCGGGTGTGTCCCCGGTGGGCTTGTGGGCGTGCGAGAGTGGGGAGAGTCGATATGAATAGCCATTATACCGTTGAACAGCTGAAGGAAGATGTGGAGCAGACCATCGGTATCAGAGCAAAGGACATAGAGAAGATTCAATTCTGTGGTTTATGGCATATCCGGTTTCGAGCCTTTGGTACAGACTTTTATTATTATCGTGCAGATTCAGATGACACAGTACATTTAGTTGAGTCGCCCTGGCAATGGGAGTGAAGATAATAGAAAGAAGCCCGCCTGAAAAGGCTGGCTTCTTCTTTTTAGTATGTGTATATTGCTATATAAATTTAATAAAAATTTGTTGTAAGGAATCAGCGATCTCGTGCATTTAGTATATAGGTGCGAAGAGCCACTGTCCAAATATGAGAGGAGGTGTCGTAAATGGGAAAGCGGCTTGGAGTGGTAATACTTATGGTACTGATGTTCGTTTCCACAAGTGCACAAGCGATGGAGACACGTGCCGTGAGCGACAAAGTCTCACTTCTCTATGATGGATCAACAGCTATTTGCAGTGCTACTTGTAAAGGAGCGAACACGAGCGACAAGGTTGAGGCAACATTGACACTTGTATGCAAAGGAGAAACAGTGGCATCGTGGAGCAAATCAGGAGTTTACAGTATTGCTCTATCTGAGAAATGCAAAGTAGTTCCAGGCAGGACATACACTCTGAAACTGAATTACACTATCAATGGAGTAGCAAAACCCGAAAAGTCGGTGACGAAGGTATGCCAATAGGAGTCAATTGAAGAAAACAGTTTCAGAAATGCAGAAGTTTTGGTGGAAGTAGGCAGCAATGATTGAATGGTTGTAGGTACAATATGAGCAAAAAGTTTCCAATCAAGGCTATTGTAAGCATATTCTGTGTCGCCATCCCTACTCTTGTTGGAATTGTTTTGGTAGTGAACGATTCCTTTAAGCCAGAGAACACCCATGAAAGGAATTTATCTGAGCTTGCATTTGATGATCTGGATATGAACACCTCCGTGGGGGTTGGATTCAACCTTGCGTATGAAAATGATGATTTTATCATTTTTTACGGGACTGATGGCCTGTTTTGCTATGATTTATCAGAGAAAGAAATCATTTTCAGCGTCGATTTTATTAAAGTATCCGGGACAACTGGTGCAGTTCAGGGGACTGCTGGGACAGATGTAAGCGTTTCTCAGGATGGTCAAAGAATGATTCTCGTTTATTCTGATATGGATACGCCCGATGCCGTATATGATGCCTATTATATTTCAATTCCGACTTTGACATATCATTGCGGTGAATACTATCCAATGGAGGACGCTTTTAATCCTGAAAATGCAGTCGGATATGTTTTGCCGGGGGCTGTTTATTCCCATACCCGATACATTCGTGGCGATTCGTCTTGGGATGTCTTTGATGGATATAAAGTTGGATAATGTACCGTATGCCTCGCCCCCTCCACATCAGCGGAGGGGGCGATTATTTACTCTTGATGTATGCAGGGAAAGAAGATATACTAAATGCGTAATAGTTGCGTAAATGGCTCCCGCACGAGTATTACGGGTAACCGGCAAACCTTTAGACGCAAAAAAGGCCGTCATCTCAGTGCACAAGCAATGAGATGGCGGCCTGTATTTTCACTATGGTTTAGGCCTGTTACATTCCTGGGAGGTGCTCACCGGAAGGAGAAATTCTGAGCAGATGTCATTCGTATGGCTCAACCAGGTGTGTTGTGCAGGAACCAAACCAAGTAGCGGAAGGGATCCAGACCGTTCTGCTTTGCGGTCTCAATAATGTTGCAGATCAAAGCACTGGAAGGAATGCCAGTCGGGGGGTGGAAAAAACGCCAGTTCTTCCGGCCCATGATAAAGGGCTTTATGCTGCGTTCGGCGCAGTCATTGGAGAACTCCAGCCTGCCGTCCTCCAAATAGCGCGTCAGGTAGGGCCACGGTTCCAGAAGTGAGCGAAGCGCCTTGTCCAGAGCGTCTTGGCCTAAAGCTATCGACCAGGGTTTTAGGAATAAACGACTTAGTTGCCCTTTTCCGTGTCCAATATGTAGGTAATGCTAAAGCGTGTTAGCCGATTGACGAGTTTCTGATTGGAATCGGCATGAGGGAACTTTTCTTGAACAATTTGAATGGTATTTGTCTATAAATATATTTATAGTTAATATGAGTTTGGCAGGTGACTTAATTGCTGGTGTTTCTATTATCTGCAATAGAGACGGACGAAGACCGCGCTTTATTTGTAGATTTATATGAGAAGTATCATGACAGAATGGAGCAGGCGGCGCTTCGCATAGTTAAAAATTCACACGACGCAGAGGATGCAGTACAAAATGCGTATTTGCAGATTATCCGTAATCTTGATAAAGTTTCAGAGATTCCATGTAAGAATCGGGGGTTCTGGTGCATCTCTATAGTAAAGAACGAAGCGCTTACCATTTTGCGAAAGAAGAAAAAGCTCGTATTGAGTGAGGAGTTAGAAGAGAAGCCGATAGCTGTTTCCGAAGAAACACTCAGCTATAAGGAAATCGTTCAACTATTCGCTAAATTGCCAGAGACCTATCGCGCCGTACTAGAAATGAGATTGATTCTGGGGTACAGCGGGAAAGAGATCGCAGATCGCATGGGTCTTACAGAAAATGCAGTTAATGTACGAATCAATCGTGGTCGTGCAATACTCCGCAAAATTGCTGAGAAGGAGGGAATACATCCATGACAGACAAGGAATTGGACAGTGTGATGCGACAGATACTGTTGGATGCGATTGCATTGGACGAGGAAAGCTGCGAGGACAGAATTCCCTTTGAGCCATCGCTTAAATATCAGCACCAGACTGCGTTAATGCTCAAAGATCCTATACGTTGGGAGAAGAATAGGAGCCGGCCTGTATGGAAAAAATATGGGCAACGAGTTGCGGCCATTCTGCTTGTGGCCTTTATCAGTTTTGGTAGTGTGATGGTGGCCAGTCCGACTGCGAGGGCGATGGTGCTTCAGTGGTTTAGGGAATGGTATGAAACATATATTAGCTATCGCTACACACAAGAAGGCTCAGTACCAGAAACAATGCCGGAATATGAGATTACAGCATTACCGGAAGGATATAAAGAAAATATCAGTGAACGTGTTGAATGGTCGAATTTCGTACAATATAGATATGAAAATGCGGATGGATCACCTATTATCTTTGACTATATTTACATGGAGACTGGTGCTATAAGTAATATTGAAACGGAAGGTACGGAAACTATTGAAGTGATGGTTAATGGTTGCGAGGGCGTAATTTTCCTTCCGGCGAGTCCTGAGAAGAAAGATTGTACGCTTACATGGATCAATGCAGAAGAAAATCTTCAATTTACAATTCATGCATCCATGAACCAGAGTGAAATATTGCACATGGCCGAGAGTGTGAAATTGATTCAGAAGGCGAAATAGATAATAGAATTAAATATGTTGTAAGAATTTAGCCCCCTCTTGCATCTATTGGGTAGAAGCGCAGCTACTTTGCCCAAATGTGAGAGGGGGTGACTTATATAGGAAACGGCTTGGAGCGGTAAATATTTTTGCTGTATGATGAAAGGAGACTATTATGAAAAGGTCATTAGCTATGGTACTCGCCGTTCTCACGCTTCTTACAGTATTGTATGTTCCTGCATCTGCTAAGGAGACTGTCATTGATGATGATACCCTCCGTGTCGAGGCAACGGCGCTGCTGTCTGATTTGCTGGAACAACAGTATAAGGCAAATGAAACAGGAACTCTCATTGATACGAGCGAGATCCTGTCCAATACTCCTGGAACAGAATTATATAAGCAGTATCTGTATTGGTATAGCGGTTTGACCGCTGCAACACAGGAGTATTGGACAGAGTATGATTATGATCTGAGATTTGACTCCATTGAGAATGGCACGGCCGTGTTCACTGCTGACTTGTCTTATGGGCGGGCAGGTACAATTGGCCGGAGCGAAGGATATGGCTTTGAGTACCGTGTCCAAATCGAAGAACAAGATGGCAAATATTATATTTCCTACATTGATAGTGGGGAAATGAACTTTGATGGATTCAAGACTCTGATTTCGAGAGGTCGCAACGAGGAAGGAATTGCCTTGGCATCTGAAGATATTAACACAGTATCAGTTAATACATTAGACGCGCTGATTGCCGATTATGTAGAGTTAACGGAGAAAGATGCAGCGGCAGTTATCGATCCAGATGATGTGGTGGATATGGACGCACAGCACGCAGAGTATCTTGCGAGTCTTGAGAATGGCGTGACCATTGAGCCGGCCTCAACATCTTATTCGTATGATGGTGAGCGTGGTCGTAGGTATGCAGACCTTTACTATACAACAGGTAACGATGCTTGTTTCTACAAAGCCAAGGCGAACTGCACAAACTGGGTGTCGCAGTGTGTATGGGCGGCATATGGTGGATGGACCGATGGGGACACTGTTTCCACTATGCAGGCAAATATTGCCAATAGGAAGAGGATGCAGCCCAGTACGACGATGGATAACTGGTTTGGGCACAAAAACGGGATCAGTAATCCTTGGGGAAATGTAAGCAATTTCTATAATTTCGTGACTGGGTCTCCGGCAACTGGTCCGAAGGCCACTGGAAAAAATGACGGCAAGAAGTGGTCTGGGAACTTCGTGTCTACTGAGATTGTGACTGGACAGGTCTTACAGGTTAGGAATGGAAGTTCCGGGAAATACGCTCATTCTGTCTATGTCACAGGGGGAAGGAATGACTCCATCAAGAACATTTATATTACTCAGAACTCCCCGTATAGCAAAATTAAGCTTGATGAGCTCATTCGAAACTGGGGCGCAGATTCTTCCTGCTACTTACGGCAGCTCAAGTTCACATCTGCAAATTTCGACAAGTAAGTGAAGGTAATAGATAACTGGGAATGGCTGCGCCATTCCCAGTATCTTCAAGTTTAATGGGAGAGTATTGAAATGAGAGATATTAAGGTTGCAGCAGTTTTTCTGGTGCTTTTGATACTATTATCTGGATGTCAGAATGGTGATAAACCTGGAAAAACATCAGATATAGATGACGTAAAAACATGGTTTGAGGGGTATGCTTCGGACTATGAGATTGTAGATGTGCAGACTCATGAAAGCGGGAAGTATATATTGTTAACGACATTTACCCCGCCTGGAGAGACGGAGCACTATACAATGGTGCGGGCTTATGTGGTGAGTAAAGATAAGAATAGCTATGCTGTAGATGCGATAAAAGATGCATATGAAGCAGGAAGCGTAGGATTTTCAGCAGAGCTGCTAGGTGTAGAGGATGTTGCAGTGATTTTTGGCGATATAGGCAATTCACTGTATGACTTTAAGACTGATACAGTACAAGAGGTTTCCTTCACTGAAGTTGTTGTAAAAACTTCTGATGGAGAGGAAAAGACTATCTCTGTTACCAATGATAAACCATACATCGGGATTATTGGTGCAGACACTGAAATTACAGACATTATCTTTAAGACGGATATAGGAGACATCCTTTTTTCCGATTATTACAGCGAACCACTAGACTCTAGCCCCGAAAATGCATAACAATTTATAATCATGAAAAAGAAGGTGTTTGAGTCATGCGCAATATGAGAAAGGCAGTCGCGGCAGCTATTTTAGTATTTGCGATGTCCTTAACCCTAGTCCCTGCGGCATTTGCCTTGGAGCCCCAGGAGCAGAAGAAAGAGATTGTTACCTCTCATAGTGAGAATTGGATGGGGCCAAATAAATGGGTTGAGATCACTGAATACGATTTGGGAGATGGATTTACGGCAATAAAGACAGTTGTTGATGAATATTCTGTTGGCCTAGAGAGAGCTTCCGGAACAAAAGAACAGACCTCTACATATGAATTGAAACATAAGAAAGAGTTAGTAGCTACAGTTACAGCAAGAGGAAAATTCTCCTATGATGGAAAGACTGCAAAAGTTGTTAGTAGCAGCTACAGTAGATCTATAGAGCCCGGTTATACAGAAACGCAGTGGAGTACGTCAAAGCAAGATTCCAGTCTTTTAACGGGATATGCTCGTGTAACTGCTATTTTGATGGTGGAAAATGATGATACCGGGAGGAGCTTTACTGGTGTTGCTGAGGTAACCTGCAGCAAAGACGGAAAGTGAGGAACCATGTGATGCTCTCCATTACAAAAGGTAAGCGAATTGTTACTATACTACTGATTTGTGTTTTCGCAATTCTCAGTGCTCTCAGTCTGAACCACAAATATCGAGGAGAGGTGCTGCATCATAATCTGGAGCAGATTACGCCATTTCATACGATCGAAACAACGGTATATGACTTGGGGGGTAATGTTACTGCAACAGAAACTGTTGAAACCCAAAATACGGTTATTAGTGTTCGGCATTCTGATAGGCACCTCTTTTCTGAAGAACAATGGAATGTAATTTTATCTGGCATTGAAGATGGCAGCATTTTCTGGGAAGACTAACATACATAGGAGATTTAGATATGGGTAGAATGAAAAAACGCATGATAGCAACAGCTATGGTGGCGATTATGTCCATAAGCTTGGTGCCTGCGGCCTTTGCAGCAGATCCTCAGGAGCAGAAACTGGAGAGTGTCATTTCTCATAGTGAGCGTTGGGTGGATTCAAACAAAAAGGTCGAGATTACCGAATACGATCTGGGAGATGGCTTTACAGCAATAGAAACGGTTCTTGATGAATACAATGTGGGCCTAACGAGAAACTCTGGGACTAAAACGCAGGAAAAAACCGTAGAGATAAAAAATGGAACAAGTGTTGCCGCGACAATTACAGTTTCTGGAACCTTCACGTATGACGGGAAAAAAGCAACAGTTACAAGTTATAGCCATAGTAGAACTGTAAAACCCGGTTATACTGAAACGGGCTGGGGAGCGTCTAAGGGTAACTCTGGCCTCCTCAATGATGCGTATGTGAGTGCGAAATTGACCGTTAAGCAAACAAGTACGTCCAAGTCGTTTTCAAAAACTGCAGAAATTACTTGTAGCAAGAATGGCGATTGACTCCGCCGACCAATAGTGACGAAAGGGCACTGACTTATAGTGCCCTTTCGCTTTTTATGGTGTGCTGAAAAATATGAATAATGGCAGCAGATTGAGCATAATCTTTGCTATTCGTTGATCAAGAAGAAGGGCGGGGTAGGTTGTTCTACTTGCATTCGTGACTTCAATCCGGTATAATGCAAGAGTAAAGTATCCGCAATTTGCCACTGGCAAATACAGTTACCGTGTTTCAGAGCATCCGGAGACCAACTTGGTCTTTGGGTGCATTTTTGTTTTCCAGAAATAAACAACTTCATATACCAGGAGTGTGACACTCACAAGGCACATGTGGCTTTTTAGCCCATGTGCCTTTTTATATATATGCCCGAGCAGCGGAGCTGCAAATTACAAGAAGTAGCTGAAAAGGAATGTCAAAAACAATCAAAATGGAGGTAATGAAGCATGAGTAATCAGAAAATGAACAAACCGTATGGGGGCAATATGGGAATAGCAGCCCTAACTTCCGACAAAACAAGAGACTTGGCAAGGGAAAGCCAACTTGCGCAGCTGCTGGAGGATGACAAGTTAGTCTGTGCCCATGTGTATGACGATGACGGGTATACTGAGTATCTGTTCCATGGGAGTCCTGAAAACATTGCCAATTTTATTGGGGCCCGGCCGCTGGTCCATCAGATTGTGCTGACGGATCGGGAAGAGAGTCCATTCTTGTGGACGATTGGCTATTTTATCGACCGGTGCCCGGATAAAGTTCTGCTGGAGGAGGTCAAAAAGGCGCTGATCCCTATCCAAATGTGTGAAGTGGAAGCGCAGCCCGTTTTCAGCCCGAGCATTGGAGAAGTTGTGGGATATATGATGCGCCAGCAGTTGCCTGAGGCACAAGGAGGTGTAGCCTGTGATCCCTAAGATTACGCAGGAGCGCCCTAATATCTCAGAGCGTTTTTGGTGTTCAGTCTGCGGCCGGGCACTACCCGCCCCAGGGCAAGGAACTGCGGCGTATCCCAAAGATCCGTGGAAGTTTTGCCCTGGCTGTGGTGAGCCGATTGAATACGAGAAGGCTGAGCATATCCAATGGCGCGAACAGAACTGCGTGAGATGTGGCCAGGCTTTGGTTTACCAGGTACAGTGTAATAGTCCGTATTTCGTGGCTACCTCGGCGTATGTAGGGGCACCCCTTTGCAATAACTGCCTGGAGGAGCATTGTATGCAAACCAACTGTCTGCAGTGTGACATAGGTGAGTGGCCAAACTGCCGCTATTCTAACATCAAGCGCCAGGGGATGCAGAAAGCAAGAGAGGAGGGCGCCACCAATGTCTGGACAGAGTAGAGAGATCATTGATCGCTTCGCAGGTCCTTACGCATTCTTGAGCAATTTTCACCCCTGCCGTGTGACATTCTATGGTTTATCGTTTCCATCGGTGGAGGCAGCATTCCAGGCGGCTAAGTGTGCTAACGCTCAGGATCGGGCGCAGTTTCAGGATATGACACCCGCTCAGGCAAAGCGACGTGGCCGCCAGATTCAGATGCGAGATGATTGGGATGCTCGAAAGCTGACCATCATGCACAACTTGCTTGTCCACAAGTTCAATGAGAATCCTGAACTGATCTCCAAGTTACTAGCCACCGGCGGAGCTGTCTTGGTAGAGGGCAATACCTGGCACGATAACTATTGGGGCTGCTGTACCTGTTCTCGTTGTGCGGGCAGGCGTGGACGGAACAATCTAGGGCGCCTACTCATGAAACTGCGTGCAGAATATATGGCAGTATGGCAGAGGGGGCCAGTAGAATAATGAAGTATTGCATTACCATGGAGCAAACCAGACGCATTGCAGTCTATTTTGAAGCTGATTGTAATGAGGATGCGGAGGTAAAAGCTATTCAGATCAATCGAAGCACGTCTTCCGAAGATTTTGAAAGTGGTGATGAAGAGAGAGATTATGCGCTCTACAACCAAGATACTGGTCAAACGATTGTAGAATGGGATTGATTTGGAAAAAATCGATCCCAATGGGTGCATAGTAAACTGGTACTGAAAAGGAAATTAAAGATGGATCTGATTCAGAAGAGTATCCAAAACTGTGACAGCGCATTTTTATATCAACTTCTTGATCGTATGAAATCTGACTGCCAATACTATTTTGGAAGTGGGAGGATTTATGGATCACATCTGTGGGGACGTGAGGAAAAGCGGCATATCGCCTACATGAAAGAAATCTGGGAATCCTTCTCACCGAGTGAAAAACCAGAATGGCTTACATACGAAGATATTCTTGCATATGAGCGCCGTCTTGACTCGCGGTATAAACTGCAGCAGGATGTACTCGATGAAATTGCCTCGGAACTTGGCTTATGTGCATGGCGCCCTTGCTACCATTCCGATGCGAGAGACAAGAATACAGTTCTGTTCTATTCGGTAGATGACTTTAGGAGTAATCAAGAGAGGAGTCTTACATTAGCAACAGGACGTGAATTCTATATGGATCCCAGAAGACGGGAGTTCAAACAACCAACATTTGTTTTCGAGAACTCAGATGTTAAAGGTAACCTAAATTACGATTATGCTTGTATGGGTGCAATATGCCTGTGCTCATCCCGATGGAGTCAGGTGCTGAAGGACAGGATTCGTATGAGCATTTTTGAAGAGAAGGGCCATCAGGCACACGATGAAGATGTGCGGCGGTTAAAGTCAGGCAGCGTCCGTGACATTGATAATGGAGGAACGAGCAGATGAACAAATACAATATGATCCTTCGGATTACCAGCGAGATACTGGATCGCTACCGCAATTCAATCCCGAGAAAGGCTTTTATCCAGTCAATGGAGCAAGTGAACGAACTGGTGCTGGGCCCCGCGGAGAGGTTGCCACAAGCAGTGAATCCTGGCCTGCAGTTGATTCGAGCCTCAGAGCTGGAAGCTGATCAGATTTCCCAACTCATTAGTGGAGCCTGCCCACCCTTTTCTCTGGATCATAGCGATTTCGTATGTCAGGAGCATGATTGTCAAGAGTGCTGGAAGGCTTGGTTATTGACTGGGATGCCGCCCAAGGGGGAGGTGTAACCGGTGAAGCCATTCAACAGCAGTACTCTGCTCCGGCCTCTGACTGATGCAGAGCTGCAGCTGGAAGCTCCAGAATGGGAAGATGATGATACCATCACCTTCTATATCCCTTGTTGGTTCGACGTAGATGACGTTTTCTCTGGACTCCATGTGGTTACGGATGAAAATGACGACTACATTAACCTCTACTGTGCCTGCGATATTAAGAAGCGGGTTGTTCGCCTGTTCTTTGTTTATGCCAACAACAGTGGAGCAGCGGCTGGTGAGCAGGATTTTGAGGTTGATGTATCGATGGATCCGGAAACAGCAGATATTTTGCTGAACAAGGTGTTTACCGCACTGAGAATTGAGCGGGAATAGACATTCGGTTAGAGCATGAGGCGGGAAAAGTATCGCTTTTTCCCCCCCAATTTGCATGGATTCCATAATTGATCAGGCTAGGAGTGTGAAAATGTTTGAAAGAAACAGCGTAGGACAACTGGCGGTACCGGCGACAAAGACGAGAAAATATGCTTTCTTCAGGTTCAAAACGGGAAGGCGACTTGCTGGTGAATGCGGTTATTGTTCTGGCCAGGTCGATCAACGGACGGGTGAGATCTTGGCGACCATTTCTTATGGGCCATTCCAATACCGTGAAGTATTCAAGTTGAGCCTATCTGCCTCTGTCAACTCGTTTCCCAACACAATAGAGGACAAAATCATTTGTGCGGCAAAAAAGGCTGCGCGGTTAGGAGGTCGCATGACTCGGAGAAGAGTCGTCTTCGTTCGAAAGGACGGACGCAGGTACATCACAGAGGAATTCAACGGCGATAAATCAGAATACGACGCTCGGGAAGACTGCTTGGACAGCTGTGATTTGGACTGGCCGGAGATCCGTGCGCTTTTCATCGCAGCAGATACCTACCCGAAATTTATCAAGGCCAATCTGAAAGCACAAGCTGCCTACCACTCATTCTTGACTGGCGAAGGTACTTCTGGTGTGGTGCGAAACCTTCGTAAAGGCAGAGAAGTGCCGCCGGCCGACAGCGTTCTGTTTATTTATGAGAGACCCACTGCGGACGGCGTCCGGTTTAAGGAACAGGAGATGATGGGGACATGAGTACAGAGTATATCCGAGAGGTCAATATCCGGGAGGGAAAGGTCTATCTGACCTCGAAGAGCAGTAACGACGATATTCCTTATCATGCTTGGTGCTGCGAGAGTCTGACCCGTATTTATAGCGAGGAGGGGCAACAAGGGCTGGATCGGGAAATTCTGAGGATGCTTTGCGAATATGCAACATTGAATGGTACCCATCCGAGCATCACCCGATACCGTCACGCCCTCAAGGCGCCCCAGAAGAGGATTATCTGCCAAGAGATTAACAAGGCAATCCAGGCTGCGTATGAACTGCTCCCGCCAGAGGATCAGGCGCACCCGCTCACAGCTCAGTCCGAGGCGGCAAAGGCATACAGGATGATGGAAAGGCAACTGCTTGATCAGAAGTATACGGCACTGGCCAAGCTATGCGGAATGTCCAAGGATTAGGCTCTTGAAATCTCTATCTGAATTCGTTATAATGCCAGTGTAAAGTATCCGTTGTTTGCCACTTGCAGACACAGTAACCGTGTTTCACAGCTCCCAGAGGTTTGCATAACCTTTGGGAGCTTTTTTATTATATGTGGGCTTACTGGTTCCAAAACTAAATACTGAGCCGAGAAAGGCACCAAGCGCATGGGTCACATTGGATCCATGCGCTTGTTTTTATATAGATAGTATCAAAAGATTGAAAGATGTAAGGAGGTGCATTATTCAATGCAAAGAAACCCGCATACAAATGATTCTTTGCGATCCATCGTAAAAAAACATCAGCTGTCATTGGAGCAGGCTATCTGCAGATTAGCGCAGGCCGTTGGAAATCGACCGCCAGAGCGGGAGGATATTTCCGCCTTTTTTCAGGCGCTTATTTCTGGAGACTGGGATGCCTATGAGGAAGCGACAGCCCATGAAAGCGCAGAACTGAGAAAACAAGATCGGGAAATTTTGCAGTTGCAGGAGAAGCTCAGAGAGCAGTTGGATGAAGACGGTCAAGATTTGTTTGTTCGGTATGAAGCTATGTTGAACAGCCGGATGACATCTGAACTGGATCATGCCTACCTGGTCGGTTATCAAACCGCTATCAGATTCCTCCTGATGGGAATTCTGCCGACGGAAGCGGTGCTCACTCACAACTCACAGAATGCTTCAGAGGAAGGAGAAGACAACTATGAAACCTGATTGGATCATCCATTATATTCTGGATGCCTGGCCCAGCAGCCATACGCATGGACTATCCCGGTATGGTGGCCTGGAGTTAGAGCTGAACTTGCCTGTGTCTCAGGAAAAAGCCATGATGATACTTAATTTACTTGGAATGGAGATCGCGGAAAAAGGCAAGCATTATCGTTCCGGTGACCGCGAAAGCGATGTTTTTTTGCTTCCGGTCTACTTTTTTGAGACGGCCCCTGCAGTCCCAGATGCTTATTTTACCAGAGTGCTGCGAGTGCTGCTTTGTGATCCTGATGGAAAATACCCCTGGGAACCGGACTGCGCACCCGGCTATGCAGAGCAACTGAGTATGGGTGAAAAGCGCGAAATGACACAGCTTGTCCGGCAGCGGTATGATGCTACACATCCATGAGCAGCATTGCTGAAGAAAGTATTGATTCTTGCAAAGGAGCTAAATGAAGTGCATTTTACCGTGTTGACGTCCATATTATTGTCGGAGAATGCTGGACAGGACTGCAAACTCCCAGCATCTTTACCGCTTAATACCCTCGTTGCAGCAATGCGTCGTTCCAGAAATGGAGACAAGGCGCTTCTGGACACCTTGGATAGTACCATTGTGAACGAGCAGGTCCAGTTTGAAAATAATGTCGAAAGTATAGTGCTGGAACAGCTGTACCCATATTGGGCGAACATTGAAGATACTGCCTATCTGGAGTTCAATGACTGCACAGAGCAGTGTAAAGAGGAGTATGCTACCGGCGGAGAGGACAAGGTTCAGTTAGTCAATGGCCAGTGGGTATCCGTATATGATTCCAGGTTCTCCGACACGTATGAAGTGTTTGAGGGGAAGATCTACAAGCGTGCTTTTGGCCCGCTGCACCATCGTAAGCGGACTAAAAAAGCAAAGCGGATGAAATTGGCGAACATTCCCTTCCGCGTGCAGTATTCCGATTACAGAGAATATGCTGAAGAATACTGGGGCTTTAAGAGGAAGGAAGGAGCGGATGCCTATGGCTTCTACACGAACCCCAATACTGAGTTTGACTGGTTTCAGATCGGCGGTCGCTGGCCGGACAGATTCCTTGTCAAGGCAGATTGCCGCGACGTTTTTTCGGGCGACTTGAGTTTTTTCCTTGGAGACGAACCTGCTGAGGCAGCCCCTGACGGGTACTGTTGGGTCACAGGAGCACGAAAAAAGGATATCGCATGGGATCTTATGAAGGAACTGTTCATTCAGAGAGAGCGTGAGACTTTTTTGTCATGCGAGAAGTGGTACCAGTCTGGTAAACTCCCGTCAGACCGACATGATTTGTCTATCACGGAAAAAGGCATTACATCTTGGGGGAAATTGATCTATGACAAGGGCCAAACGCTGGAGGAGCATCTGCGTAGCAAGGCTCTGTCTGAAGAGTACCGATATCCATTGACAACGTATGCAGTGCTGGACGATGGTGTGTGGAACGACCTCTATGAGATGAAATGCGTCAGTGAGGACAACGGCAACGGAAATAATCAGCTATGGCATCAGGTGGTGGAAAAGTATATCGCATCGCTGCCTGAAGAGGCAATGCTGGTATCTCTGGACTGCCATATTTGAGGCACCATAAAAAAACATATAGGGCTGGGAGTGCAGAAGAGCATCCCGGCCCTATTGCTTTCAATTTGGAGGAACTTATGAAGTACAAGAAGGATCTCGATGATCCAGTTTTGAAAATAGCCGATGTTACCCGCGGACGTATCAGTAGGCGCGAGGTGTTTCGTGATTTCATCGCTTACTGCGCACATCGAATCAGCGTCATGACTGACCCCGTCCATTTGGAGCGCATCAAATACCTCAATGAGCTAATCGAGAGGTATACCACGCCTGAGAGGGAAGTGTTCGAGCAAACGCTTCATCACCTTATCCATACGGTAATGCAGAATATTGAGCACTGCGCCTATAAAGATCTGCTGAGTATTCCATTCTTCGAATGCAGTGCGGAAAACCGCGCGCTCAAGCAGGATTTCACGCCCCCGGATATTGCAGAACTGTTGTCTCAGCTTATCTATGGAGAAACTCCTGAGCTTCCAAACGAAGGCTATTATACGCTGAATGATCCGACCTGTGGCAGTGGCAGCCTGTTGCTTGCTTCAGTGGATTGTTTGGCCAGAAAAGGTATCAATCCGAGTGAACAGCTCGTCATCCAGGCATCCGATTTGGATATCACTTGCGTGCAGATGACTTACATCCAGCTTGCGCTCTATGGAGTTCCTGCGGTCGTAATTCGTGGCGATGTGTTGACACTCCGGGAATACGACCGCTGGTACACACCGGCTTATCTTCTCGGAAAATGGGTTTGGCGAGCGCCGCAGCCCTTTGGCGCCAGAATGAACGAAAGCGATGAACGCCTCAAAATGTTGGAGGAACCAATGTATGCTGCTTTCCGGTTGGCAGAACAGTTTATGAGGAAAGGAAAAGAATGTTGATGAAACAATGTGATCTTATGAGAGTCCAACATTATAAAGAGGAGTTTCCGGCAGGAACACGCGTTCTGTTGGTTCACATGAACAAGGACCCGCGGCCAGTTCCGGACAACACAAAGGGAACAGTGTGTTTGGTGGATGATATCGGCCAAATCCATTGCTTCTTCGAGAATGGAACAAGCCACACTCTGATCCCTGGCGTGGATATTTTCCGTAAGTTGTAAGAGGGTAGGGGAGAGTGACATGAAAAATGCTGCTTTGATTCGTGAGGTGCGCGGTGTGATGACAAAGTTTGAACCTCTTACAGAGGAAATTGTTGCCGTATGCACACAAGATGGCCTGACTTATGAGGAGCTATCCGATGCTCTTTACTCCTACGGTTTGCGTATTGACAAGGTCGTACATGATTCTACGAGAAAGATTTTCAACACCTTCTATGCTGACTATGATATGGGCCTGTATGCGGAGGTCATTCTGCAAAGACAATATATTTTCGGGGCTGGCCAGGCGGAGTTTGAAAAACTGGCCGAACATGGTGGGAAGTGCCGCTCATTGGCCAAACAGGACTGGAAGGGGTACTATCTGAAGGATGTCCCGTTGGCAATGCTGATCTATGACTTCCAGCTGCGGTATAAATCCATCCCTCGTGAAACCGTTTTTTCGGTGTGGCACAGCATCTACAAGCGGATTGACTACTCAAATGGGATGTGGCCACTGCCAGTGCTACGAGAAGTGTTCCAGTGTGCGCCGGCGCCTCAACTGCCTGCTCTGGAATCGGATGGTCTAATAACGGTCTACCGTGGTATGGGCGCATTGTCGCTGCCGCCGGATCAGGCAGTTTCCTGGAGCACTCACCCTGGAAATGCACTGTGGTTTGCCGTCCACTCCGGACGGGGTACCAAGATTGCAGTGGCTCGGGTGAGGCCTGATCAGATCGTGGCTCACTACCCCTCCTATGCGGAGGAGAATGAAGTTATTGTCCTACCAGGAGCCATAACTGAGTATCGGTATGAGGATATGATCCCAGCTGTAGAAGAAACGGTGCCGAGGCTGATGGCGCCGGCACTGCAGTCCTACTTGGAATTTGGAAAGCAGGTGCGTACCCTTGGCTACGAACGGGAGGTACTATTTGAAGTCCATGGGCTGCTCCATATCTTGAGGGTTCTATTCCTATCTCTCATCTATATTTACAATTCTGGTGATGCTCTTTCTGAGTCGGATCGTCAGATCCTGATTTACTTCAGTTTGCTCCATGATCTGGGCCGAGTGACTGAGGATGTGGACGATGTCCATGGAGAGCGGTCTGTCGAACAGATCCATAAGCGAGGCATCCGATTGCGTGGGATTCGGTTGAGTCGGAAGGAGTATAGGATTGCCGAACTCATCATTGCCCAGCACTGTCGTGATGACGACACCGGCATTGCGGCAATCATGGCTGAGCCTGGGTTGTCCAGGAAAGAAAAAGAACACACAATTCATCTATATCACATCTGTAAGGATATGGATGGCCTGGACCGGGTGAGGTTCAATGGCCTTGACTATCGCATACTGCGCACACGATATGCGCGCCGGCTCCCTCTGGTGGCCGGCTGCCTTCTGGAGGAAGATCTCCTGACACCGCTGGATATGGAAAACCCATGGGCATGAAAAACGGGGTAGAGATCCTTTGTTGGTCTCTACCCCGTTTTGTCCTGTCACGCTGAAAACTACTCCACATAGGCACTGATGATATTGCGCAGAAGCTCAGTACGATTGATGCGACCAGCCAGACGACTGTTTTCAATACTATGACTTCAAGTAGAAAACTCAAATGGGGGACTATTGACAAAATAATGAAGGTTTACTATCATTGAGGATCATATGAATACTTGCTTGTTTGAAGGGCGGATTATCCCACTTTGAGGTTGTTGTGAAAAACATTTGTGAGGAGAAATAATGGATGCATTTTTTAGAAGTGAATGTTGAAAAATTCAGTTGTCTCCATTTCGAATTACCAGTCCATTTCATAGGCTTAGACGGTGACCAGATCCTTCAGATAGTTGTTGAGCATGGGGACCCCGTGAACGGAAGATTGCCATTTAATGTCTGGTGTAGTTTTCGTGGAAGCAGAATCAGAGGCTTTTTGATGGCGGCAACTGTTGCAGAGACGGACTCGCAGATAGACACAATCATGGAGTATTTGCAAAACTCATATGAGTTCGCTGAGATGGCAAAGAAGTTTGTAGAACATTTTTCAAGATAAATTGAAAGCCTGCTGCACCAGAGTGCAGCAGGCTTTCAATTTGCTGGTATAGATAAGTTTTGCCAAGATTTTTTCTGTAGTCTGCAACTTCTTCATATCTCATCTGTGAGGCGTCCTTATAAAGTGCCACCAGAAATCACACTTACAGAACCACATTGGATGCTCGACGCGCTTATCTTCGGCTCGTTTGATGACTGCGATTCTTGCCCTTGGTTCTTCGAACTTCCCTATGCTGCAGCACCTTGTCGGAAAAGGAGCCTGGCGAAATAGGGCGGAGATAGAAAGCTCAGTTATTCCTGGCCTTTTTTCTCCCACTTGGAAAGCAGCTGGCGCATGAATGGTGAGGTGTATCCCGCTTTTGCAAGGACACATCACAACATGGAGAGCCTGATCGAGGAGATACGCCGGCAGGTGATTCATGATGACCGCCGGTATGAAGATAAGGCGCGAGCCCTTCTGAAAGCCTTTGAAGAGCATGACCCGGACGGCGTACTGTGTGCCTTGAGTGGTCGGGGTCTTCATGAGAATGGCGTCGCTGCTGGCATTTGGCCGGATGGTGAGATAGGCAAACAACCTGACGAGAGAGCGTAAATCATGCAGCAAAAAATGCGGCCTGGGCTGATTCACAGCCCGGGCCGCGTCCGCAATGATAGAAATTGCATCAAAAACAATAAGAATGGAGGATGCTCGTATGGCGAGCGAAAATGTGACGAAAACTGTGTCGCTGAAGGACTACATCATCGACATGGGGAACGTGGCTGTGAAGGGAATAGCCCAATACGAAGTCGTATTGGAAAACAACACCGACTTCATCATCAAGCGGCGTACAGCAACAACGGATCGGGAACTGGTGATTCTGGTAAGCAAGGGCCTCTACTACATCAAGGACTGCAAAACCGGACACATTGAAGAACTGAAGGAGCAAAGTCTGAACTCATTCCTCAGGGATCTGAAGGATGGGATGATTGTATTACATCAGGTACACTGGCTGAGTAATCTCTACCGTGAATCTGTTGGCCTGATCATGCAGGTTATCAATGACGAATGCCTGACAGACATGTGCCGCCATAATGTCCTGGTCAAAAGCTTTGACCCCAGCTGGTACACACGGTACTGGAAGCAGAACAGCAAGCTCTTTACCCGCATCTACAATATGTTTCCCAGTATGGTGGACCGAAAAAAATACCAGGCGTGTATTCCCGTCATCTTTTGGATAGAGGAGCAGTACGGGGCCAATGAAGCAGTGTACTTTGCAGAAAAGCTGGTGCAGTCTGGCATTATGGAACTGGATTTCAATGACTATGGGAGGTACTTCAATGAACATGAGGTGTCGTATGACCCTGGGTGTTTTCTCAAGGTTATGGTATCGCCCTTCCGTATCAATTTGCGCCGGTTCATCGACTATATCCTGTTTGACCTGTATGCCCAGGGCTATGCGAAAGTGACCAAGAGTTTCTTCAACGAATACCTGGATTACCTGCAGATGCAGCAGGATTTCTATGGAAAGGTAAAAGAAAAGTACCCTGCGCACTTCAAGACCGAGCATGATGTTATGGCACTCAAGGTCAATCAAGCCAAATTGCTTGCTGCATGCGAAAACTTTGAGCAGCAAAATGAGTCCATCAAGGACCTGGCCTACTCTGGAAGCGGATACTGTATTGTGATTCCCACAAAGCCGGAGGAACTGGCGGAAGAGGGGATTAACCTCAGCCACTGTGTTGGCCAGTATATTGAGCGCGTAGCAGGAGGGGAGTGCCACATTCTTTTCCTGCGGCGCCGGGGTACTCCGGAGCGGTCTTTGGTGACCTTACAGCTGAGTGGCAAACAGATTTGCCAAGCGCAAGGATTCAATCGACGTCCGATTACAGACCAGGAGCGCAGATTCCTGATGCAGTGGGGAAGAGAAAAGGATATTCAGATTGCAGTCTAATCTGTGAAGAAGGGAAATGAAAATGAAAGCTATTCGTATTGGTGATAAGTATCAAGTGTATGGAGATTCCTTGCAGGCCTATGATAGCATCCCGCCATATACCTACAATGTTCGGTTTGATGAGATGACGGGCTTCTATTTGAAGGCTCGCTCCAAACTGACAGTAAATGAAAAGATTTATGGTGTCCATCCCGAGAAAGCCGAAAAGGTACTCAAGTCGTTCTCTATGTTTGAGCGTAACTTGGGCGTCATCCTGAGCGGTGAAAAGGGAATTGGCAAATCTCTGTTTGCTCGGTTACTGGCAGGTAAGGCACAGGATGCCGGGTACCCAGTCTTAGTCATTGACCAGTTCATCCCGGGCATCTCCAACTACATTCAGTCCATCGACCAAGAGGCAGTCTTCCTCTTTGACGAGTTTGACAAGACCTTTGGGGGAGTACGTCCTGGTGATAACGAAACAGATCCCCAGGCATCCCTTTTGAGTATGTTCGACGGTACCGCTGATGGGAAGAAGTTGTTCATTATTACTTGCAACAGCCTTCACAAATTGAACGACTATCTTGTGAACAGGCCCGGCCGGTTCCATTATCATTTCCGATTCGGATATCCTGATATCAAGGCAGTCCAAGAATACCTCGTTGATAAACTGGATGCCGAGTACCACAGTGAGATTCCGAAAGTCGTACTCTTTTCTCAAAAGGTAGCTTTGAATTATGACTGCTTGCGGGCGATTGCATTTGAACTTAATCTGGGTCTGCCCTTTGAGCAAGCTATTCAGGACCTCAACATTATCAATATGGGAAGCGAACGATATGACGTTGTCCTCGAATACCGTAACGGTATGGCATTGGTTGCATTCAACGTAAGTCTGAATCTGTTTGCCACAGAGCATCCGAAGTACCTTTGGCTCGAAGATGAGGAAGAACGCAGTGTTGCTTGTGTTGAATTTGATCCACGCATGATTAAATATGATGAATCTCGACAGATTTCTCTGGTCCCAGGGGAAAAGATCAAGCTGAGTTATAACGACCACTTGGAGGACCCGACAATCGTGCAAAAGTTCAAAGATATGATTCCGGACTACCTCTCCATAACCAGGGTGGGTGAACAGCAACTCCATTACTGGACTGGTACTTCGGACAACAAGCAGCTGGGCCGCAACAGAAGGGTGTTTCAAAGCAGGCACAACGAGGTGCCGTTCTGAGCATACATATTATGCTTTGCTTTCCTGGAGAAACCGTGTGGGGATTGAGCAAAATATTAACTGATATCTGGGAGTTACATACAATTCACAATTTATATGGGGATCACAGGTACGTGCCTGTGGTCCCCATTTTTTGAATGACGTAAGGATAGGAGGAAGTCACTTGATAATGACGAATCATTCTAAGATGTTGACCAGTGTTGTATCATATCCTGAGCGCGGACAGGGCGGAAACAACCGCTACCGAGGTAACTGCTCCCCGAAACTGATTGAGGACTTGATTGCTCACTTCCGGCCGCATGAAATCTGTGACTATATGTGTGGTAGCAATACTACCGCCGATGCCGCCCATTCTATGGGAATTACCAGCCATACCTACGACCTGCACAGCGGATTTGACTTGCTTCACACGGATATCCAGGAACGTCCTGAGTTCATCTTCTGGCATCCTCCGTACTGGGACATCATCCAGTATTCAGATGTAATGTATCGGGCCAGTGAGGTGCAGCAGCGTTATGGCTACAATCCATGCCTGTTTGATCTCTCCCGTATTCCTACTTGGGAGGGGTTTGTGCAGGCGATGAATTACTGCATGATGAAGCAGTTTTGCGCGTTGGAGCAGGGAGGTCGGATGGCCGTACTGGTGGGTGACATCAAAAAGAAAGGAAAACTCTTCAGTATGCTCTTTGAGCTGACGAAGCCCGGCGTACTGGAGAACGTCATCATAAAAACTCAGCATAACTGCATGTCTGATAAGCGAGTTTACAGTGGGAGCTTTATCCCCATTGTGCATGAGTACGTCCTCCTGGTGCGGAAAGATGCGCCTCTGGCTGTTCCGTTGCTGATGACCTACCGAGTTCAGGGTGATATGCGAGATATGCCAGGAGCCACGTGGAGGGACATCGTTGCCGGTGTGCTGGAGAGTTGCAGCGGTTCTGCGTCTCTGGAGGAAATCTATCGTCTCGTGGGAACTCACAAACGGGCTCAAAACAATCAGTGGTGGAAGGAGAAGGTGCGGCAGACCCTGCAAATCAATCCAAAGACCTTTGAGCATACGGGACGGGGAACATGGCGCCTTCTCCATGTAGCGTAGACCATATTTGATTGCCTGTGCGATAGGATACAGGGACTTCAATCGTTGTTCGCCTGTTGACTATACAGCATGACAATGGTATAATTCTTTCATACAGTATCAGTGCAACACCCAAGGTGTGCATAGTAGACCGTGTTTCCAAGTGCCATTTGCAGAAATGCAGATGGCACTTTTTTTGTTTCAGGCCCAATATCACGGCATAGACAGCGTTCCTTTACAGGAGCGCTGTTTTTGCATATATAGCGGTGAAAGCCGCAAAAAATGAAAGGAGATCAGAAAACTATGGTGAAATCGTGTTGTGACAGCTATCACACCCAGTTCAGCGACTTTTCCTCTATGCTCAGCTACCATGAGCAGGTCCGCAAGAGCAGCGTGTGGGAGCGCACCGAAGTCAAGAAGCTGCAGGTGGCGGCGCTGGACAAGAACTCTCCTCTGTATGAGGATACGGACAGCTTTGATCCCTCCGTCTCCCGCGAAGCGGTGGAGGACACGGCGGAGAACCTGAAGTTGGCCATCAAGCTCCGGGACAAGTTTTTCCCCCTGCGTGATACCGCCTATAAGAGCCTGCTGGACCGGGCAAAGATCGGTGGATCCGCACTGCCCAAGCTCTCTCGGGAGAAGTTGGCCGACGTGATCAATTCCTGCTTGGCCCTTCACAAAGACAGTGCCCTGCTCCTGGTGCGGGACGAGAAGGTATCCGCAGCCCATTCCGGAGACAGTCGGGACTACTCCATCCTGGAGATCGACCAGCTGCTGGACGGGCTTCAGAGCAAGATGGATGAGCGTTTCCCGGGGAATCAGTTTTCTTCCGGGTACGTGGATCACGCCATCACGAGTGCGTCCTGGACACTTCCTGGACAGAGGGAGGAACTCTTGGATACCTACATCAATCTACTGGCTGCGGAGGGCAAGGCGTCCATGGCGGCCAAGCTGATGCCCGGTATCCGTTTTTCCACATCTGATACCGGAATGGCCTCGGCAAAGGTGTCGGCTCTGCTGGTCGGACTGCAGTATCCCATCCACATTGGAGGTATGATCGCCGTAGAGCACCGCCGGCAGTCCAAGGTGCCCGACTTTGTCGGAAGCCTGGATATGCTCTTTGCTCAGTTTGGGGACTCCGTTTCCCGACTGACCAGCCTGCTCTCTGTTCACCTTGAGCATCCGGTCAACGCAATGACCGCAGTGTGTAAGCGGCTGGCGTTGCCCAAAAAGGCGGCGCTGGAGGCTATCGACATGTACGAAATGGCTGTTGGTAGCGACGAGGCCACCGCTCATGAGGTGTTCGTGGCCATGCAAATCCTATCCGTCCGCCAGTGGATACAGAGATGCTGGAGTTTGATGGGAAGTTCTGGACACTGTCTGGCCAGCGCATCTCCTATATGCGCGACAAAACCAAGGACGAGAGATACTTCATGCTGACACTTTTCGCCATTGCAAAAGAGCTGGAGAGGAGTGGCAACACAAGCCCCATGGTTGAGGCGGACCTTGCGGTTGGCTTGCCGCCAGAACATTATGCTCTGCGGCAACGGTTCGCAGACTATTTTAAGCGAGGGCGGGTGAACTTTGTTTTCAACGTCACTCCAATCTGCTTGATTATCCGACATGTGTTCGTATATCCCCAGGCCTATGCTGCTGTGGTCCCGCAGGCAGGGCGGTTGAAAGATATTCCGCGTACCTTCATCATTGACATTGGCGGTTATACTACGGATGTGATGCTGCTGCGCAACGCGGCTCCGGACCTGCAGTTTTGTCGCAGTTTGGAGATGGGTGTGATTCCCATGTCCAATGATATCATCAGTCGGGTGAGCGCCATGTATGACATCAAAATCGAAGATGACCATATTGCGGATATCATCCAAGGGCGTCCCACCATCCTGCCGCAGGAAGTGAGGGAAGTAGTCTTCGCAAAGGTGCGCAGCTACGCCTATGACATTCTGGACAAACTGCGTGAGCTGCAGGTAGATCTGCGAGCAAATCCTGCCATCTTTATCGGTGGTGGTTCAATCCTTTTCCGATCCTTTGTGGAAGAGTCGCCTTTGGTTGCACATGCAGACTTTGTGACGGATCCCAAGGCGAACGCCATAGGCTATGGGATGCTGGCCACTGCGCAGCTGCGACGGATGGCCCCACAGAATCACGGAGGGGAGTTATTTGCGCAGGGATGATAAATACCGATTCTCTCTCGGATGGGGCAGAGATACTGCTGAGAAAATTGCTGTTGGCGACTTTCTTGAGAAGCTGAAGAATCGCAAGAGCGATCTCATTGTCCAGGCGGTCTGGGAGTATATTGGAAATCATCCCGAAGTGATGGCGGAGAACGCAAAGATTGTGATTACTGTCCGATCCACACCAACAGACGAGCAGACCTTTGCAAAAATCCAGAGCATGATTGACGCTGCATTGGAAAGTCTCAAGGACAATATGAAGTATCAGATAGAGCAGGAAAATCGGAGCGGGCAAGAGGAGCCCACAGGTCCAAACCAGCAGGATCTGGATGATATGCTCGACAATCTAACAATTTTCGACCAGTAATCAGAGCGGCCCTATGCCTTCCAGAGGCGTAGGGCTGCTCTTTTGTGGCAAAACAGGCGACGAGAAACGGGGAATGAGGTGAAGACGAAATGTTCTTCCGGGAAGGCATCCTGATGCACCTTGACAAACAGGCGTGCTGCGCCTCATATTCAGCAACGGGTACGTTTCGTGTATGGAGAGCCGCGCAGGCAGACCGGGCCATGATCCCGCAGGGGGAAAGGAGAGATGGGGGAGCCGGATGCCGTGTGCAGACGAACTGTGGCGGTTTGTTGGCCATGACCCATACTCGTTAATCATGATACGTCGCTTTGGCCGTGATCCGAGCGGTAGCCATTCCGTCGCAGGTTGCGGGAAGTGCCAATAGCTCGGGGAGTAAGTCTCGCGGAGCGGCCTTGCCAGCTGCCGCCCGTTGCTTTTCTTTTGACTTTTACAAAAAGGAGTTGAGGAAATGGAAAAGCAAGCGGTACCAATTTGGGAGAAGGCCAATTTGACGATTGAAGAGGCGGCTGCCTACTTTGGAATTGGGACAAATAAGCTGCGAGAGATAACCAGCAACCCGGACTGTGGATTTGTTATTTGGATAGGAACAAAAAGGCTGATCAAACGAAAAAAGTTTGAAAAGTATTTGGAAGATGTCGATACATTGTAAGCAATAAAAAAGGAGGTCTGGACATGGCTTGAGCCGTGGCCAGACTGTCTTTTTATATAGCAAACTGTAACTGGTGTACTGGTAATTTCCGTAAAAAACAAAATTAGATTAAATTCAATAGAAAAATGTGATGAAATCCCGCCAGAGTTACCGGAAATAGGTTGAATCTTGAAAAGTAGTATCTGATGTGGTAGAATAAAATGCTATATCAGATTCCTTTTCTCGTGATAGAAGGGGAATTACTATGCCAAGTAAACGAAAAGACAGCAAAGGCAGAATCCTTAGAAATGGGGAGGTGCAAAGGCGAGACGGTATGTATATGTTCCGATATACCGATCCGGATGGAAAACGGAAAGCGGTATATAGTTGGAAACTGGTCAGTACTGATAAGGTGCCGGAGGGTAAAAAATGCGTGATGGCCCTTCGGGACCTTGAAAGACAGATCCAGAGAGATCTTGAGGATGGTATACGTGCCGGCGAAGCAAACACAATAACGGTTAACGCGCTGTTCAAATCCTTCATGGACTTGCGCAGTGATCTCAAGGAAACCACAAGATGTAATTACATTTGCTTATACGACAAGCATGTTCGGGATGAACTTGGCGGACGCAAAATCCGGAGTGTCAAGTTTTCTGACATTCAGAGATTGTATATGCATATGGTCCAAGATCTTGGCCTCAAGGCAAGTACGGTTCAAAGTGTCCATTCCATACTGTACCAAATGTTTGAGAGTGCTGTAATGGACAATCTTATTCGTGTGAATCCTGCAGCGAATGTTTTGAAAAGCTTGCGTAAGATGCTGCTGGTTGAACAGGAAAAGCGTCACGCATTAACGGAAGAAGAACAGGCGAAATTGATTGAGTATGTTTATCAGTCGCGGATTTATTGTCGCCTGGGTACACTATTCACTGTTCTTCTTGGTACTGGTATGCGGATCGGTGAAGCACTTGGACTTAGATGGAGTGATTGCGATTTCGATAAAAAGTTAATCAGTGTAAATCACACCCTACTATATAGGCAAAGCGAAAATGGGGGATACAGGTACCGAATTTCTGAGCCAAAGACAAAAGCGGGTCTAAGAGTTATCCCAATGCTATCAGAAGTGAAAGAAGCGCTTTTGGCTGAAAAGGCGAAGAGAAGAAACCCCAATTTAGAGCCCTTCTCTATTGGAGAATACACCGGTTTTATTTTCCTCAATAGTCATGGTAAGGTTTTTACTCCGGCGTATGTGTTTGATGCCATACAAAACATCACGAGTGCATTTAATAGGGAAGAGTACTTCAAAGCCGAGCAAGAAAACAGAGAACCGTGTTATTTGCCAAAGTTCAGTGCCCACATATTGCGCCACACTTTCTGCACAAGGTTCTGCGAAAATGAAAAAGACCTCAAGATAATCCAAGATGTGATGGGCCATAGAAATATTCGGACAACGATGGATGTCTATAATGAGGCAACCGAGTCCAGAAAGATCGCAAGTTTTCAAAGCCTGGAAGGCAAAATCAAGGTCATGTAGGTTTACACCATTTTGCCGCAGCCAACACCATTTTGCACCAGGATTTACACCACTACATCGGTAAGTTATAGAAAACTATGAGGGGTTATGTAAGCACCAAAAGCCTGGAACCCCTTGAAATAAAGGGGATAAGAGGTTATGAGAAGAAAGAGGTGTGCTTATGTACCTTAAAGCGCTGGAGATCCAGGGATTCAAATCATTCCCGGATAAAACGGTCCTCTCCTTCGGGGAGGACATCACCGCTATCGTTGGTCCCAACGGCAGCGGAAAATCGAATATCTCCGACGCCATCCGCTGGGTCATGGGGGAGCAATCCACCAAGGCCCTCCGGGGCGGTAAGATGGAGGATGTGATCTTCGGCGGTACCGCCCTGCGCAAGCAGCAGGGCTTTGCCGAGGTGTCCCTGGTGCTGGACAATACCGACCATATCTTCCCGCTGGAGGAGAGCGAGGTCATGGTCACTCGCCGGTACTACCGCTCCGGCGAGAGTGAGTACTACATCAACCGCCGTTCCGTCCGCCTGAAGGACGTGAACGAGCTGTTCATGGACACCGGCCTGGGCCGGGAGGGCTATTCCATCATCGGTCAGGGCCGTATCGACGAGATCCTGTCGGTGAAGAGCGGCGACCGCCGGGAGATTTTTGAGGAGGCCGCCGGTATCTCCAGGTTCCGCCACCGGAAGGAGGAGGCCGAGCGCAAGCTGGAGCGTACCCAGGAGAACCTGGTACGCATCACCGACAAGATCGACGAGTTGGAGCTCCAGGTGGAGCCCCTGCGCCAGCAGAGCGAAAAGGCCAAAAAATTCCTCATCCTGCGGGACGAGCTGCGTGGGCTGGAGATTTCCCTGTGGCTGGACCAGCTGGAGAAGATCCGGTCTGCTTCCCGCAAGACCCTGTCCGACTACGAGAATGCCCTCCGCCAGAAAGGGGAGGTCCAGCAACAGGTGGAGGACTTGTACGCCGCCGCTGAGGCATTCTCCGCTCAGATGCGGGACAAGGACGTGGAGACCGAAGGCGTCCGTTTCCAGATGATGCAGCGGGAGGCCGACGCCAACAGCCTGGAAAACGCCATCGCCGTCCTCAAAACCAACATTCAGAACAACCTGGAGAACCGGGATCGTATCCAGCGGGAGCTGGAGCAGCAGGAGGGCCGGGCCGACTCCATCGCCGCCCAGATCGGGGAGCGTAAGACCCGGTTGGAGGAGCTGGAAGGCCAGACTGCCGGACTGCGTCAGCAGTTGACAGACCGCCAGAATGAGGCTGCCTCCGCCAGCCGCTCTGCCGGGGCCATTGCCCAGGAGCTGGAGGATCTGCGCCGGAAGGAGGCGGTGGAGAACGCCTCCGCCGCCGACGCAAAGGCCCTCATCTCCGCCCTGGCCGCTGCCGCCCAGGAGGTGCTGGACCGGGACGAGGCCATGCGTCAGGAGATGGCCGCCGGTGAGGATCGGCTCCAGGAGGCGGAGGAGACCCGCCGTCAGGCCGCTCAGGAGCTGGACCAGGCCAGAGAGGACCGGGACAGCTTACAGAACATCATCAGCGGTTACGCCCTGCGGCTGGAGACCCGGCAGCGGAAGGCCAGGGAGGCGGAGGAGCGCCACGTCAAACTCCAGATGGAGGACAACGCCCTGAACTCCCGCATCCATATGCTCTCCGAGATGGAAAAGATGTATGAGGGCTACTCCAAAGCGGTAAAGCTGGTGATGGGGGAGGCCAAGAAGGGCCAGCTTCGGGGGATCCACGGCCCGGTGGCCGGGCTCATCCACGTGCCCGACGCCTGCACCGTGGCCATCGAGATCGCCCTGGGGGGCGCTATGCAGCATATCGTGGTGGAGCGGGAGGAGGACGGCAAAGCCGCCATCCAGTACCTGAAACGCCGGGACGGCGGTCGGAGCACCTTCCTGCCCCTGACCTCCATGCGGCCTTCCGACTTCCGGGATCAGGGCGTGCGCAGGGAGCCCGGCTTTGTGGGCCTGGGCAACGAACTCATCCAGTTTGACCCCCGGTATGAGAAGATCTTTTCCAACCTGCTGGGCCGCACCGTGGTGGCCGAGGATATGGACAAGGCCATCGCCATGGCCCGGAAATATAACTACCGTTTCAAGATCGTCACTCTGGACGGCCAGGTGCTCAACCCTGGCGGCTCCATGACCGGCGGCTCGGCGTCCCGCAGCGCGGGCATCCTGAGCCGGGCCAACGAGTTGGAGCGGCTGGCGCAGCAGCGCACTGGCGTAGCCCAGCAGTTGGCCGACGCGGCCCGCGCCATGGAGGAGGCCAAGCGGGAGGCCACCGCCGCTGCCTATGAGATGGAGACCGCCCAAGCCCAGCAGCGCCGCCATGAGGACGACATCCTTAAGCTGGAGGAGCGCCTGGGCCATCTGGATACCCAGCTGGCCGATTTGAAGAAACAGCGGGCCGATCAGAAGAGTGAGCTGGAACAGCTCCAGGCCCGTTCCGCACAGATCGAGGCGGACACCCGTGCCGCTCGTGCCCGGGTGGAGTCCCTGGAGGGGGCTGCCGCCGCCCTGCGGGCCGAGGCAGAGGGTAAGGCAAGAGGCCAGAGCGAAGCCCAGGAGAAGGCCACGGCTCTGGGGGAGGCCATTGCCGAACTGAATATGCGCCTGGCCGCCCTGGAGGCGGAAGCCCAGGCCGCCCGGAAGTCCATGACCGAACTGGAGGAACTGCGCCGGGATCTGACCGGCGACAAGGCCGAGCGGGAAAAGATGCTCTCCCAGTTCCAGGAGAAGAACGCCGATCTGGAGCAGGAGATCGCGGAGAAGGAGCGGCAGCTCCAGACCATCCGACAGGAGAACCAGGATCGTCAGGCCGCCATCAGCCGCATCAACGACGAGAAGCTGGCCCTGGAGGCCCAGCGCAACCAGGCGGACAAGGACGCCCGGGACAAGAACAGCGCCCTGCTCAACCTGGAGCGGGAGGTGTCGGTGCTGGAGCAGAAGAAGGCTGCCGCAGCCATGGAGGAGAAGAACCTGTTGGACAAGCTGTGGGAGACCTACGAGCTGTCCCACCAGGCGGCCATGGCCCAGCGGGTGGAGCTGGAGAGCGTCCCCAAGGCCCAGCGCCGAGTGGGCGAGCTGAAAAAATCCATCTCTGCTTTGGGCAACATCAACCTGGACGCCATCGACGAGTTCCAGCGCATCAACGAGCGCTATACCTACCTTACCGACCAGCGGGACGATGTGCAGAAGTCCAAGAAAGAGCTGGAGGGCATTATCGCCGATATCACCGAGGAGATGCGTGCCATCTTTGCCAAACAGTTTGCCATCCTCAACGAGTCCTTTCAGCAGACCTTTACCGAGCTCTTCGGAGGAGGTAAAGCCACCCTGGAACTGGAGGACCCGGAGGATATCCTGAACTGCGGCATCGAGATCAGGGTGCAGCCCCCGGGCAAGGCATTGAAGGTGCTCTCCCTGCTGTCCGGCGGCGAGAAGGCCTTCGTGGCCATTGCCCTCTACTTTGCCATCCTCAAGGTGCGACCCACTCCCTTTGTGGTGATGGATGAGATCGAGGCCGCCCTGGACGACGCCAACGTGGTGCGCTTTGCTCACTATATGCGCCAGATGGCGGACAAGACCCAGTTTATCGTCATCACCCACCGCCGCGGTACCATGGAGGAAGCGGATGTGCTCTACGGCGTCACCATGCAGGAGCAGGGCGTCAGCCGGATGTTGACTATCAATCTCAATGATGTGGAAAAAGAGCTGCATATCAAGTAAGTCGGCAGCTTTATCAACAACCGAAAGGAACCAAAATCAATATGGGCTTTTTTGCGAAGATTAAGGCGGGTCTGACCCGCACCAAGGAGAACATCGGCCACTCCATCGACCAGCTGTTTGCCGGTGAGCTCAACGACGACTTCTACGACGAGCTGGAGGAAACCCTGATCCTGGGCGACATGGGCGTGGACACCACCCTGAAGGCGGTGGAGACCCTGCGCCGCCGGGTGAAGGAGGAGAAAATCAAGGATATGGACTCTGCTCGTGCCTGCCTGCGGCGGGTGCTTACCGAGATGCTCCAGGTGGGCGAGCCGGAGCTCCATCTCACCACCACCCCCTCGGTGGCCCTGTTTATCGGTGTGAACGGCGTGGGTAAGACCACCACCATCGGCAAGCTGTCCGCCAAGATGAAGGGGGAGGGCAAGCGCGTGCTGATGGCTGCCGCGGATACCTTCCGGGCTGCCGCCGCGGATCAGCTGGAGATCTGGAGCCAGCGCTCCGGCGTGGAGATCGTCCGCCAGCACGAGGGGGCTGATCCCGCCGCCGTGGTGTTTGACGCCCTCACCGCCGCCAAGGCCAGAGGTACCGATGTGATCCTCATCGATACCGCCGGGCGGCTGCACAACAAGCAGAACCTGATGAATGAGCTGAACAAGATCTCCCGGGTGGTGGACCGGGAGCTGCCCGGCTGCGACCGGGAGACCCTGCTGGTGCTGGACGCCACCACCGGTCAGAACGGCCTGATCCAGGCCAAGCAGTTCAAGGAGGCCGCCGGCATTACCGGCATCGTCCTCACCAAGCTGGACGGCTCCGCCAAGGGCGGTATCGTCATTGCCATCGCCCAGGAGCTCCAGGTGCCGGTGAAGTATATCGGCGTGGGCGAGGGTATCGACGACCTTATGCCCTTTGAAGCGGAGGCCTTTGTGGAAGCGCTGATTTAATGGAGGTTATAACAATGGCCAGAATTGACGGACGGGCGGCGGACCAGCTGCGGCCTGTAGAGATCATTCCTAACTTCAACAAATTTGCTGAGGGTTCCTGCCTCATCCGCTGCGGCAACACTCAGGTGCTGTGCTGCGCTAGCGTGGAGGAGCGCACCCCGCCCCACGTTCCCGAGGGGGAGGGCTGGGTCACCGCCGAGTACTCCATGCTGCCCCGGGCCAACCGTGAGAGATCCAAGCGGGACGTATCCAAGCTGAAGCTGTCTCCCCGCTCCGCGGAGATTCAGCGGCTGGTGGGCCGGTCCCTCCGGGCCTGCGTGGATATGAAAAAGCTGGGTGAGCGCACCGTGACCATCGACTGCGATGTGCTCCAGGGAGACGGCGGCACCCGTACTGCCAGCGTTACCGGCGGCTATGTGGCCCTGGCCCTGGCGCTCAAGAAGGTGGGCGCTGCCGACGCTCTGGTGGATCAGGTGGCAGCAGTGTCTGCCGGTATTGTGGACGACCAGCTGCTGCTGGACCTGTGCTATGAGGAGGATTCCTCCGCCCAGGTGGATCTGAACTGCGTCATGACCGGGGATGGCAAACTGGTGGAGCTCCAGGGCACCGGCGAGGGCCGGGCCTTTACCGTGGAGGAGCAGCGGGCGCTGGTGGACCTATGTGCCAAGGGCATCGCCCAGCTCCAGACCATCCAGAAAAACGTACTGGAGGGCTGAGACATGAAAATGGTATTGGCCAGCAAGAACGCCCACAAGCTGGTGGAAATGAAGGCCATCCTCTCCCAGCTGGGGGTGGACGTGGTGCTGGAGTCCGAAGTGGGCGTGGATGTGGACGTGGAGGAGACGGGCACTACCTTTGAGGAGAATGCCTATCTGAAGGCCCATGCGGTATGTGAGGCCTCCGGTCTGCCCGCCATTGCCGACGATTCCGGTCTGTGTGTGGACGCCCTCAACGGCGCCCCCGGCGTATACTCCGCCCGCTACGGCGGTCCCGAGCTGGACGACGTAGGCCGGTATAAGCTGCTGCTGGAGAACCTGCGGGGTCAGCTGGACCGGCGGGGCAAATTTGTATCCTGCATCTGCTGTTGCTTCCCCAACGGGGACAAGGTGGAGGCCAGAGGAGAGTGCCCCGGCACCATTGCTTACGCCCCCAGGGGTGAGGGCGGCTTCGGCTACGACCCTGTGTTCTTTATCCCGGGGCTGAAAAAGACCTTTGCGGAACTGACTGCCGAGGAGAAGAACGCCATTTCCCATCGGGGAAATGCGCTGAACAAATTTAAAACAGAATTGGAGAACTATCTGAATGGAACTGACCAGTAAACAGCGGGCCCAGCTGCGGGGCCTGGCAAACAACATCGACACCATCCTCCATGTAGGCAAGGACGGCATCGGAGAAAACCTGGTGAAGCAGGCCGATGATGCCCTGGAGGCCCGGGAGCTCATCAAGGGCAAGGTCCTGGAGAACTGTATGCTCACCAGCCGGGAGGCGGCGGAAGAACTGGCTGCGGCCACCCGTAGTGACGTGGTGCAGGTGATCGGAACAAAATTTGTTCTGTATCGTCCGACCCACAAAAAGGATAAGAAAGACAAGATCATTCTGGTATCGGATAAAAAGCGGAAAGCATAATAAACGAGGGGGCATGGTCATGAAGCTGGGCATCTATGGCGGGACCTTCAATCCGCCCCATTTGGGGCATCTGACCTCGGCTCAGGCGGCGATGGACGTTCTGGAGCTGGACCGTTTGCAGTTTGTCCCGGCGGCGCTGCCGCCCCACAAGGAACTGCCTGAGGACAGTCCCGGACCCCGGGAGCGGCTGGCTATGGTGGAGCTGGCGGCGGACAGTCTGCTGCTGCCCGATCGGATTGGGGTCAATGCTCTGGAGCTTTCCCGACCCGGGAAAAGCTACACTGCGGATACGCTGGAGCAGATCCACGCCCAGTATCCCAACGCGGAGCTGTGGCTGATGATGGGTACCGATATGTTTCTTACCCTGCAAAACTGGTGGGAGCCCCAACGGATCACCCGACTGGCGGGAATATGTACCTTTGCCCGCACCCAGAGTGACAGCGGCGAGGCCCTGAATATCCAGGCAGAGTATCTGCAAAAAACCTTCGGGGCCAAGACCTGTGTGCTCCAGCTGCCCCATATTGTAGATGTATCCTCCACCCAGCTGCGGGAGCTGCTGGCCCGGGGAGAGGGACAGGAGTATCTGTCTCCGGCGGTATATGGATATATCATCCGCCACGGCCTGTACGGGGTCCATTTTGACCTGAAGCATCTGCCGGACCGGGAACTGCGGGCCTGCGCCTGCTCCATGATCCGGGCCAAGCGGATTGCCCACATTCGGGGCACCGAAGAAGAGGCGGTGCGTCTGGCCCGCCGCTGGGGCGCCGACGAGGAAAAGGCCCGCCGGGCAGGTATCCTCCATGATATTACAAAATATCTGGAGATGGACGAACAGTTGCAATTATGCCATAAATATGGTATCGTACTGGATGATTTGGAACAGCGTGCTGTTAAGCTGCTCCATTCCAAAACCGGGGCGTGTGTGGCCCGGGATGTGTATGGAGTGAGCGACGATATTTACAATGCGATTTTCTGGCATACCACCGGCAAAGCGGATATGACGCTGCTGGAGAAGATTCTGTACATCGCCGACTACATGGAACCCAACCGGGACTTCCCGGGCGTGGAGAAGCTGCGGAAACTGGCTTATGAGGATCTGGACCAGGCAGTGCTGCTGGGCTGTGAGATGAGCATTCAGGAGATGAAGGACCGGGGCCTGCCGGTCCACAGCAACACGCTGCAGGCCAGGGATTGGCTGAGGAGCAAATCCAGCAGAAAGGAACCTTGAGATGAACCCGGAAGAGAAAAAGAACAGCCGCGGCGGCGCCCGGCTCGCGAAAGAGCAAAAGCCGCCCAAAGCCCCCAAGCAGAAAAAACCAAAGCCCCAGCGCACGCCCAGGGAAAAGATCCTGCGCATCTTGTTTATCATCTTTACAGTGATCGCAGCCCTGATCGTGATCCTGTTTGTGGCCTATAAGCTGCTGGTGGTCAAGCCGGAGATTCCCAATGTAGCGCCCCCCGATGCGGAGGAATCTGCCGGAATGGAGATGACGGGACCGAAACTGTCCGGCGACCGGAAAGAGGAGTTCTACACCTTCCTGGTGGTGGGACGGGATACCGGCGGCGGCGGCAACACCGACACCATTATGGTCATGTCCTACGACATTCCCAATCAGCAGCTCAATGTGCTGAATATTCCCCGTGATACTATGGTCAATGTGCCCTGGGACGTGAAGAAGATCAATTCCGTCTACAACTGGGCTTCCAACTACGACAGGGATGGCATCGATTATCTGAAGGAGGAGATCTCCTACCTTATTGGGTTCCAGCCCGACTTCACCATGGTGGTGGAATGGGAGGCTGTGGGTGAGCTGGTGGATGCTATCGGGCCCGTGTGGTTTGATGTACCCTACGACATGAATTATGATGATGGTACCCAGGACCTCTACATCCATCTGGAGGCCGGCTACCAGGAGATCGACGGCGACGAGGCCATGCAGCTGCTGCGCTGGCGAAAAAACAACAAGATTGAAAACGGCAAGCTGATCGTCTACGGCGGTTACCCTTCCGGCGATCTGGGCCGTATCCAGACCCAGCAGGATTTCCTGAAGGCGGTCATTGAGACCTGTCTTCAAAACCTGACGATTGACAAGATCCCTGCTCTGGCTCAGATTTTCTTCGATAATGTGGATACCCGCGGCACCCTTACTGTGAATAACCTGGCCTGGTTTGCCCAGGAGGCCATTCTGGGTGGGCTGAGCATGGAGAACGTCAACTTTATGACCCTGCCCTGCGAGGGCGTCTACGTCTATAGCCGGACGGTGGGCAACAAGCAGTCCTATGTGACCCCCATCCAGGATCAGACCCTGGAAATGATCAACACCTATTTCAACCCCTATCTGGAGGACATCCGGTTGGATCAGCTGGATCTGATGAGCGTCAATGACGACGGGTCTCTGTCCTCCACCAGCGGCCATGTGGAGGACACCTATGCGGCTAAGCCTCAGGGCGGCAGCTCCAGCAGTTCGTCCGGTTCTTCCAGTTCGAACAGTTCCAGCGGCTCGGGTAGCTCCAACACAACGACCAAGCCCAGCAGCACGCCCAAGCCGGAAGTGACTTCCACGCCCAGGCCCAGTAACAGTCCGGCAGCCAGTGCGCAGCCCTCCGCGACCCCGGCTTCCACACCCAGTCCCACGGCCAGTGCGCAGCCCTCTGCGACCCCGGCGCCTACCCCAACTCCGGCCCCTACGCCGGCAGCCACACCCGCTCCTGAATCGACACCGGAGATTGGTCCGGGCATGGAGCCTGTGGAGTAAAGGAGAGATTTTATGTTAACACCTAAGGAAATTGCCCTGCTGGCCGCCAAAGCGCTGGACAGTAAGAAGGGCCTGGATATTAAGGTGCTGGAGACCGGTCATCTGACCACGCTGGCCGACTATTTCGTGCTGTGCTCCGCCACCTCCACCACCCAGATCAAGGCCCTGGCCGACGTCTGTGAGAAGGAACTGAAAGACGCCGGCGAGCCCCCCCATCATGTGGAGGGCCACCGGGGCGGCATCTGGATCCTGCTGGACTTCTCCTCCGTGGTGGTCCACATCTTCAACGAGGAGGCCAGAGAGTTTTACGATCTGGAGCGCCTGTGGAGCGACGCCACCCCTGTGGACCTGTCCGGTGTGCTCACGGAAAACTAAAGCAGTAAAAAAGTGTCGCGGGATTTCCCGCGACACTTTTTTATTTTATGATGACTGGGCTGGAGGTCCACTCCAAGCCGCAGGGCCTGGGTATAGGGAAGCACAGACCGTACAGGTCGGTGTATCGGACTTCCGCCTCAAAGAGCTGGCGGGCCGGACCGGTCAGGTCCCTGGCCTGAGCGGGCTTGGTCAGAATGGGGAGGGGACAGGTTCTTTTCATCTCCTTCAGAAGTGCCTGTCCCCGGCTGTTGAGCCCCAGCACCCGCACATAGGGGGGCAGCGCGGGACGATCCGTGGTCACCCCTAAAAAGGCGGACAGAGCCAGCCGCCGGAGCCGGGCGTGGGTATAGCGCTTGGTTTTGGCAAGGGAGTAGAATTCATCCAGGGAGAGGGCCTGTCGGGCGGCGCGGACCAGACGTTCCGGCAGGCCTTCTGCCGCGCCGCTGTCAGGGAGGGCGGCCCAGTCTGAGGCGTCCATGGTGCGCAGTTTGGCCAGAATGGCCCGCTCGATATGGGACAGGGAGGATATCGCCCCCATCTGGTCCAGAGCGTTGGGGCGTACCAGCAGGGCGGCTTCCTCTTGCTGTCCGCTCCGCAGTAGTCGCCGGATCTGGGTAGCGGAAGCGAAACCCTCCACCGTCCGGCTGCTGTTATGCTCCGCCCCCCGGCGGGATACCGTTACTACCTCCATGGAGGCGGACAGATGGCGGAGGGCCCGCAGGTATTCCACCCCCAGGTTGTTGTTTGGGGTGGACAGGCAGGAGCAATTTGCAGCCTCTTGCCGGGCGGCAGGGAAGGACAACCCTCTGCCCAGAGCAGCCCGCAGCCTGGCGGGGAAGTCCGAGGCATCCAGAGCCTCCGCTGCCTGGCACAGTTCATCAGTGCTGCCGCACTCGCTGCCAAAGGAGAGGGTATCTACCACCCCGGTGGCAGCCAGAATCGACACCGCTCCCCGGGCAAAGGCCTCTGCTGAGGCCATGGCCCAGGGGGTGGGCAGCTCCAGCACCAAATCGGCGCCCCCCTCCAGAGCCAGTCCAGCCCGGGTCCATTTGTCCGTAACGGCGCAATCCGCCCCCTGCACCCAGTGGCCGCTCATGACGCACACCACCGGCCGGTCCTCCTCCAGCAGGCGGCGGGTCTGGGCGATGTGCCAGGCGTGGCCCAGGTGGAATGGATTGTATTCCGCAACGATGCCTACAGCGGTCATGGCTTTTCCTCCAGAACGAGAGTAAAATTTTTCTCCCTTTCAGTCAAAATGCGGGTTGTTCTTTGTGAAAAAAAGGGATAAAATAAAATCGATATGTTTCTGTTATTGTACTACGGGAACGCCTGGCTCTCAAGCCATAGTTTATCAGCAAATATAAGGAGAGATGGAACCATGAAAGTTCTGGTCATCAACGCTGGCAGCTCTTCCCTCAAGTATCAGCTCATGGACCCCGCCACCCGTGAGGTGCTGGCCAAGGGCCTGTGTGAGCGCATCGGCATCGACGGCCGCCTGACCCATAAGGTCCCCGCCAAGGACGCCAAGTGTGAGTTCGAGATCCCCATGCCCACCCATGCCGAGGCCATTCAGGCCGTGCTGGACGCTCTGCTCTCCAGCGAGCACGGCGTGATCAAGAGCGCCTCTGAGATCGACGCTGTGGGTCACCGCGTGGTGCACGGCGGCGAGAAGTTCGCCTCCTCCGTGCTCATTACCGATGAGGTCATGGCTGCTCTGGAGGAGTGCATCCCCCTGGCCCCTCTCCACAATCCTGCCAACATCACCGGCATCCGCGCCTGCCAGAAGGTCATGCCCGGTGTGCCCATGGTGGGCGTGTTTGACACCGCCTTCCATCAGACCATGCCCGCCAAGAGCTACATCTATGCTCTGCCCTACGAGTACTATGAGAAGGACAAGGTCCGCCGCTACGGCTTCCACGGCACCTCTCACCGCTACGTTTCCGCCCGGGCCGCCGCCATGCTGGGCAAGCCCATCGAGGAGTTGAAGATCATCACCTGCCACCTGGGCAACGGCTCCTCCGTGGCCGCTGTGGACTGCGGTAAGAGCGTGGATACCTCCATGGGTTTCACTCCCCTGGCCGGTCTGCCTATGGGCACCCGCTCCGGCGATCTGGACGCCGGCATTATGGAGTACCTGATGAACAAGTACGGCTACGACATGAAGGAAATGATGACCATCCTGAATAAGAAGTCCGGCGTACTGGGCATTTCAGGTATATCCTCCGACTTCCGCGACGTTGAGAACGCTGCCAACGAGGGCAACCAGCGGGCCGCTCTGGCTCTGGAGGCCTTCCAGTATGGCGTGAAGAAACTCATCGGCGCCTATGCTGCCGCCATGGGCGGTGTGGACGCCATCGTGTTCACCGCCGGCGTGGGCGAGAACGATGCCAACACCCGTCTGGCTGCCGCTTCCGGACTGGAGTTCATGGGCGTGAAGATGGACGCCGAGGCCAACAGGGTCCGCGGAAAGGAGACCGTGATCTCCGCCGCCGACTCCAAGGTGAAGGTGCTGCTCATCCCCACCGACGAGGAGCTCATGATCGCCATGGATACCGCCGCCATCGTGGGCAAGTAAGGGAAATAGAATATCCTTTCCTTTCAAAGGGGCGCTGCCATACAGCGCCCCTTTTTGCGTCAAAAACGGGAAAACGGCAGGATCGCGTTGCTGCCGCCCCTATTCTTTTAGAAAAATTTCATCTTTTTTTTATGGAAGCTTTGGGAAGGGTCTGCTATCCTGTCTGACGGAATGGTTGGGAACAAATTGTGAATTCTGCGCCCGCCCTGTTGACATATGACAGCTTGTCGGATTAAGATAATACGACAGGTTGTCAGGTCTGGAGGGAAGCACTGTGCCAAGTACGACCTTTTTTCATCTGCCGGCAGAAAAGCGGGAGCGCCTGCTGGCGGCGGCCCAGGCGGAATTTGTCCGGGTGCCCTACGAAGATGCCTCCATCAACCGGATGATCCGGGAGGCAGGTATCCCACGGGGCAGCTTCTATATGTACTTTACCGATAAGGAGGACCTGTTCCGCTATCTGATGGAGTCCTATGGACAGCAGCTGGTGGAGCAGGTGGAGGAATGGCTGGACCGGGACGGCGGCGATTTGTTTCAGGCCTTTCTGGACCTGTTTGACTATCTGCAGGCCAACCGGAACAGCGATGATTTCCGGGAGATGGCGGCCATCCTCCGCCGCAATCAGCGGCTTCAGCCGGGATTGATCCTCAACCGGCAGGGGCCCTGTGCCATTGTGGACCGCCTGCGGGACAAGATTGACCTGTCCCGGCTGGATCTGCGCACCGACACCGATCTGCCTGATCTGTTTCATCTGCTGATCTCCGCGGTAGCGGGGACCATGCTGACGGCAGAGCAGGACGGCGGCGTGGAGCAGGCCAGAGCCAGGCTGATTCGTATTTTGGGGATCTTACAGCGGGGCGTAGCTGCAAAAGAGGCTGTGCCCGGCCGGGGACAGCAATGAAAAGGAGAAACGACCATGGAAGCAACCCAAGTAAAATCGGAAACCACAGCGGCGCCCAAGGAGGATCAGAAAAAACTTCCGGAGTTTAAGGCGCCCAAAAAGAAGCGCAAGTGGGTCAAGCGGGTGATTGCTCTGGTGGTGATCGTGGTGATCATTGCCTTCCTGCTCTCCCGCTGTATGGGTGCGGGCAAGCAGATCATCAGCAGTGCCTATTTGCCCTACACGGCCTCCATGGAGGATATGACGGTGTCCGTGTCGGGTACCGGTACCATTGAACCCATCCAGTCCTACAACGTGACCACCCTGGTCAGCGGCGAGATCCTGGAGGCCCCCTTCGAGGAGGGCCAGACGGTACATAAGGGCGACGTGCTCTTCCGCATCGACGCCAAGGATGTGGAGAATAACATTGAGCAGCTCCAGCTCAATGTCCGCTCGGCTCAGCTGGCCCTGGACGACCTGCTCAAGACCCAGAGCGACAACCAGAAGGACCGGAACATCACCGCCAAGGATGCCGGCATCATCACCGAACTGCACGTGGAGCAGGGGGACACCGTTACGGTGGGTACTGTGATCGCCGACGTGCTGGACCGGGATCACATGAAGCTGAAGGTACCCTTCCATGCGGCGGACGCCGCCGGCTTCTATGTGGGACAGACTGCCACGGTGACTGTGAACGGCACCAGCTCCACCCTGACCGGCACAGTGGCTGAGATCGCTGCCACCGACGAGGTGGGAGCGGGCGGCACTCTGGTGCGCCAGGTAACCATTCAGGTCAACAACCCGGGTGTTCTATCCGAGACCAGCCAGGGTACCGCCTCCATTGGCGGAGCGGCCTGCGCGGCCAGTTCCAACTTTACCTATGCGGCCTCCGCCCAGATCACAGCAAAGGCCTCCGGTGACCTGGACATCCTCAATGTGAAGGAGGGGGACCGGGTCAGCGTGGGGCAGATCATCGGCGTGATTGCCGAGGCGGATTTGGACATCCAGATCGAAAACGCCAGAATTGCGCTGGAAAATGCCCAGCTCTCCCTGAAAAACGCCCAGGAGAAGCTGGACGACTATACCATCACTTCCACCATCGACGGTCAGGTCATTGAAAAGAACCTGGATGTGGGGGACAACATCAACGGTATGTCCAGCTCCGGCACCACCGTAACCTATCCCGCCGTGATCTATGACCGCTCCCAGCTCACCTTTGAGATGGATATTGACGAACAGGACATCAGCCAGATCCAGGTGGGCCAGAAGGTGGAGATCACCGCCGATGCTCTGGACGGGCAGAGCTTCACCGGTGTGGTGGATAAGATCAACATCAACGGCACCACCGCCAGCGGACACACCAGCTATCCGGTCACTGTTCTGGTGGATGGCTCTCCTGAAGAACTGTATCCCGGCATGAACGTTTCCGCCAAGATCATTGTGGAAGAGGTGGGCAATGTGCTCGTCCTGCCGGTGGAGGCTGTGGAGCGGGGGAATACCGTCCTGGTGGCCAAAGAGGGCTGCCTGGATGAAAAGGGAAATGTAGTGGATGTTACTGCCACAGAAGAGCGGCAGGTAACCCTGGGCCGCAACGACGACAACTACATCGAGATTGTGGACGGCCTGGAGGAGGGGGAAGTGATCCTGGCTCCCAGCCCTCAGGGGTCCAATATGATGGAAGCTATGATGGGGATGGGTTAAGCCATGGAACACCTCATTGAACTCAAAGACGTCTATAAGATCTACCAGATGGGTGAGGAGACCGTCCACGCTCTGGACGGCATCTCCCTGACGGTGGATCAGGGGGAATTTGTGGCGATTGTGGGCCAGTCGGGCTCCGGCAAGTCTACTGCCATGAATATCATCGGCTGTCTGGATGTGCCCACCTCCGGTACCTATCATTTGGGCGGGGTGGATGTTTCCACCATGGACGACGACCAGCAGGCCGAGATCCGCAACAAGATGCTGGGCTTTATCTTCCAGCAGTATAACCTCATACCCAAGCTCAACGTGCTGGAAAATGTGGAGCTGCCGCTGCTGTATGCCGGTGTGCCCGGCAGCGAGCGCCGGGAGCGGGCCCTTCAGGCTCTGGAACGGGTGGGACTGGCGGATAAGCGGAAGAATCTGCCCAGCCAGCTCTCCGGTGGTCAGCAGCAGCGGGTCTCCATTGCCCGCGCTCTGGCGGGAAATCCGTCGGTGATCCTGGCCGACGAACCCACCGGCGCTCTGGATTCCCGCACCGGCCGGGAGGTGTTGGGCTTCCTTCAGAAGCTCAACGCAGAGGGAGACACCGTGGTCCTCATCACCCATGACAATTCCATTGCGGTAAGGGCCAAACGCATCGTCCGTCTTCAGGATGGACGAATCATCTATGACGGGGACGCCCACGATCCCAGAGCCGTGGTCCAGCCCGATCTGGAGGAGGAACACGGCGGAGCCAGGGAGGTGCTGAATCTATGAAGATAGGACAGTCCTTCCGGCTGGCCATCAAGAGCCTGATGACCAGTAAGGTGCGGGCGCTGCTTACCATGCTGGGTATCATCATCGGCGTGGCAGCGGTGATTGTTATTGTTTCCCTGGGCAACGGGATGCAACAGTACATGAACAGCCAGTTTGAGCAGATCGGCGTCAATATGATCCAGGTGGGGATCTATTCTTACGGCGGCAACCGGGAGGCCACGCCGGACGATTTTTACACACTGGCAGAGAAATATCCTCAGTACATCGATTCGGTGAGTCCCTACCTCAGCGCTACCACCATTGTCCGCCGGGGTGCCCAGGAGTATGAGCGCACCAAGGTCTACGGCGTCAGCGAAACCATGTACAACAGCGAGAAGGGGCAGACAGCTACCGGCGACAAGCTGGAGGAAGGCCGCTTCCTCAGCTATGTGGATGTGGAAAAGAATCAAAAGGTGTGCGTGATCGGCAGCTACCTCAATGAAAATATGTTCGCCGGTCAGGGCCTGGGACAGACCCTGACAATAGGGGGCGTACCCTATACTGTCATCGGCACACTGGCCCAGAAGGCGGATTCCACCGAGGGCAGCGGAGACGACCAGATCTATCTGCCTTACGGGCTGGTGGAACAGATCAACGCCGCCGGCGGCAGTATGGGCATGAATTCCTATCTGGTTACCAGTACCAGCAAGGACACCTCCTCCGCCGCCAAGGGTGTCATTGAGAATATGCTCTTTCGCATCTATGGGGACAGCAGTGCCTATCTGGTCATGACCTCGGCGGAAATGATGGACATGATGGACTCCATGCTGGGGGTGCTCATGACCATTCTGGTGGTTATTGCCGCTATTTCCCTGGTGGTGGGCGGCATCGGCATCATGAATATCATGCTGGTATCGGTGACCGAGCGCACCCGGGAGATCGGCATCCGGAAATCTCTGGGGGCCAAGGGCCGGGATATCCGCAGCCAGTTTATCATTGAGGCGGGTACCACCTCCGCCATCGGCGGCGTGATCGGTATCCTGTTGGGTATCCTGCTGGCCAATCTGTTTACAGCGGTAGTAGGAACGCTGATGAGCGACGCCGAGGGCTTCGCCGCTATCCCCAATCTCAGCGGCATCCTGGTGTCCTTTGGCGTGTCGGTGGGCATCGGCGTCCTGTTCGGTTACCTGCCTGCCAACAAGGCGGCCAAACTCAACCCCATCGATGCCCTGCGGTACGACTGACAGGTGGGGATGAACCTCTTGCCTCCTGCCTTTAGGGGGTATATACTTACAGTAACGAAGGCCTTTTCCGTGGGAAGGAGAAAAAAGATGAAGCATCGACTGTTATCCGGACTGATGGCCCTGATATTGGTCCTGGGGCTGGCCCCCGGGGCGCTGGCGGCCCCTCCGGCCGAGGCGGAGGCTGCCCAGGTACTGGCTGCGCTGGACATTATGGTAGGAGATGAAAATGGTGATCTGGCCCTGGACCGTACCATTACCCGGGCGGAATTCACCAAAATGACAGTGGCTGCCTCCACCAGCCGGGATACGGTGGGGGATACGGTAGCTGTCAAGCCCTATCCGGACGTGCCCCAGACCCACTGGGCGGCCCCCTATGTGAAAGCCGCTGTGGACCTGGGCCTGGTTCAGGGCGATCTGTACGGCAACTTCAACCCCGACCAGAAGATCACTCTGGCGGAAGGGGTCACCATGGTACTGCGGCTGCTGGGCTATACCGACAACGACTTTACCGGCGTTTGGCCCGCAGGCCAGATGGCTCAGTACCGGGCCCTGGATCTGGATGAGGGCGTGACCTGTGGGCAGAGTGAGAATATGACCCGTCGGGACGCTCTGTACCTGTTCTACAATCTGATGGTCACCAAGAACAAATCGGGGGTCTACCACCTGAATGTGCTGGAACCCACCCTGAATCTGGTGAATGCCGCCGGTGAGCTGGACCGGGTGGCTCTCATCAACTCTGCCATGGAGGGGCCGGTGGTGGCCTCCGCCAACTGGCAGGACGCCCTGCCCTTTCATGCTTCCACTGCCACGGTATACCGCAACAGCAAGGGGGCCACACTGGGCAGCATTCAGGAGCAGGATGTGCTCTACTGGTCCAAGTCCATGCGGACGGTGTGGGCTTACTCGGATAAGGCCACCGGTACCCTGGAGGCCCTCAGCCCCTCCGCTTCCGCCCCTACTTCGGTGACGGTGGCGGGCAAGACCTATGCCATCGAGACCACCTCCGCCGCCTATGCGCTGTCCGACCTGGGCAGCTATGCGGTGGGCGATCAGGTCACCCTGCTGCTGGGCCGCAACGGCGGCGTGGCCGCTCTGGGTGAGGCGCCCAGCGAGGGTGCGCTGATTTACGGCGTGATCACCAAGGTGGAAAATCTACCCTATGACGACGGAAATAACAGTACCTATACCGCCCGCACGGTAACGGTGGCGGCCACTGACGGCAGCAGCTACCGCTATCAGTGCAGTGAAAAGAGCCTGGAGGAGGGGGACCTGGTCCAGGTCATCACCGGCGACAGCCAGGTCCAGGTGAAGCGGCTGAGTACCGCCAAGCTGACCGGCAAGGTCAATTCCGATGGCACCAAGCTGGGTAGCTATGTGCTGGCGGATGATGTGCAGATCATTGATACCTATGAATCCCGCACTCCCATCCGGGTCTATCCCAGCCGCTTGGCGGGGGTGGAGCTGACCGGCAGCATGGTGCGCTACTATGCCCTCAACAGCGCCGGAGAGATCAGCCATCTGATCCTGGACGATGTGACCGGTGATCTGCATCAGTACGGCATCATTACCGATGTGAATGAGGTCAATGTAAGCCTGCCCACCGGCGGTTTCCAGATTTCTTCCGCTTACACTTATGATGTGGGCGGTCAGGAGCTGATGTTTGGCTCCGACTCCAAGATCTACAATCTGAAAACCGGTCCCTGCCAGGTCAAGATGGACAGTGATACCAATGTGGAGCGCCTGTACAACCTGAATGAGCGGAAGCTGGACAGCGTTAGCGTCGGCGGGAACTTTGCCGTGGGCACTGACCGGCGGCAGTATGCGCTTTCCGAGCAGGTGGTGGTCTACGTCTATGATAAGGGCGAGTATCTGCGCTCCAGCCTGTCCAAGGTGACGGAAGGAGACTATGCTCTCACCGGCTGGTACGACAAGAGCGAGAGTGCCGGCGGCCGGATCCGCGTGATCGTGGCCCGGTAAGCGCCCAGAGAAAATCCCCCGCCCCGCGGAGTTTATCTGGCTCTGTGGGGCGGGGGTCTTTAGAATACAGAAATTTCCGCTCGGTGTGTATAACCCCTCTCCGGCCTGTCCAAAATAAGGCTCGGAGGTGCTGAAGAGCATGAAAAAATCATTCTACCACCGTTTCAGCGACTTTATCGAGGGAAAGGGATTTTACATCGTCCTGGCTCTCTGTCTTGCGGCCATCGGGCTTTCCGGCTGGTTCCTGTTCTCCTCCCTGACCGGGGAGCAGGAGGAGCAGCCTGTAGGCGGTACAGCCAGCATCACGGTGACCCCTGCCCCTACACCGGTTGCTACTGTAACGCCGGTGAAGCCCACCGTGACCGCAACCCCCAGACCCACGGCCACGGTTCCCGCCGTGGCCGCCCCCCCCTCAGCCACAGTCCAGCCCACCCCCACGCCTAAGAGCGCCCCCACCTCTCTCACCTGGCCGGTGCAGGGAGAGGTGCTCACCAACTACAGCGTGGAGACCCTGGCCTATGACGTGACCATGGCTGACTGGCGCACCCACGCCGGTGTGGATATTGCCGCCGCCGCCGGCACGGAGGTCCGGGCTCCCGCCTCCGGTGTGGTGGTTGAGGTGACCGAGGATGTGATGCTGGGCACCACTGTGGTCATCGACCACGGCGGCGACCTGACCACAACCTGCGCCAACCTGGCCTCCGTTCCCACAGTGGAAGTGGGGGATGAGGTGACGGTAGGAGATATCATCGGCTCGGTGGGGAACACTGCCATTGCCGAGAGTGCCCTGGCCAGCCATCTGCATTTCAGTGTGGAGCGGGAGGGCCAGAGCGTGGACCCTATGGAACTGCTGAACGGATAACGGAAAAGAGCGCGCTGCGGAGTGCAGCGCGCTCTTTCTATTGTCAGCGATGCAGCTGATCCCCGGAGCCACGGGTGATCTTGACCACCAGGCCGCTGAGGGCCAGCAGGCCGATCAGGTTGGGCAGTACCATCAGGCCGTTGAACATATCGGACAGACTCCAGACCAGATCCACTTTCAGGGTGGAACCTACCACGATAAAGACCACCACGATGACGGCGTATCCCTTGGCCGCCGTCTTGCCGAACAGGGCCTTCACGTTGACCTCGCCGAAGAAATACCAGCCGATGATGGTGGAGAAGGCGAAGAACAGCATACAGATGGCCACAAAGGCGTTGCCGAAGGAGCCGAAGGCGGCGTTGAAGGCGGCCTGGGCCAGAGCAGTACCCTGGAGGGGGCCGTTCACAGGCTGGAGCATACCGGAGGAGATGATGACCAGGGCGGTCAGGGTGAGCACCACAAAGGTGTCGATAAATACGCCCATCATGGCAATGATGCCCTGATCCTGGGGTTTTTCCACCTTGGCCATGGCGTGGGCGTGGGGGGTGGAGCCCATACCGGCTTCGTTGGAGAACAGGCCCCGGGCCACGCCGTACCGCATGGCCTCCCGCACACTCAGGCCCAGAGCGCCGCCAAACACCGCCTGGGGATCAAAGGCGCACACAAAGATGGAGCGCAGGGCGGAGAGCAGGGTCTCGTGGTTGATGCACAGGATGATGATGCAGCCTACAATGTAGAAGAAGGCCATAATAGGGACGATCTTCTCGGTGAAGGAGGCGATGCGCCGCACACCGCCCAGGAAGATAAAGGCGGCAATAACGGCCACCACAACGCCTACCACCAGCTTGGGAATACCGAAGGCGGTATGGAAGGCGTCGCCGATGGAATTGGACTGGACCATATTGCCCATAAAGCCAAGGGCAAGGATGATGGCGATGGCAAAGAAGCCGGACAGGAACTTGCCGAACTTGCCCCGGAAGGCCGCCCGGATGTAGTACAGGGGGCCGCCGGTGACATGGCCGTCGGCGTCGGTGGTACGGAACCGCTGGGCCAGCACCGCCTCGGAATAGATGGTGGCCATACCGAAGAAGGCGGACAGCCACATCCAGAAGATGGCGCCGGGGCCGCCGGAATACAGGGCGGTGGCGCAGCCGGTGATGTTGCCGGTGCCCACCTGGGCGGCAATGGCGGTGGTCAGAGCCTGGAAGGAGGACATACCCTCCTTGCCCGCCCGGGCGCCCTTCATGGAGAAGCCGCCGAACAGCCGACGCATTCCTTCGCCGAATTTACGCAGCTGGATAAAGCCCAGCCGCACCGTAAAGAAAATACCGGTGGCTACCAGCAAAAAGAGCAGCGCATAGTCCCACAGCACGGTGTTGACCGCGCCAACCAGTCCTTCGATCCATTCCATTGTACTCTCTCCTCGTCTCTTGGAATTGCGGCAAAGAAAAGGGCCAAACCGCACACACTGCGGTTTGGCCCTGAAATACAAGCAGAAAGACATCCGGTGAACCGGATGCCGCTGTTCTTCACTCTGTCCTTTTGCCTGAGAGATTCGTGCCCCATGGGGCACGTTGCACCTTCGGCATCCCCGCTGGGGGGGACTTCTCCAGAGCCACATCCATCCACAGTCCTCATTTCCCGGGGGAAACGCCTGAGAGTTTTGCTCCTTCGGCAAGCCGTCGGCTTTTTCCTGTGGACTTCCTTTGTCGCTATGCGGCGGACGAATGTCCGTCCGATTTGATATGCAGAACTATAGCACGGGATGGGGGACTTGTCAAGCCCTTCCAAACGGTCGAAAGAGGATGGGAAAAAGAGGAAAAACTGCGACAGAAACCGTGCACCTTCTCCATGTCGGCAGGCATATACTGATATGTACATCACCGGGAAGGAGGGAGCCAAATGAAGCAGTACCCGCATGATGACACCATTCAGCGCACCGGTCCCAGCGGAGACGTAGATGATCTGATCTTCTGTACCGATCCGGCCTGGTCCGCCAGCAGCCGATAAAAACCGCCCGCCTTCGGGCGGTTTTTTGGTGCCCCTCTCTTTACATCGGCCCTGCCGTTGGGTATAATAATATGGCTATTTTACGGAAATGAGAGTGGATCTATGTTACAGTTTGATGAATATAAGGTAAAGCTCAACAACCTGCGGCCCGAGCTGGACGAGCTGGAGCAGGCGTTGGGCCTGGAGGCCGCCCGGCGGGAGGCCGAGATGCTGGAGTCGGAGTCCGCCTCCGACGGCTTCTGGGACAACCTGGAGAAGGCCCAGAAGGTGCAGCAGCGAGTGAAGAACCTGCGGGACAAGATTGAGGGCCAGGAGAAGCGCCAGAGCCAGTGGGAGGACCTGATGACCCTGTGCGAGCTGGGCAATGAGATGGAGGACGAGAGCTTGGTGCCCGAGCTGGAGGAGGGCTTTGCCAAGCTGCAGGCCGACATGGAGGAGGCCAAGCTGTCCACCCTCTTCACCGGCGAGTACGACAACTCCAACGCCATCCTTACCTTCCACGCCGGCGCCGGCGGTACTGAGGCCCAGGACTGGGCCCAGATGCTCTTCCGGATGTACACCCGCTGGGCCGAGCGTCACGGCTTCACCTGCAAGACACTGGACTACCTGGACGGCGACGAGGCCGGTCTGAAGAGCGCCACCATCCTCATCGAGGGTGAGAACGCCTACGGCCACCTGCGCAGCGAGCACGGCGTGCACCGTCTGGTGCGGGTATCCCCCTTTGACGCCAATGCCCGGCGGCAGACCTCCTTTGCCGCCATCGAGGTTATGCCCGACCTGCCCGAGGACGCCGACGTGGAGATTCGGCCCGAGGACTACGAGATGCAGGTGTTCCGTTCCTCCGGCGCCGGCGGTCAGCACATCAACAAGACCTCTTCTGCCGTCCGACTGATCCACCATGCCACCGGTATCGTGGTGTCCTGTCAGACCGAGCGCAGCCAGTTCCAGAACAAGGACACCTGTCTGCGGATGCTGCGGGCCAAGCTGGTGGAGCTGAAGATGCAGCAGCACGCCGAGAAGATCTCCGACATCAAGGGCGTCCAGCTCAAGATCGAGTGGGGCAGCCAGATCCGGTCCTATGTGTTCATGCCCTATCAGTTGGTGAAGGACAACCGCACCGGCTACGAGACCAGCAACGTCAACGGCGTCATGGACGGCGATCTGGACGGCTTTATCAACGCCTATCTGAAGGCGGAGGCTACCGGCAACTGGGCGGAGAAATAATCCGCCGAAGGAAAAGGAGAATTTGCCATGCGCAAGGTACTCTATCTGCTCAACTATGCGGGCAAGGCGGGGACGGAGCGGTATGTGGAAACTCTGGTGAAGTACCTCTCGGCCGACGGATTGGTGCAGCCCTTCTTTGCCTATAACGAGGGCGGGCTGCTGGTGGAGCGGCTGGAGGCCATGGGGGTCCCCTGCCGCCAGGTCACCATGCGCCGCCGGTTCGATAAGCAGGCCGCCAGAGCGCTGGCCGACCTGTGCCGGGAGTGGGATATTGATCTCATCCACTGCCACTACCTGCGGGAACACTATACTGCCCTGCTGGCTAAAAAGTACAACAAAAAAATCCGGGTGGTGTACACCAACCACTTTGTGTTGGCCAACGACTTCATCACCCGGCTGTCCAACCGCTGGATGGACAAGCGGCAGGACCAGATGATCGCCGTGTGCAACAAGGGCAAGGAGCAGCTCATTGCCAACGGCTGGAGCGCCGACCGGATCCAGGTCATCTTCAACGCGGTGGATCTGGAAGCCTGGGCGGGGGACCGCTCGGAATCCACCCTTCGCTCCGAACTGGGTCTGCCCGAGGACCGGTTTGTCATGCTGTGCGCCTCCCGCTTTGCCGACGACAAGGGACACAAGTACCTCATTGACTCGGTGAAGCGGCTGACCGAGCTGACGGACAAGCCCTTTACCCTGGTGCTGGCGGGAGACGGCCCTCTGCTGGAACCCTCCAAGGCCCAGGTCAAGGAGCTGGGGCTGGAGGAGCAGGTGAAGTTCATCGGCTTCCGCAAGGATATCAAGAACCTGTACAAGGGCTCCGATCTGTACGTCAACTCCTCTCAGCATGAGGCACTGTCCTTCCTCATCATCGAGGCTATGGCCGCCGGTCTGCCGGTGATTGCTACCGATATGGGCGGCAATTCGGACATTGTAAATGACGAGGCGGGCTGCGGCCTGCTGGTGACCTATGACGACCCCGACTCCATGGCGGGGGCCATGAAGCGGTTCCTGGAGGACCCGGATTTCAGAGCGGCCTGCCGGGAAAACGCCCTGCGGACCATCGAGGAGAAGTTTGAGATCCACAAGATGGCCAAGGTTACCTACGGTGTGTACGAAAAAGCCCTTCACGACTGATTCCAAGGAGTAAAAACCTGATGTCTATCGCAAAAAACAGCCTGTTTCTTCGTTTTTTCCTGGCCTTCTGGCTGGGACTCAGACAGGCCTGGGCGGGCAGTCTGCCCGGACGGGCCTGCGCGGGCCTGGAGCGGTGGTTCACCCGGCAGCTGCGGGGGAGCGTTCTCTTCCGCTTTGTCTGGCGGGAGGGAGTCATCCCAAAGGCCTGGCCGGACAGCCTGATCTGTAGGCTGCTCACCGCTATCATCAACATCCCCTGTGCCATCTGTAAGTGGCTCTACAAGATCGGCCGCCCGGTATGGGACGGCAGCTTGTTCTGCCGCTTCCTGGGTGCCGTGGGCGGGGCCGGATTCTTTTTCCTGGGCCTGTTCATGCTGGTGATGCTGGTGGCCCCCCATGAGATGTGGAACAACACCTATGGCCTGCTGGGCGCGGTGGCTGTCACCGGCCTGTTCGTCATCGGCAGCGCCTCCCGGGCAAAGGACCGGCTGGAGCTGGACACCCTGGGGCCCTATATGAGCCTCTATATGGCCTTTATCTGCATTGCTCTGGCCGGGTCCATCTCTACCCGCCTGTCCATGCGCTTCTTTGCCTTCCACATTACAGCCTTCCTGCTGGTGCTGCTGGTGGTAAGCTCCGTGCGGAAATATGAGCAGCTCCAGCTGATGGTGGCCTTGGCGGTGCTGGGTATCTCCATCGCCTCCATTTACGGCTGCTACCAGGGATATATCGGCGTGGAGGTGGTGGCCTCCCAGCAGGATATGACCGTCAACGCCGGTATGCCCGGCCGGGTCTATTCTGTCTTTGACAACCCCAACAACTTTGCCGAGCAGCTGGTCATGCTGCTGCCTCTGGAGCTGGCCCTCTTCCTCAACTCCCACTGGCGGGGCAAGATACTCTCCCTGCTCGCCCTGTGCGTGGGCGTGGTGGCCATCGGCCTTACCTACGGCCGCTCCTGCTGGATCGGGCTGGCCCTGGCGGTGGTGGTGTTCCTGGCCCTCATCGACTGGCGGTGGGTGCCCCTGTTCATTGTGGCCGGACTGGTGGCCATCCCCTTCCTGCCGGAGACCATCTACAACCGGATCCTCACCATCACCAACACCGAGGACAGCTCCACCCAGTACCGCTTCGAGATCTACTCCACTACCAGCAACCTGATGCGGGACCACTGGGTCAAGGGTATAGGATTGGGTACCGATGTGATGAAAGAGGTATTCCAGACCTATCCCACCAACTTTGACGGCACTTATCCCATCCATACCCACAACAACTATTTGCAGATGTGGGCGGAGACCGGTATCTGGGGCGTGATTTCCTTCCTGGCCCTGCTGCTCTACCAGCTTAAGAGCGGCGTGAAGGCCTTCCGGGCTGCTCTGGATAAGCGCACCAAGCGGATGCTGGCGGCGGCCCTGGGCGCCTTCTGCGGCATCCTGGTGGTGAGTGTGGCGGAGTATACCTGGTTCTACCCCCGCAATATGTTCACCTACTGGTTCCTCTTCGGCGTCATCGCTGCCTGCGTCAAGTTGGTCAGACAGCAACAGAAAAAGGCATAACGAATAGAAGCACAAAAAAGCGTCTGCCTCGGCAGACGCTTTTTTTATACTTTCTTGTTAGCAGGGTTCCCGAGTCATCATTTCCAGAATCACATGGTCGGTCTCCCGCATCCCCTGGCGGCCCAGTTCGCCCACGTTCTGAATGGTGTGCTCCACGCCGTCGCTGATGATGCCGTCGCCGGTGCGGAACTCCTGGCCGTTCTGGTACATCTGATAGCCAAAGATACCGGCCTCCACCGCCATACTGATCTTGGCGGCGCAGCTGGATTTGGCGCCGTCGCACACCACGCCGGAGTGGAAGGCCAGGGCATTGACGATGGTGTGCTTCACTTGATCGTAACCGCCGCCCAGCAGGTAGCAGATACCGGCCCCGGCGCCTGCGCCGGCGCTCACCGCACCGCAGAAGGCGGACAGACGGCCGATATAAGTCTTTTGGTGGATGGTGCACAGGTCGGACACTGCCAGCGCCCGGTACATCCGCTCTTCCGGAATGCCCAGGGAGCGGGCGTACTCAATGACGGGCACCGAGGCGGTGATGCCCTGGTTGCCGCTGCCCGAGACAATGACCACCGGCATCTCACAGCCGTTCATCCGGGCGTCGGAGCCGGCGGCGGCCTTGGCCCGGGCCCGCCGCTCCAGAGAGGCCTCGGTGCTCATGAGTACCTTGCCCACGTTGGCCCCGTAGGCGTGGAGCAGGCCCTCCTCCGCGATGGCCATGTTGCACTGGATCTGGGGGTCCAGCAGGGGACGCAGGTCGTCTACATCCACGCTGTCGGCAAAGTCCACGATTTCCTGAATAGAGAGAATGGAGCGGTCGGTGAGGGCGGTTTCCTGCTCGCCCTCCACCGGAATGTCGATCTCCTTCACGCCGTCCTTTTCCAGCAGCACGATGTTGGTGTGGTAGTTGACGATGCGCAGGGTGACGGTATGGCCGCCGCCAGTAAGAGTGACGGTATAGTCGAAGGTCAGGGGAGTATCGGCCAGATGGACCCCGATGGGGTGGGAGCGGAGGAAGTCAGTCATTTCTGCCTTCTGTTCCTCCGTCACCACGGAAATAACCTCCAGCACTTTGTCCGGGTTGCCAGCCACCAGCCCGGCGGTGACAGCGGCAGGGATGCCCTTTAATCCGCCGGTGTTGGGGACAATGACGCTCTTCACATTTTTGATCAGATTGCCGCTGACCTGGACAGAGACGGTTTCGGGCAGGCAGCCCAGGGCCCGACGAGCCACCGCCGCGCCGTAGGCCAGCGCGATGGGCTCTGTGCAGCCCATGGCGGGGACCAACTCTTCCCGCAGAATTTGCAGATAAGCTTGATAATGGGGGTCGGTTTTCTTCATGAACAGATCTTCCTTCCTGCGGGCTCCCCAAGAAGCGCGCTTTCTCCTGTTATCTACATGATATCCGACCTTCCCCCAGTTGTAAAGAGGTCCTTTCCATCTCAGGAAAGGACCTCTTTATTTTGGCGGAAGTTTGAAATTCAAAAAATCTTTTTCTTCGGTGTACGCAACCGTCCAACTTTTGGGGGTGGAACCGCTAAAAGTGAAGAGACCATGGAGTCTCTTCCAACAGCGAGCGGGGCGGATACAGGGCTGGGGCGGCCGCTCCGGGAAAGAGGAGGTGAACAGGATGGCCAGATTGCAGGAATTATCCGGGCAGTATCGGGAGGCGGCCGCCCGGCTGAGGTTGGGCCTGGAGGCGGCTAAGCAGCGTCTGGAAAGCCAGGAGGGAACAGAACGACAGGTGACCAATCGGGAGATCCTGATGCTGCGGCAGATGCTGCGGGAGATGCGGGAACTGCGGCAGCTGGCGGAGGAATACTACACCCGGCCCAGAAGCGGAAAATATACCACCGCCGACCTGACCGCGCCCCGAATCAACGAGGAAAAGCGATGAGCAGAGCCAGAGAGATCAGAGAACGAATCAAGGTACTGCGGGAGCAGAAGGTAGCCCTTCAAACGGAGCTGGATGGGGCGCAGGGGAGAGAGAAGAAAGCCCTCCGGCTGGAACTGGCCCGGGCCGAGGAGGATCTGACGAATTGCGCCCGGCAGCTGCGGGAACTGATGCCCCGGCACAGGATCAGTCGAGGTACCACCTGGGCCGGGGTGGACGGCTGGCGGTGGGACAGAATGCAGTATAAGACCTGGGCGGAGGTGGAAGGCGCGGAGGCGCCGGAGGGCCCCACGGAACAGGACAAGATGCGCCTGGCGGTACGGACGGCCCGGACGGGGATCACGCCTGTCCAGAAAGCTTATCTGGCAGGTATCGACGGTGGCAATCCTCAGGCCCAGGTGGCCCGGGAGGCGGGGCGGAACCGCTCCACTGTATGCCGTACGCTGCAACGGGGGCAAAAACGGATTGCGGAGGACGCTAAGTTCCTCTATCGGCTGCTGGACTGCCAGGAGGGAGGCCCTCTGGTGGTGGACCTGGGGGAGCGGTCGGTGCTGAAAGCAGTGCTGGACCGGCTTACCCTCCGGCAGCAGACCTATTTGTATCTCTATTATGGCGAGTGGCTCTCCCTGCGGGAGATCGGAACTTTGCTGGGGGTGGACCATGCCTCGGTACTGCGGTCCATCCGGTGCGGACTAAAGAGGCTGGAAAGTTTGACCCTGGGAGAACAGGTGGAGGTACGGGGACTGGAGAGCCTGGAGGAGCGGCTGATGGCCCACTTCAATGACCTGCCTCCGGAGGAGACACGGGAGAAGCGTACTTATCAAAAGCGAGGTGTTCCGGCTGCCGATCACAAGCCGATATCGCTGACACAGCGGCTGCTTCGTCTGGTGCGGGGCGGACAGATACGGATTGTAGAGGCGGGTGCGCCTGATCTGTCCCTCGGGACGGATGGCTGGAGCAGCGGCAGGCTGCTGGACTGGCTGAGGGAGCAGGGGGAGGGGCGGAAGGAAAAACGGGCTTGGCTGCGCAAGTTGTTGTATCACTTACTAACATGGATGAGGAGGGATCTGGATGTTGACCATCATTGAGATCAAGGCCAGAGCGGACGGCGGTCACGGCTTACAGAGCCAGAGCCACCGAACGGAGTGCTGGCTGGAGGGGTGGGTTGCGGTGCCGCCCCAGCTGGAACAGGCGGCGTGGGACTGCTGCGGCTACTGCGAACTGGACATTCAGGACGGCATTCTGGTGGGGCTGACCCCCGGTCAGGTGCCGGAACCGGAACCCACACCGGAGCCTGAACCTACGGAATTGGAGCAGCTGCGGGCGGATGTGGACTTTCTGGCCATTATGACGGGGGTGGAACTGTGAACGTGTACGAGTTGGCCAAAAAATATTATCCCAGACTGTGGGATGAGCAGCGTATACAGGCCCTGGCAGAGGCAGGCAAGCTGACAGAGGAAGAAGCTGCGGCAATTCTCAGCCAGACGGAAAAAGCATAGAGCATGATCGTGTAAACAGCCGCCCCGTGAACCGCTTCTGTGGAAGCAGGCTCACGGGGCGGCTGTTTTGTTTTTTACAGGGATAACAGGACGGAGGGACGGTCCTCTCCAGGCGGGGTACAGAAGCGGACAAACTCCTCCATCTCCCGGGTGGCCCATTTCTCCCGGTGATAGAAGATCTGGCCATACATTACCGCCTTGAGGTCGCTGACATCCACAATGGCCAACTTTCCTTGGCGCACCGGTTCTTCCACCAGAAAACGGGGCAGGAAGGACAGCCCTTCCGTCTCCTCCAGAACTCGAAGAAGGAAGGAGGCGTAGCTGCTCTCCAATGCAGGGATAATGGCCTGGCCGAAGGCGGCCAGTCGCTGGTCCAGCAGCCGCCGGTAGTTGGCGTCCCGCTCCGTCAGATAGAAGGGCTTGTCCAGCAGGTCCACCAGCTTGTGGGAGCGACCGCTCAGCGCAGCGCCCAACGAAGCGGAGGCGACCACCACTACCTCCTCCTGCAGCTCCAGCATTTTGCACCAGCTGTTGTTGTAGAGCGGTTCATCCAGAATGTAGATGATATCCAACTCACCCCGCTCCATTTTGGTGATGATCTCCTCCGGCGTACCCGTGGTGATCTGGATGCTCACCTGGGGATGCCGTATCCGGAAATTCCGGATGATACCGGGCAGTCGGGCATAGCAGAGGGATTCCAGTGTCCCGATATGGAGCTGGCCCCGCAGGGTTTCATCCTCACCGGCCAGAGCCAGCTTGGCTTTGGATACATCCTGAATGATGCTGATGGCGCTGTCCAGAAAGACCTTCCCCTGTCCGGTGAGACACACCCGCTTTCCCATACGGTCAAAGAGCCGGACCCGCAGTTCCTCCTCCAGAAGGCGGATTTGTACCGTGACGGCGGACTGGGAATATCCCAAACTGGCCGCCGCTTTGGAGAAACTTTGAAATTGGGCCACCCGGATGAATGTGGTCAGCTGACGCAGCTCCATAATGCAAGCCTCCTGCCATACCGGTGAGTTTGATATTAAGAAAATTCAATTATATGATAAATTAGATTTATTTGATTTAATTATTGTGCAATGTTATACTAAGGCCCTCCAAAAGTCAATAGGGAAATGGACAAAATAGAGAAAGTTAAGGGAGGAACTTATATGGCAAAGAAAAAGATTAAAATCGGCCTGATCCCGAAGCTCATCATTGCAATTATCCTTGGTATCTTGTTTGGCTCCTATATGCCGGAGTGGTTCAACCGTGTGATTGTGACCTGCTCCTCGATTTTCAGCACATTCCTGTCCTTCATCATCCCGCTGATGATTGTGGCCTATGTGACCATGGGCATTGCCAACCTGCGCAGCGGCGCCGGTAAGCTTCTGCTCATTACAGTGGCCCTGTCCTATGTGTCTACGCTGGTGGCGGGTTCCGCCTCCTATCTGGTTTCCTCCAACCTTTTCCCCTCCTTCATGAGTGAGGGCGCCCTGGACCAGATTGCCCAGACGGCGGATGTTTCTCTGGAAAGCTATTTTTCTCTGTCCATTCCTCCACTGCTGGATACCCTGTCCGCTGTTACCCTGGCCTTTGTGCTGGGGCTGTGTCTGTCCAATATGCGGGGCAAGGAGATTGGTGACAGCCTTTACCACGGTATGGAGGATTTCTCCGCCATTATTGATAAGGTGCTCCATGTGGTCATCATCCCCCTGCTGCCCCTCTACATCTGCGGCACCTTTACCAACATGACTGCCTCCGGAAAGACGTTCGCCATTCTGGGCATCCTGTGGAAGGTGTTCCTGGTGGTCATCGCCATGCACCTGATCTATATCTGCATCCAGTTTATTGTGGCAGGTGCAGTATCCAAGAAGAATCCCTTCGCTCTGATTCGCAACCAGATCCCCGGCTACGCCACCGCCATCGGCACTCAGTCCTCCGCTGCCACCATCCCCGTCAACCTGGAGTGCGCCAAGAAGGACGGCATTCTGGAGGAGATCCGCAATTTTGTGGTGCCGCTGTGCGCCAACATCCATATGGCCGGTTCCATGATCACCATCACCGCCTGTGCCACCGCCGTGTGCCTGATGTACCAGCTGCCCATCAGCCTGGACACTGTGGTGCCCTTCATCATGACTCTGGGCATTGCCATGGTGGCCTCCCCCGGCGCCCCCGGCGGCTCCATCATGACCGCGCTGCCCTTCCTGTACATGGTGTTCGGTACCGAGGCCGGCGATGTGAACGGCCCCATCTGTGCCATCATGGTGGCCCTCTATATTACCCAGGATTCCTTTGGCACCGCCTGTAACGTATCCGGTGACAACGCCATCGGTACCATTGTCAATGCCATCTACCAGAAATTCATTCTGAAGGCGCCTGCCGCCTCGGAGGAGTGATTCTATGTCGTTCATCAGCGTATTCGACGTATTGGGACCCAATATGATTGGTCCGTCCAGCTCCCACACTGCCGGTGCGGTGCTTATTGCCAACGTGGCTCACAAGCTGCTGGCGCCGCCTCTGAAGAAGGTGGACTTTACCCTCTACGGCTCCTTTGCCAAGACCTACCACGGCCACGGCACGGACCGGGCCCTGCTGGGCGGTATCATGGGTTTCTCCACCGATGATCTGTGCATTCGGGACTCCTTCCGCATTGCCAACGAGCGGGGCCTTGCCTTCTCTTTTACTCCCAATGAGGTGGAGACCGACATCCACCCCAACACCGTGGACATCCGCATGGAGAACGCTGCCGGACAGGTCATGACCGTCCGGGGCGAGTCCCTGGGAGGCGGCAAGATGCACATCGTGCGCATCAACGGCGTCCGTGTGGACTTCAGCGGCGAGTACGCCTCGGTGGTGGTGATCCAGCAGGACAAGCCCGGCGTGGTGGCCCACCTGACCAAGGTGCTCAGTGACCGCAACGTGAACATCGCCTTTATGCGTCTGTTCCGGGAGGGCAAGGGAGATACCGCTTACAGCATCATCGAGTCGGACGGTACTCTGCCCGAAGGCATCGATGAGGAGCTGCGGGCCAATCCCTATATCCAGGACGTTATGATCGTCCAGTCGTAAGGAGGTAGGAACATGGACTTTAAAAATGCCAATGAGCTGCTGGCGCTGTGCCGGCAGGAGGGGTGTTCCATCTCTGAGATCATGCGTCGCCGGGAGTGTATCCTGGGGGAGACCACGGTGGATACGGTGACCCGGCGCATGAAACGGGCATTGGAGATCATGCGGGAGTCAGCCACTATTCCGCTGACCAGCCCTGTCCGCTCCATGGGCGGACTCATCGGCGGCGAGGCCAGGCATCTGGCCGCCCACGCCGCCAAGAAGAAGGATATCTGCGGACCTGTACTTCAGAAGGCCATTACCTACGCCATGGCGGTGCTGGAGGTCAACGCCTCCATGGGCCTGATCGTGGCCGCCCCTACCGCTGGTTCCTCCGGCGTGGTGCCCGGCCTGCTGCTGGCCCTTCAGGATACCTATCACATCTCGGACGCCCGGATCATAGACGGACTGTTCAACGCCGGCGCCATCGGATACCTGGCCATGCGGAATGCTACCGTGGCCGGTGCGGTGGGCGGCTGCCAGGCGGAGGTGGGCATTGCCGCTGCTATGGCTGCCTCTGCTGCCGTGGAGCTGATGGGCGGCGAGCCGGAGCAGTGCATCAGCGCGGCCTCCACCGTGCTGATGAATATGCTGGGCCTGGTGTGCGACCCGGTGGGCGGTCTGGTGGAGTACCCCTGTCAGAACCGCAACGCCGCCGGGGTAGCAAACGCGCTGGTGGCCGCCGAGATCGCCTTGAGCGGGATTCAGCAGCTGATCCCCTTTGACGAGATGCTGGCCGCCATGTACCGGGTGGGCCGCTACCTGCCCGCCGAGCTGCGGGAGACCGCACAGGGCGGCTGTGCCACCACCCCTTCCGCCTGCGAGCGGTGCGGGTGCTGCGGCTGACAACTTAATACAAAATAAACATGGCCGCCCGTCAGGGCGGCCATGTTTTGCATCTTGAAAGGGAAATAGGGGCTTACTCCAGCACCGCGCCCCGGGAGGCGGAGGTGACCAGCTTGGCGTACCGGGCGAGATACCCCGTTTTGACTTTGGGCTCGGGGCATACCCACTTGGCCTTGCGCTGGGCCAGGGTGGCCTCGTCCACCTGAACCTCGATCTTGCAGGAGGGGATGTCGATGGAGATGATGTCGCCCTCCTCTACCAGGGCGATGGGGCCGCCCTGAGCAGCCTCGGGGCAGACGTGGCCGATAGCGGCGCCTCGGGTGGCTCCGGAGAACCGGCCATCGGTGATGAGAGCCACGCTTTCGCCCAGACCCATACCCACGATAGCGGAGGTGGGGTTGAGCATCTCGCGCATACCGGGACCGCCCTTGGGGCCCTCGTAGCGGATGACTACCACGTCGCCGGGGACAATCTTGCCGGCGTAGATGGCGGAAATAGCCTCCTCCTCGCTGTCAAAGACACGGGCGGGGCCGGTGTGGGCCATCATCTCAGGAGCCACAGCGGAGCGCTTCACCACGCAGCCCTCAGGGGCCAGATTGCCCTTGAGCACGGCAATGCCGCCGTCGGGGGAGTAGGGATTCTCGATGGGGCGGATGAGCTCCGGATTGCGGTTGGTGACGCCCTCCAGATTCTCCTCCAGAGTCTTACCGGTGCAGGTCATGACGCTGGTGTCCAGCAGGCCTTTCTTGGTCAGCTCCTTCATCACGGCGTACACGCCGCCGGCACCCTCCAGATCCTCCATGTAGGTGTCGCCGGCGGGAGCCAGGTGGCACAGGTTGGGGGTCTTGGAGGAGATCTCGTTGCTCATGTCCAGATCCAGCTCGATGCCGCACTCATGGGCGATGGCGGGCAGGTGGAGCATGGTGTTGGTGGAGCAGCCCAGGGCCATATCCACCGCTTCGGCGTTGTGGAAGGCGGCAGGGGTCATGATGTCCCGGGGACGGATGTTGTTCTTCACCAGTTCCATAATCTGCATACCGGCGTGCTTGGCCAGCCGCAGCCGGGCGGACCACACGGCGGGAATGGTACCGTTGCCCCGCAGGCCCATGCCGATGGCCTCGGTGAGGCAGTTCATGGAGTTGGCGGTGTACATACCGGAACAGGAACCGCAGGTGGGGCAGGCGTTGTTCTCGTAGTCCTCCACGCCGCACTCGTCCAGCTTGCCGGCCTTGTAGGCGCCCACCGCCTCAAACATATGGCTCAGGCAGGAGCGGCGGCCGTCGTTGAGCCGGCCGGCCAGCATGGGACCGCCGGAGCAGAAGATGGTGGGAATGTTCACCCGGGCGGCGGCCATCAGCAGGCCGGGCACGTTCTTGTCGCAGTTGGGGATCATGACCAGACCGTCGAACTGATGGGCAATGGCCATGGCCTCGGTGGAGTCGGCGATCAGATCACGGGTGACCAGAGAATACTTCATGCCGATGTGGCCCATGGCGATGCCGTCGCACACGGCGATGGCGGGAAACTCCACCGGAGTGCCGCCGGCAGCCCGGATGCCGGCCTTGACTGCTTCGGCGATCTTGTCCAGATTCATGTGGCCGGGGACGATCTCATTGTAGGAGCACACCACGCCGATGAGGGGACGCTCCAGCTCCTCCTTGGTGTAGCCCAGAGCATAGAAAAGGGAGCGGTTGGGAGCGCGTTCCACGCCCTTGGTAACATTGTCGCTGCGCATGGGGAATGACCTCCTTCTATGTATCACTTGCGTTGTATGATAACGCTTGCATTGTCTGACTATATACTATATGATAGAGGCAGAACTGTCAAGGACTGACCAGAAGGGAAGTAGGGTATGGAGAAAAAAAGTTTGGCTCAGCAGACGGCGGAGGGATTGTACAGCCGTATCGTGGTGGAGAAGGGACTTAAGCCGGGGGAGAAGCTGCCCAACGAGGTGGAACTGGCCGGGGAGCTGGGGGTGAGCCGGGCCACCCTGCGGGAGGCCATCCGCACCCTGACTGCCCAGGGGGTGCTGGAGGTGCGCCGGGGCAAGGGTACCTTTGTGTCGGCGGCGGTGGAGGAAATGGACGACTTCGGCTTCTCCAGCCTGGAGCGGGTACGGGGGCAGTTGCGGGACCTGTTTGAGCTGCGCTCTATTTTTGAACCCAGGGCTGCCGCCCTGGCCTGCCAACGGGCCACAGAGGAGGAGCTGGCAAATATCCTGGCCCGGGGAGAGGAAGTAGAGCGGTGCATCCGGGCGGGGGAGGACCGGACCCAGGCCGACCGGGCCTTTCACGCCGCCATCGTCCGGGGCGCCCACAATGAGTTTCTGGTGCGGCTGCTTCCCCTCATCGATCAGGCGGTGTCCGCCGCTCTGACGGCGGGGGAGCACCAGGAGCAGCTGGCCGAGGACACTTGCCGGGACCACGCTCTGTTGATGGAATTTTTCCGCAAGCGGGATGGCGAGGGAGCGGGCTATGCCATGGCCATACATATGCGCCACTCCATGGATGTGATGGGGCTATAAAAAAGCGGCCCCCAGACGGGGGCCGCGCAAGGCGTTGGGTCACAGACTCCGAAGGTCCGTGTCCATCAGGAAGGGCATGGAAGTTTGGATCAGATCAATGCGCTGGTCAAAGGCTTCTGAATCAAAATTGTCGCCGGAATCAGACATGGCCTGGGCAAATTCCTGGTCGGAGGCGTCCAGCAGAGCGCATACCGGAGTAAGGAATTCCTCCCACTGTGCAGCGACTTCCATCAGGGCGTCATAGCCCTCCTGATAGTAGGGAGGGGGCGTCAGCTGGGACAGAGCATCCTTCACCTGATCGTAGGAAGCCTGGGCGGTGCGATAGGCCTCCCGATAGGGTTCCGTATCAAAACTGATGGTGAAGTTGATGGTCTGGAAGAACTCGTGGATACCGCTGGTGAACGCACCTACCGCCTCCAGGGCTTCCTGCTGGAATATCACAGCGTTCTGGACTTCAGCGGTCTGATAGGCGGTTCCGGCCAGAGTAGTGGTCAGTACCAGCTCTTCCGGATGCTCGGAGGCCTCCGGCGGGATCTCAACAATACAGTACAGGGTGAAATCCCGCAAAGGCGGCAGGGGGGTATGGCCGGCATAGGCGTTGCCGTTGCCCGCGATATCCTGATCAAATTCCGTATATTCATATTTTCCCTGGTAAAATACCTTATTAGAGAGTACGGTTTCCGGAATGAGATCGTCCTCCGTGGCGCCGGTATTTTTGATGTTGTAGATAGCGCACAGGTAGTCGCTGTCATCCTTGGCATCCAGACTGATATTTTCATCCACCACTGCGTCCAGAATGACCACCCCTTTCAGGGTGAGCTCAGCGGTTTCTGATGTGATGGTCTGGCCAGCGGTCAGTTCTTCCAGCGTCTGAGCCGGTGCGGCGGAAGGACTGTCAGGTGCTCCGCCGCAGGCGCACAGAGAGACAGAGAGTGCCAGAGCCAGGGCCCCAGGCAGCAGCCGGTGATATTTCATTGCATTTTCCTCCTCATCAGATTATATACACCTGTACTATAGCATGAGGGGAGGGAGTCTACAATGTGCTGGGAGCATAGTGGTGTTTGGGGGGATTGACGGAAGAGAAGGAGCCACCTATAATGAAACCACGATAAAAGGGGGTGGACAGGTGATCGACGAAAACGGCAGGGAAGTTGGCGGCTATGGGCTGCTGAGCCGCTACCGGGGAGAGCTGATGGGGATTGCCATGCTGTATGTCATGCTCTTCCACGCCTATGAGCTGAACGTGGCCTTCCTGCCTTTCAAATTGTTTCGGTCCATGGGCTTTGCGGGGGTGGACCTCTTTCTGGTGCTCTCCGGTATGGGAATCTGCTGTTCCCTGACCCGGCGGGAGCAGGAGTCCTACGGGCGCTACCTGGGCCGGCGGCTGCGGCGGTTGCTGCCCGCCTTCTGGCTGGTGGTGGGGATCTACAGTGCGGCCCTGGCCGCGGCCGGGCGGATCACCCCTGATGTGATCTTCTGGAATCTGTCCACCTTATCCTACTGGCTGAATGTGCCGGAGGGGTTCAACTGGTATATCTCCGCCATCCTGGTGTTCTATCTGGCGGCACCGTTCTATTTCAAGCTGTTCCGCCGCTGTGCCCATAAAGAGTGGCTGACCCTGTTCATCTATCTGATCAGCTACCTGCTCTATCGGGTAACCTGGGGGGCCGGGCTGCTGTATCTGCCGGATTTTCTGCTGCGTATTCCCGATTTTGCCATGGGCTTTCTGGTGGGCTCCTATGTGATGGAGGGCAAAAAACTCAATGCCCGGCACCTGGCGGTGTGGGTGACTTCAGCTGTTCTGGCACTGGCAGTTGTGGCCGGCTGGCTGGTCCAGCCGGTGATCTTCCCCCTGATTCTGGCGGTTGTGGTGGGTGTGATGCCTGTCTGCCTACTTCTGGGTAGAGTGCTGCACTGGTACCCCGGACGGTGGGTCCCTGCCTTCCTGCGTCTGGTGGGGGGGAGCAGCCTGGAGATCTACCTGCTCAACGTGGTGATCACCCGGGAGTTTGACCTACTGGCGCCCTGGCTGGACCATGATCCCAGACACATCGGCTTCTACCTCATTGCCTATACCTTTAATATCGCTTTGGGTGTGCTGCTCCACCGGGTACTGGAGCGGCTCATGAGGCGGTTTGCATCCTGAGTATAAAAAAGGTGGCCCTCCAGCCGGAGGGCCACCTTTTTTATATTGCAATTAGTTGGAAGCGGTATCCAGGTCGGTGTCGCCGCCCCAGATCATGTTCTTGCGCAGCTCCTCGCCTACGATTTCCATCTGGTGCTTTTTGAGGGCGGCGCGCTTGGAGTTGAAGAAGGTACGGCCGTTCTTGTTCTCGGCGATCCACTTGCCGGCGAAGGTGCCGTCCTGGATGTCGGCCAGCACGGCCTTCATGTTTTTCTTGGTCTCCTCGTAGGGCAGTACCCGGGGACCGGACACATACTCGCCGTACTCAGCGGTGTCGGAGATGGAGTAGTTCATGGCAGCCACGCCGCCCTTGTTGATCAGGTCGATGATGAGCTTCATCTCGTGGATGCACTCGAAGTAGGCGTTCTCGGGCTCGTAACCGGCCTCTACCAGGGTCTCGAAGCCGCACTTCATCAGATCCACCACGCCGCCGCACAGCACAGCCTGCTCACCGAACAGGTCGGTCTCGGTCTCGTCGTGGAAGGTGGTTTCCATGACGCCGGCGCGGGCGCCGCCGATACCGGCGATGTAGGCCAGGGCGATCTTATAGGCGTTGCCGGTGGCGTTCTGCTCCACGGCCACCAGGCAGGGCACGCCCTTGCCGTTGACGTAGGTGGAGCGGACGGTGTGGCCGGGGCCCTTGGGGGCAGCCATGAACACATCCACGCCGGCGGGAGGCACGATCTGCTGATAGCGGATGTTGAAGCCGTGGGCGAAAGCCAGGGCCTTGCCCTCGGTCATGTAGGGAGCGATATCCTTCTTGTAAACCTCAGCCTGAACCTCGTCGTTGATGAGGATCATCACAATGTCGCCCCACTGAGCGGCCTCAGCAACGGTTTTGACCTGGAGCCCGGCCTGCTCGGCCTTGGCCCAGCTCTTGGAACCCTCACGCAGGCCAACGCACACATCGCAGCCGGAATCCTTCAGGTTCATGGCGTGGGCGTGGCCCTGAGAGCCGTAGCCGATGATGGCGATCTTCTTGCCGTTCAGGTAGGACAGATCACAGTCCTTCTCGTAATACATCTTAGCCATAGTCTTTGCACTCCTTTGTCAAATGAAGGTTTTTTCTTGTCCACGATGATAACACAGCGGGGAAGAAAAGAATGATAAGTGTGATACAATCTCAGAAAAGATTTCGGCGTGGCTTGTATTTCTAAAATATTACAGGAAATTCTTCCCGAGATTAAATTCGGTTTGCTCCTTGGTCTCGTCCTCAATGGTATAGGCGCCCCGCTCCAGGGCCAGTTCCCAAACGTGCAGGCACGTTTGGGACCCCTCCAGGCGGATTTAACCTCCTCGGCGGAAGTGAATTCCGCCTGCGGCAAGGTTTTGCTGCGCAAAACGCTTGGACGCCGCACAGCGGCGGGCCGCCGGTAGCGGCCTGGTGGCCCTTCTTAAAGGAAGTTTTTGCCCAGGTTGAACTCGGTTTGCTCCTTGGTCTCGTCCTCAATGGTATAGGCGCCCCGCTCCAGGGCCACCATGCCGGTGCGGACCAGCTCCAGGATGCCGAAGGCCTCCAGCAGCTTCTGCATGGCCTCCGCCTTGGTCTCATCGCCGATGAGGGCCAGGGTCAGGGATTTCAGAGATACGTCGATGATGGAGGCCCGGAAAATGTTGGCGATCTGGATGACCTCGTTGCGGATGTCGTGGGTCTCCGCCTTCACCTTGAACATCACCAGCTCACGGCGGATGGAACGCTCCGGCTTCAGCTCCTGCACGGAGTAGACGGGATACTGCTTACGCAGCTGGTTCATGATCTGCTCGATCATGGGGGCGTCGGCCCACACCTCAATGGTGATACGGGACACCGTGGGATCGTCGGTGGTGCCCACGGCCAGAGACTCGATGTTATAGCCCTTTCGGGAGAACAGCCGGGAGACCTGGGACAGGACGCCGGCGGCGTTTTCAACCAGCACCGAAAGGGTGCGGCGGGTGGCATTCATTTCATTCATATTCCACACCCTCCTTAGTCCAGAATGAAGTCAGTGACCGGCGTACCGGCGGAGATCATGGGATGGACCATGGCGTCCTTGTCGATGGCGCACTCGATCACATAGGGACGGCCGGAGGCCACGGCACGACGGAAAGCGGCCTCAAATTCCGGCTGGGTGGCTGCACGCTCACCCTGGATGCCGTAGGCCTCCGCCAGCTTCACAAAGTCGGGGCCCCGGTCCAGGTCGGTCTGGGAGAAACGTTTGTGATAAATCAGGTTCTGCCACTGGCGTACCATACCCAGGGTCCGGTTGTTGAAGATCACGGTAATGACCGGGATGTTATAGTGCTCGGCAGTACACAGCTCATGGCAGTTCATGCGGAAGCAGCCGTCGCCGGTGCACTGGACCACCACCTTGCCCGGGTTGCCCACGGCGGCGCCCATGGCGGCACCCAGGCCGAAGCCCATGGTGCCGAAGCCGCCGGAGGTGATCAGCTGGCCGGGGCGGGAGAAGTGGTAGTACTGGGCGCACCACATCTGGTGCTGGCCCACGTCGGTGGTAATGATGGCGTCCCCGTCGGTGACCGCCTGAATGGTCTCCAGAATCTCATGGGGGTGGAGAATGTCGTCCTTCTTCAGGGGGATCTCCTTGTGGGAGAACACCCACTCCTTCCACTCGGGATAGTCGTGGGCGGGCAGCTTGGTGTTGAGCAGCTCCAGCACCCGACGGGCGTCGCCGATGATGTGGTGGTCGGTGACCACGTTCTTATCGATCTCGGCGCGGTCAATATCGATGTGGACGATTTTGGCGTTGGGGGCGAAGGTGGCGGGGTCGGTGGCCACCCGGTCGGAGAAGCGGCAGCCAATGGCGATGAGCAGGTCGCACTGATCGCTGGCGTGGTTGGAGGCGTGGGAGCCGTGCATTCCGATCATGCCGGTGAACAGCGGGTGGTCACCGGGGCAGGCACCGCCGCCCATAATGGTGGAGGCCACCGGAGCATTGAGGGTCTCAATGAACTTCCGGAACTGAGGCACAGCGCCCTTGGAGCGGATCACGCCGCCACCCACCAGCACCAGGGGACGGCGGGCCTCCTCGATCATGTCCAGCAGGGTCTGGATGTCGCCGGCGTCGGGCTCGGGAGCCTTCAGCTCGTGGCTGGCCCGGCGGAGCATGGCGGCCAGACGGCCGTGGTTGGGGTGCTCAGACAGGGGCAGGGGCTCATACTCCGCCTCAGCGGCGGTGACGTTCTTGGCGATGTCCACCAGAACCGGACCGGGGCGGCCGGTGCGGGCAATGGCAAAGGCCTCACGGATCACGTCGGCCAGCTGGTTGGGGTCCTTCACCAGGTAGTTGCACTTGGTGATGGGCATGGAGATACCGGTGATATCCACCTCCTGGAAGGAGTCCTTGCCGATCAGGTTCTCGCTGACATTACAGGTAATGAACACCACGGGGGAGGAGTCGTAGTAGGCGGTGGCAATGCCGGTGGTCAGGTTGGTGGCGCCGGGGCCGGAGGTGGCGAAACACACACCCACCTTGCCGGTAGCCCGGGCATAGCCGTCAGCGGCGTGGGAGGCGCCCTGTTCGTGGGCGGTGAGGATGTGACGGATCTTATCCTTATAGCCGTGCAGCTCGAACTCGTCGTATACATTTAGAATGGTGCCGCCGGGGTAACCGAATACGGTATCCACCCCCTGCTCCAGCAGACATTCCATCAGGATCTGGGCTGTTTTCATTCTCATGGTGGAAAAGACCTCCTTTGGCTGGTATGGGAGAAAAACAACATGGCGGCTTCGTCCCATAGGACGAAGCCGCCATAACACTCCGTGGTACCACCTAACTTCGCGGGCATACCCGCGCACTCATGCCCCGGTAACGGAGGGTAACCGTCCCCGCCTACTGCCTTCGGCGGAGCCGCTCCCGGGTGACCTTCCGATGCGGCCTCACGGGAGCTTACACCAACCGCTCCCTCTCTGCGCTTATGCGCCGCCCGTACTGTCCCGGTCATCGCATTTGAAGCGTCCATCCCAGAGGATGAACTGCAAGTTGTAGGTATAATCATAGCTTTCCCGGTGGGTTTTGTCAATCTGCCATTTGAAACTTCTGCATTTTAAACAAGTAAAGTACCGTGGCAGGGGGACAGAATCCACGGTTCCGCCAATTGGAAAACTGGCTGGTATAGTTTTTCAAAAAGGAGGAAAAGCAAGGAAGAATTCAGCTTTTTGATAAAACTGGTGAGTTTAAATGAAAAAACGGTGAGAAATTTGACGGTTTTAACTGGACAATTTGTGTGCTTTGCGATATGATAATTCTGTTTGAGATACCGGTCAAACAACTCAGAAAAATGGCCCGTGTGTGGGTCAGATTTGCGAGGTGGACCTATGAAGCAAAGCTTTTACGGCGGCGTGCATCCCCATGACCGGAAGGAGCTGGCACGCCACAAGGAGATAGCGCCTCTGAGCGCTGCTCCCAAGCAGGTGGTCATCGCTATGTCCATGCATATCGGTGCTCCCTGTAAGCCCATCGTTGCTGTGGGCGATCACGTTAAGGTGGGTCAGAAGATCGGCGAGATCGCCGGTCTGGGCGCCCCCATCCACGCTTCGGTCTCCGGCGAGGTCAAGGCGGTGGAGCCCCGTCCCTATGTGGGCGGCGGCAAGTGTATGTCGGTGGTGATCGAGAACGACTTCCAGGATACCTGGGGCTCCGAGCTCGTTCCCCATCTCGATTACACCAAGCTGAGCACCGATGAGATCGTCAACATTGTGAAGGAGGCTGGCCTTACCGGTATGGGCGGCGCCGGCTTCCCCACCCATGTGAAGATCAGCTCGGGTATTGGCAAGGTGGACACCGTGATCCTCAACGGCGCCGAGTGTGAGCCCTACATCACCGCCGACCATCGCCTCATGCTGGAACATGGTGAGAAGGTTGTAGGCGGTCTGCGCATCCTCATGCAGGCCTTCGGCCTCAAGAGCGGCGTGATCGGTGTGGAGGCCAACAAGGAGGATGCCATCGAGCACCTGCGTGCTCTGGTGGGCGGCAAGGGTGACATCACTGTGGAGTCTCTGCGGACCCGGTACCCCCAGGGTGCTGAGAAGCAGCTGATCCAGCGCATCACCGGTCGTGAGGTGCCTCCCGGAGGCCTGCCCGCCCATGTGGGCTGCGCCGTGTTCAACGTGGGCACCGCTGCTGCTGTGTACGATGCCGTGGTGGAGGGCAAGCCCGTCACCCACCGTGTGATCACCGTCACCGGCGACGCCATCCAGGAGCCCAAGAACCTGATGGTGCCTCTGGGCGTATCCTTCCAGGAACTCATCGACGAGGCCAAGGGCTTTAAGGAGGAGCCTGAGCGCATCCTCACCGGCGGCCCCATGATGGGCATCGCTCAGTATGATCTGAACGTGACGTGCATCAAGGGCACCAACGCCGTGCTCTGCCTCACCAAGCATGAGGCCGCTCCCGTGGTGGAGGAAGAGGTCTGCCTGCGCTGCGGCCGCTGCGTCAACGTCTGCCCCATGCACCTGACTCCCGTGTATATGCACCTGTATGCCGAGAAAGGTATGTGGAAAGAGGCGGAGGCCCTCAACGTCATGGACTGCATCGAGTGCGGTTCCTGCAACTACATCTGCCCCGCCCGCATCCATCTGGTCCAGTCCTTCCGCGTGACCAAGGGTGAGCTGCGGAATCTGGCGGCCAAGGAAAAAGCGGCAAAGGAGGCGGCCAAAGCATGAATGAGGAAAAGAAGCTGAATCTGACGGTGGCCTCGTCCCCCCACGTGGCCTCCCCCATCGATACCCAGAACCTGATGCGCGATGTGCTCATCGCGCTGGTGCCCGCCCTGGTCATGGGCGTGGTGTTCTTCGGCCCCCGTGCTCTCGTTGCCACTCTGATCTCTGTGGTGGCCTGCGAGTTCTTTGAGTGGGGCTACCGCAAGCTGATGAAGAAGTCCTGCGCCAACAAGGACCTGTCCGCTGCCGTTACCGGCGTGCTGCTGGCCTTCGTGTGCGCCCCCACTCTGCCTTACTGGATGCTGATCATCGGCGATTTCTTCGCCATCGTGGTGGTCAAGCAGCTCTTCGGCGGCCTGGGCCAGAACTTCATGAACCCCGCCCTGGGCGGCCGTGCCTTCCTGATGCTGTGCTATCCTGTAGCCATGACCACCTGGGCACCCCAGGGCATCGGTACGCAGTACTGGCCTGACCTACTGGGTGGCACTACCACCATGGCCGGCGCCGACATCGTTTCCGGCGCCACCCCCCTGTCCGCCGATTTCATGCACAAGGGCCTGCTGCCCACCGATGTTTCCCTGCTGGATGCCTTTGTGGGCAACAAGATGGGCTGTATTGGTGAGATCTCCGCGCTCATGCTGCTGCTGGGCGGCCTGTACCTGATCTGGCGGGGCGTGATCCGTGCCCGCATCCCCGTGGCCTACATCGCCACTGTGGCCGTGCTTACCTTTGCCTTCCCCATGGGCGGCAATGACCGGCTGACCTGGATGCTCTATCAGCTGTGCACCGGCGGCCTGATGCTGGGTGCCTTCTTCATGGCCACCGATTATGTGACCAGCCCCGTTACCAAGAAGGGCGAGGTCATCTTCGGCATCGGCTGCGGTCTGCTCACCGTGTTTATCCGCTACTTCGGCGGCTATCCCGAGGGCGTGTCCTACTCCATCCTGATCATGAACTGCTGCGTGTGGCTCATCGATAAGGTGGGTAAGCCCAACCGCTACGGCGTCACCAAGGAAATGAAGGCTGCCGCCAAGGCCGCCCAAAAAGCCGGGAAGGAGGGCTAAACCATGAGCGAAACTGTAACCAAGAAGAAAGAGCCCGGCATGGCGACCCTTGTCATTGTGCTCTTTGCCATCTGCGCCGTTACCGCTCTGCTGCTGGGCCTGACCAACGAGGTCACCAAGCCCTACATTGCGGCCAATAACGAAAAGACCACCCAGGAGGCCATGGCTGCCGTGCTGCCTGCCGACAGCTATGAGAAGGTTACCGATCAGTACACCGGCGGCGATGCCACCGTGGAAGACGTCTACAGCGCCGGCGACGCCGGCTATGTGGTGCAGGTCAAGCCCGCCACTTCCTTCAGCGGCAACCTGACCATCATGGTGGGCGTGGACGCCACCGGAGCCTGCTCCGGTGTGTCCATCGTTAAGACCGGCGAGACCTCCGGCCTGGGTTCCAATGCCAGCAAGGAGGATTTCCGTGCCCAGTTCGTTGGTGCCACTGGTGAGGTCAATGTGACCAAGGATGGTGGCACCATCGACGCGCTCACCGGCGCCACCATCACCTCCCGAGGCGTATGCGAGGCGGTTTCCTCCGCTATTGCCGCCGCGGCCAGCATGGGTTAAGGAGGGAACGAACCATGAATGCAAGAAAACAACTGATGGACGGTCTGTTCTATCAGAACCCCGTTACCGTCCAGCTGCTGGGTATGTGTTCCACCATGGCCATCACCACCACCCTGTTCAACGGACTAGGCATGGGTGTGTCTGTGCTGGTGATCCTGACCCTGGCTAATATCATTATCGCTGCTCTGCGTAAGATTATTCCAAACAATATCCGTATTGCCTGCTTCATCGTGGTCATTGCCGGTTTCGTGACCATCGTGGACCTGATGCTCCAGGCATTCGTACCTGCCCTGTCGGCCAGCCTGGGTCTGTTTATCCCCCTGATCGTGGTAAACTGTATCATTCTGGGTCGGGCCGAGTCCTTCGCCTACAAGAACGGCATCGGTGCTTCCGCCATGGACGGTATCTTCCAGGGCCTGGGCTATACCATGATCCTGGTAATCATGTGTGTTATCCGTGAGTTCCTGGGCAATGGCACGATCATGGGCGGCCTGCTGGAGATCGGCAAGGACGGCAACCTGGTCTTCGGCCTGGGTACCGCCGCCGGCATTCGCATCCTGCCCGAGGGCATCCCCGCTCTGGGCATGATTCTCCCCGTGGGCGGCTTTATCACGCTGGCCGTGCTTATCGCTGCCATGCAGTACATCCTGAACAAGCCCAAGAAGGGCGAGAAAAAGGCTGAGGAGGTGGCCAAGTAATGGATTGGGCAAACCTGTTTACCGTGGCCCTTGGCGCCATCCTGGTCAATAACTTTATCGTGGCTCAGTTCCTGGGCATCTGCCCCTTTATGGGCGTGTCCAAGAAGGTGGAGACGGCCTCCGGCATGGGCCTGGCGGTCACCTTCGTCATGGGTCTGGCTTCCGCTATCTGCTGGCCCATCAATGAGCTGATTCTGGTGCCTCTGGGGCTGACCTTCATGCAGACTGTGACCTACATCCTGGTCATCGCCGCCCTGGTGCAGTTCATTGAGATGTTCCTGAAGAAGTCCATGCCCTCCCTCTATGAAGCCCTGGGCGTGTACCTGCCCCTGATTACCACCAACTGCGCCGTGCTGGGCGTGGTGCTGCAGAACACCCAGAACAGCTACGATTTTATTACCAGCGTGGTATACGGCGTCACTGGCGGTATCGGCTTCCTGCTGGTCATCGTGATCTTCGCCTCCATCCGTGAGCGGATGGAGTTCTCCAAGTGTCCCAAGGCCTTTGAGGGCTTCCCCATTGCCCTGATGGCCGCCGGCTTGGTGGCCCTGGCCTTCATGGGCTTCTCCGGTCTGAAGGTCTTTGGTTAAGGGAGGCGGATGAATCATGGATATGAATACTGTTATCTTTGCCGTTGTGGTCCTGGCTGTGCTGGGCGCCATCTTCGGCCTGGTGCTGGCCATCGCCGCCAAGGTGTTCGCTGTTGAGGTGGACCCCAAGGAGGAGGCTGTGCTGGCCTGTCTGCCCGGCGCCAACTGCGGCGGCTGCGGCTTCCCCGGCTGCTCCGGTTATGCTGCCGCTGTGGCCAAGGGCAAAGCCCCTGTCAATGCCTGCGCCGCCGGCGGCGAGGCTGTCGCCGCTCAGATCGGTGAGATTATGGGCGTATCTGCCGGCGCTGCTGTCAAGATGATCGCTCAGGTTCACTGCACCGGCTGCGGTCAGAACTACAAGCAGTACAACTATGTGGGCCTCCACGACTGCGTGGCCGCTTCCAAGCTGCCCGGCGGCGGTGATCTGGGCTGCTCTTACGGCTGCCTGGGTTTGGGCTCCTGTGAGAAGGTCTGCCCCTTTGACGCGATCCACGTTGTTGACGGCGTGGCCAAGGTGGACGAGAAGAAGTGTAAGTCCTGTAGCAAGTGCGTGGACGTGTGCCCCCGCCACATCATCGCTCTGGAGCCCTACAAGACCAAGCGTCACGTCACCATTCCATGCTCCTCTCACGACAAGGGCGCGGACGCCCGGAAGGTATGCGACAACGGCTGTATCGGCTGTTCTCTGTGCATGAAGAACTGCCCCAGGGAGGCCATCACCATGGTCAACAACCTGGCCGTCATCGACTACGAGAAGTGCATTGGCTGCGGCATCTGCGCTCAGAAGTGCCCCCGCAAGCTGATCATTGTGGATGGCAAGGTGCCCGAGGTGAAAGCCGCGCCTCCCAAGGCTGCCCCTGCTGCTGCCCCCAAGGCCGAGGTTCCTGCCGAGCCCAAGGAGTAATTCCAAGCACAAAAAACAGGACCTGCGAAAGCAGGTCCTGTTTTTTGTTGCTCAGGTGCTTAGTGCTGGCCCAGCTGGAAGGAGGCGCACTCGGTGGAGGCGCACTTGGTGGCGTTGGGCTCGCAGCAGCCGACCTTGATCTCATTCAGGGTGCAGTAGTTCTGGCCGCCGCAGTGATGGGCACAGTTGGTGACGGAGCACTTGATGCTGTTGTTAGGGGTCTGGTTCATTGCAAATTCCTCCTTGTTACCGTGGTACGCTCCTAGTATGGGCGGAATGGAGGAACTCTATGCAGGTATGTAGTAAAAAAATCTGCCAAAAGGGGAGAGTAGGTGGAAAAACAGAGGAGTAAAAGCAGCTTAATTCTGTGTGGGATCGTCCTGATCTGCCGTTGTTTCCACATCGTCCACCACAGTGGGGATAAACTGGGGAGCAAATTTGCCCTTGCCGCGGTTTTTCACATAAAAGAAGCCGATGGTGGAAAAGACCACAGCGCCAATAAAATTCACGAACAGATCCTTCATAGTGTCGATAATGCCGATGTCCAGATAGCCGCCCAGCCCCAGAGATTGCTGGGCGCCGTCGGCAGTGACCACAATCACATCTGTAATATGTTTGATGGAGACAGGGTGATTGCCTCCGGTGGGGTCCAGCATCACCGAGCCAATGGAATTGACCACGGTATCCTTCTGCATATCCAGCAGGAAGAGCTGGTCCATCGAGAACTCAAAGAACTCCCAAAGCACGCCGATGGTCATAGAGAAGCAAAAGGCTACCACAGCCAGATAGACCGGAGAGAGGCTGAATTTTAGTTTTTCATTCCGGTTGAGGATGTCCAGCAGAGAGAAGCCGATGGCAGCGCACAGGAAACCGTTGAGGGTATGAAGCATGGTGTCCCAGTAGGGATACTGGATGTAGTAGGCTTGGATCTCACCAAGGATTTCTGCGGCAAAGATGAAAAGTAAGATGATAATTTCCAGCGTGTCCGGAATCTCCACACGAATGGTGCGCTCCAGGAAGGAAGGCAGCGTAAAGAGAAACAGGGTGAGAACACACAGAAACACGTTCTCAAAATTACCCTTGAAGGACTGGGCCACGATGGCCACAATAACCAGGGCCCGGAGAATGATATAGACTGCGGTCACACCGGGTTTGGCCTTTACCTCTTCTTTCAGCGCCTGTCGGCGCTGTCCCTTGGGGTGATGCTCTTTTTTCATGTTGTTACCTCCTGACCGACAGCGGGAAGTTGGGCCGCAGACAGCTCCCGATAGAGCTGGGCGGAGTGGGGCAGGGATTCCTGCTCATCCGGGCGCAGGGGCCGGACCGCTTTGGCAGGGGAACCCATCACCAGGCTGCCTGGCGGGATTACCGTGTTCTGGGTGACCAGCGCCCCGGCCGCCACCAGACTGCCTGCACCGATGACGCAGCCGTTGAGCAGGATGGCGCCCATACCGATGAGGCATCCGTCTTCTATTGTGCATCCATGGAGGATGGCGCCGTGGCCTACAGTTACATCCCGACCGATGACAGTGGGAAAGTCCGGGTCGCCGTGGACCACCGCCTGGTCCTGCACGTTGGAGCCTGCGCCCAGGCGGATGGAGCACTCATCGCCCCGCAGAACCGCGCCGTACCAGATGCTGGCAGCGGGGCCGACAGATACCTTGCCCACAAGGGTGGCATTGGCGGCGATTCTGGCCTCCGGGTGGAGCTGAGGAACATGGTTATCCAGAGAATGGATCATAGAAAGTGGGGCCTCCTTATCCGGATATATGGTATGCACACCATTATAGCCTGCCCCACATCAGCCCGCAAGTCAAATCTGCGTCACTGGTGCATAGACTGGGTTGGAGGTGAGCGCATGGAACTCAAACGCAATCAGATTACAGTAGGGGAGCTGCTGGACCATCCGGGCAGCCGGGCGGTGCTTCAGCGCCGGTTCCCTATGCTCTTCAAGCATCCCATCCTGGGGGCTGCCCGCTCCATCACCCTGGAGCAGATCCTCTCGGTAGCCCAGGCTTACGTATCCCAGAAGAAGATTGACGAGACTCTGAATGACCTGAGACGGGCATGAGGGACGCCCCCTTTCAGATACAAAAATCTGAAAGGGGGCGTTTTTCACGCTGGCTTTCGTCGGAACAGCCGGACATACCAGCGTAGAGAACCGGTATCCCGTGTTCGGCGCAGCAGAAGGGCGGTGAGTACCGTATCTACGCACAACAAAGCCGCAGCGGGTGGTGTGGCCCAGGTTGGAATGGCGGCAGCCAGCCAGGCAATCGTTGGATGGAGCAAATAATAGAGGGCCAGAGTCAATGCGCCCCAGTACAGGGAGAAACGGAGGCAGATGTGCCGGCCCAGATGCAGGGGCAAATGGGAGTAATCCCAGAAGGACACCAGAAAGACTTTTTCATAAAAAAGACCCGCCAGAAGCTCTGCCGCCGTACAGATCAGAACCGCGGCGGGGAACAGCAGAAGAGGCTGAGCCCGTACACGCTCCGGCAGCAGGAGCAGACCCAGCGCGCCCAGCCCATAGACCGGGCAGATGGGAAGAAGCAGGCGGCACTTCCGGTCCTGCTTGGATTCACCACTCAGCCGGGCATAGCCTACCTCGATGAGAAAGCCGACAAAGCTATAAATTAGAAAGATCCAAAACAGCGACATGGCATAGCCTCCTTTGCTTTTTAGTGTGGGCATAACCTGAGCAAAGGATACCTGTCAGTCTTTACACAGAGCCGGGCAGATTGAACGGCGTAGATGTCAAGGAGAAGTGGGAAAAAAGTAGGAAATTTGTCCATTCTGCTCTTGCCGGAACGGGGGGGAATATGATACGATAGAAAAAATTCAAAAGGGGAAATGAAGCGTCATGCGGCATTTGATCGACTTTGGAGACCTGTCAAGGGCGGAGTGGGATTCCCTGTACCAGCGGTGCAGTGATATTATGGACCACCCCGCCGATTTTATGGACGCCTGCCGGGGGCGGGTGATGGCCAGCCTGTTCTATGAGCCCTCTACCCGCACCAACTTTTCCTTCCAGACCGCTATGCTGCGGGTGGGCGGTACCGTGTTCGGCTTTGCCGATCCTAAATCTACCTCAACCGCCAAGGGCGAGACCCTGAAGGACACCATCAAGATGGTGTCCGGCTACGCCGATGTGGTGGTCATGCGTAACCCCAAGGAGGGCGCCGCCAAGGCTGCTTCTCTTTACTCTGATGTACCGGTGATCAACGCCGGCGACGGCGGCCATATGCACCCCACCCAGACCACCGCCGACCTGACCACCATCACCCGCCTGCGGGGCGGTGTGGACGGTCTGTCCGTGGGCCTGTGCGGTGACCTGAAGAACGGCCGTACCGTTCACTCCCTCATCAAGGCTCTGGCCAAGTTCAAGGGCATCAAATTCTTCCTCATTGCGCCCCGTGAGCTGGCGGTGCCCGAATATATGCGAGCCTTCATGCGGGAGAATGATATGTGGTTTACCGAGGTCACCGGCCTGGAGGCCGTCATTCCCCAGCTGGATGTGCTCTATATGACCCGTATCCAGCGGGAGCGCTTTGTGGACCCCCTGGAGTACGAGCGGTGCAAGGGCATTTACGTCCTCACCCGCCGGAAGCTGGACCGGGCCCGGAAGGACCTGCTGGTGATGCATCCCCTGCCCCGTGTGGACGAGATCGCCATCGACGTGGATGACGATCCCCGGGCGGTCTACTTTGAACAGGCCCGCTATGGTATGTATGCCCGTATGGCGCTGCTCACCGACCTGGCCAATCAGGACCGTATGAGCCCCGGCGCGGTGGAGATCGGTACCAAGCCGGTGTGCTCCAACCCCAACTGCATCACCCAGACCGAGCACTATCTGCCCCCCCTGGTGAAGCAGAACGGCGGCGTGGATTGCTGCGCTTACTGCGACAAGGAACTGCGGTAAGCCAGAGGCTTGACATTTTCCCGAAAAGTGCATATACTATGTCCCAAAGGCTAAGATGGGAAGGAGTACCCCCGCGAAAGGTACAGAGAGGAGCCGGTTTGGTGCAAGGCTCTCCGGCGGTGGGGGGAAGGTCGTCCCAGAGCTCTGCCCCTGAACCACAGTAGGGGGCGGCGGAATCCTCCCGTTACAGAGGCAATGAGTGTCCTCATTTGAGGAAATTCAGGTGGTACCGCGGACTAACAGGTTCGCCCTGAGCAACAGCTTGGGGCGAACCTTTTTTGCCCCGAAAAGGAGTGTAACAGATGAAGAAAGAACTTCCCAAGGTCTATGAACCCCAGGAGGTGGAGGGCCGCGTCTACGAGATGTGGGAGAAAAACGGCTGCTTTGAGGGCCACCGTGATCCCGATAAAAAGCCCTTCACCATCGTCATGCCGCCCCCCAACGTCACCGGCCAGCTCCACATGGGCCACGCCATGGACTCCACCCTCCAGGATATCCTGATCCGCTTCAAGCGGATGCAGGGCTACGCCGCCCTGTGGGTGCCCGGCACCGACCACGCCGGCATCGCCACCCAGATCAAGGTGGAGGAGGAGCTGCGCAAGAACGAGGGTCTGTCCCGCTACGACCTGGGCCGGGAGAAATTCCTGGAGCGGGTGTGGGACTGGAAGCACAAGTACGGCAACCGCATTGTGGAGCAGCAGAAGAAGCTGGGCGCCTCCTGCGACTGGTCCCGTGCCCGGTTCACCATGGACGAGGGCCTCAGCAAGGCCGTCCGCCATGTGTTCGTGTCCCTGTACAAGAAGGGCCTGATCTACAAGGGTTCCCGCATCATCAACTGGTGCCCCCACTGCGTCACTGCCCTCAGTGACGCCGAGGTGGAGTATCAGGACAAGCCGGGCAACTTCTGGCACATCCGCTACCCCATCCAGGGAGAGGAGGGCCGGTACGTCATCGTGGCCACCACCCGGCCCGAGACCATGCTGGGCGACACCGGCGTGGCGGTCAACCCCAACGACGAGCGGTACAAGGACATTGTGGGCAAAAAGTGCATTCTGCCCCTGGTGGGCCGTGAGATGCCCATCGTGGCCGACGAGTATGTGGACATGGAGTTCGGCACCGGATGCGTGAAGATGACTCCCGCCCACGACCCCAACGACTTTGAGGTGGGCCTGCGGCAGAACCTGGAGACCATCCGTGTGCTGGACGACAACGGCAAGGTGGTGGAGGGCTACGGCCGCTACTCCGGCATGGACCGCTACGAGGCCCGGAAGGCCATTGTGGCCGACCTGGAGGAGCAGGGGTATCTGGTCAAGGTGGAGCCCCACCAGCACAACGTTGGTACCTGCTACCGCTGCCACAACGACGTGGAGCCTCTCATCTCCGCCCAGTGGTTTGTCAAGATGAAGCCCCTGGCCGAGGAGGCCCTGCGGGTGGTCAACGAGGGTGAGGTCAAGTTCGTCCCCGACCGCTTCTCCAAGATCTACACCAACTGGATGGAGAACGTTCATGACTGGTGTATCTCCCGCCAGCTGTGGTGGGGCCACCAGATCCCCGCCTGGAGCTGCCAGGAGTGCGGCCACATCACCGTGTCCGAGGACGATCCCACCGAGTGCGAGCACTGCCATTCCCACAACATCAAGCAGGAGGAGGACGTGCTGGATACCTGGTTTTCCTCTGCCCTGTGGCCCTTCTCCACCCTGGGCTGGCCTGAGGAGACCGAGGACTACAAGTATTTCTATCCCACCGACGTGCTGGTCACCGGCTACGACATCATCTTCTTCTGGGTGGCCCGCATGATCTTCTCCGGCTGTGAGCATACCGGCAAGCCCCCCTTCCACACCGTGTTCATCCACGGTCTGGTGCGGGACGACAAGGGCCGCAAGATGTCCAAGTCCCTGGGCAACGGCATTGATCCCCTGGAGATGGCCAACCAGTACGGCGCCGACGCCCTGCGCTTCAACCTGGTGACCGGCAACTCCCCCGGAAACGATATGCGCTTCTACACCGAGCGGTGCGAGGCCATGCGCAACTTCGCCAACAAGATCTGGAACGCTTCCCGCTTCCTGATGATGAACCTGACCATCGACAAGTGCGAGCTGCCTGAGAAGCTGGAGCTGGAGGACAAGTGGATCCTGTCCAAGCTGAACAGCGTCATCCCCGAGATCACGGAGAACATGGAGCGCTACGAGCTGGGCGTGGCCGCCCAGAAGGTGTACGACTTCATCTGGGATTCCTACTGCGACTGGTATATCGAGCTGACCAAGACCCGCCTCCAGGGCGAGGACGAGGACTCCAAGGTGCGGGCTCAGCAGGTGCTGTGCTATGTGCTCACCCAGATCCTCAAGCTGCTCCATCCCTTTATGCCCTTCATCACCGAGGAAATCTGGCAGGCCCTGCCCCATGAGGGCGACTACCTGATGCTCCAGCAGTGGCCGGAGCACCACGCCAACCTGGACTTCCCCGAGGAAGAGAAGGCTATGGAGCTCATCATGGACGCCATTCGGGCCATCCGTGCCCGTCGGGCCGAGATGAACGTGCCCCCCTCCAAGAAGGCACAGCTCACCGTCTCCACTCTGGAGCAGGCTGTGTTCCACCAGGGCACTCCCTTCCTGAAGCGTCTGGCCTATGCCAGCGACGTGAAGGTGGTGGAGGCCACCGATACGGTGGACACCCAGGGTATGGTGACCATCGCCACCCATGCGGCCCGGCTGTATCTGCCCCTGGCTGAGCTGGTGGATCTGGAGAAGGAGAAGGCCCGCATCCAGAAGGAGCTGGACAAGAACCGCAAGGAGCTGGACAAGCTGGAGACCAAGCTGAATAACCCCGGCTTTGTAAACAAGGCCCCCGCCCAGGTAGTGGAGGCCGAGCGGGAGCGGGCGAATAAGCTGAAGGCTCTGCTGGTCAAGCTGGAAGAATCTGCGGCTGCGCTGGGCTGATAAAATTCTCGAAAAACAGAGAAACGCCGCCATCGAACGCGGATGGCGGCGTTTCTGTGCCCATATTGTCATACTTTGTTACACAACTGTGGTTGTGCTCCAGAGCAGAATCGGATAAAATGTACAGTAATATTGTACGGCCCAGTTTGACCCAGGCCGTGGAAAGGAGGTTGGAGCGTTGAAAAGACTGATCCCATTGCTGGCGGTGTTGCTGCTGCTGGGCGGATGTACCGGGTCCTGTCAGGATACCAGGGCGGTATCTACCGCGCTGCCCAGTGCCGCATCCACGCCTGAGGTGGAGCAGAGCGCCGAACCTACCCCCTCCGCGGAGCCCTCACCCATCCCAACGGCCCAGCCCACTGTTATGCCGGAACCTACGGCCTCTGTGGAGCCGGAGCCCTCTGCGGAGCCTTCGCCTACCCCCACGGCCTATGACGGACCTAACGATGAGGAGGTATTGTCCGCCTACCGGGCGGCGGTGCAGGCCTTCTGGTGGTTCCAGGTGGAGCCCATGACCTTTGATGAAACGGACAGCCGCGAGGTAGACGGTGCCACCTATTATCGGGTAGACTATCCCGGCATTGACAGCACGGTCAGCCTGCGGGGTTACCTCAAGAGCCTCTTTTCCGACGATCTGGTGGAAAAGCTGCTGCCTTATGACGGAACCCAGTATGTGGACATCGACGGCGTCCTCTACGTCCAGGACGGCGGCCGGGGCACCGACATCACCAGGGGTGCCGAGACGACCCAGGTCCTGCGGGACGGAGACCCAAACCGCTGTACCGTCCGGGTGACGGTGGAAGTGCTGGACCCGGAGCAGGACGGCGCGGTGGTGGATACCCTGACGTTTGACTTCCCCTACGAAAAAGTGGGGGAGAAGTGGATCTTTACCGATTTTTCCCTGGTCCGGTGAGTCCTTCGACAAAATATATACCCCATCTGTGATAGGATCGCAGTATACCAAAAATTGGTATACTGCGATTTTTTTGTACAGGGGGGATATGCCATGGCAGTGACCTGCAAAGCAGAGAATCGGGCGCTGTACGCGGCCATTGACGGCGAGGTGGACCACCACCGGGCCAGACAGATTTTAGGCGAGTTGGTACGGCAGATCGACCTGACCATGCCCCGTCATCTGACGGTGGATCTGGGGGGCGTCAGCTTTATGGATAGTTCGGGGATCGCCGTACTGCTGCGGGCCAGCCGACGGATGAGCGAGCTGGAAGGGACCATGGAGGTGGTCCATGTGCCTGAGCAGGCAGGCAAGGTGCTTCGGGCAGCCGGGCTGGACCGGTTGATCAAATTTGAATGACGGAGGAAGTACATAATGAAACCGATGAATGAGGCCACGGTGGTCTTTCTCAGCCGGTCGGCCAACGAGGGCTTTGCCCGTACCACGGCGGCCTGCTTTGCCGCTCAGCTGGACCCCACCCTGGAGGAGATCAATGACATCAAGACGGCGGTGAGCGAGGGAGTAACCAACTGCATCGTCCACGCCTATCCGGACAAGCTGGGGCTGGTCCAGATGCGGCTGCGGCTCTTTGAGGATCACACCCTGGAGATCCAGATCAAGGATAAGGGCGTGGGCATCTCCGATGTGGAGCAGGCCCGACGCCCCATGTTTACCACCGGCGGAGAGGAGCGCAGCGGTATGGGCTTTACCATTATGGAGAGTTTTATGGACGGAGTGAAGGTACGCTCCACCCCGGGGAAGGGAACGGTGGTGACCATGCGCCGCAGGATCTCCCGCCGGCTGGGAGGGGCGCAATGAATGTGGCGGATACCCCCGACCTGCTGGAGGAGGCCCGCCGGGGGGACAACGAGGCCTGTGCCAGGCTCATTGAGGAGAATGGTGGGCTGATCTGGTCCATTGTGCGCCGCTACTACGGCCGGGGAGTGGAGCCGGAGGACCTGTATCAACTGGGTTGCCTGGGCTTTGTGAAGGCGGTGCGGGGCTTCGATCCCGCCTTTGGCTGTCAGTTCTCCACCTATGCCGTGCCCAAGATCGCCGGTGAGATCCGGCGCTACCTGCGGGACGACGGCGCTATTAAAGTCAGCCGCGGTCTGAAAGAGCGGGGGATGGCCATCCGGGCGGCCAGGGAACGGCTGTCGGCCTCCCTGGGCCGGGAACCCACCTTGTCCCAGCTGTCCGAGGCCACCGGGCTGGAGCCGGAGGAGATTGCAGCCGCTGAGGAGGCGGGGCTGCCGGTGGCCTCCCTCCAGATGGAGACGGGGGACGGCCTGACCCTGGAGAGTGTGTTGGGCACCGAGGGTATCGAGGAGGGTATCGTGGAGCGTGAGGCCCTGCGTACCGCCATCGCCGCCCTGCCTGACCGGGAGCAGCAGGTGATCCTGCTGCGCTACTACCGGGGTATGACTCAGGACCGGGCGGCCCGGATGCTGGGGGTGAGCCAGGTCCAGGTATCCCGCATTGAGCGCCGGGCGGTGGAGCGGCTGCGAAAGAGACTGGAGGAGTGAGGGATGCGGACAAGCTGAGGGAGGCTGGCGTGTATTTGTCCTGTGCTGAGCATGACTTTGTTTGGATGAGAGGAACTTCATGGTGGTTTTTCTCGTCCAAAGGGAGTATAATGACCAAACAGAACAAAAAACGCAAGGAAGATGGATTGATATGGAAGATATTCTTTATATTGTCGTTCCCTGCTACAACGAAGAAGAAGTGCTGCCAGAGACCTCACGCAGGCTGAAAGAAAAGCTGGAGGCCCTGATGGCTGCCGGAACTATTTCCCGGGAGAGCCGGGTTCTTTTTGTCAACGACGGTTCCAAGGACAAGACCTGGCAGCTCATTGAGGAGCTGCACCAGAGCAGCCCCATCTTCTCCGGCGTGGACCTGAGCCGCAACCGGGGCCATCAGAACGCCCTGTTGGCAGGGCTGATGACCGCCAAGGAGCGGTGCGACATGGCCATCTCCATGGACGCCGACCTCCAGGACGACATCGATGCGGTGGACGCCATGGTGGAGCAGTATTATGCCGGGTGTGACATCGTATATGGCGTGCGCTCTTCCCGGAAGAAAGACACCTTCTTCAAGCGCTTTACCGCCGAGGGCTTTTACAGGCTGATGAACTCCATGGGGGCGGAGACGGTGTTCAACCACGCCGACTACCGCCTTATGTCCCGCCGGGCCCTGGAGGGGCTGGCGGAGTTCAAGGAAGTCAACCTGTTCCTCCGGGGGATCGTGCCCATGATCGGCTACCGCACCGGCACTGTGGAGTATGAGCGGGGAGAGCGCTTTGCCGGTGAGAGCAAGTACCCCCTGAAAAAGATGCTCTCCTTTGCCATGGAGGGCATCACCTCCCTGTCGGTGAAGCCCATCCGCATGATCACCGGTTTGGGTTTCCTGGTGTTTCTGGTGAGTATCGCCATGCTCATCTACTCCATCGTCCGCTGGGCCATGGGTGAGACCATTTTGGGCTGGGCCAGTCTGATCTGCTCCGTGTGGGCCATCGGGGGACTGATCCTGCTCTCTTTGGGCGTCATTGGTGAGTACATCGGCAAGGTCTATCTGGAGACTAAGGAGCGGCCCCGCTTCCTGATCCGTGAGGTATTGGAGGACAAGCATGGCAAAGCTGATTGATAATTCCATCCCCAAGTTCCTGCTGGTGGGGGTGGGCAACACCCTGCTGTCCATGGTGCTCATGTTCCTGCTGGAGGGGCTGGGCTACTGGCCCTCCACCGCCATCGCCTATGTGGCGGGTGCAGTGATGAGCTTTTTCCTCAACCGCCACTTTACCTTCCATAGCGAGGAGACCTTCCTGCGCTCAGCGGTAAAGTTTGCCATCAACGTGGCGGTGTGCTATGTGATTGCCTATGCCCTGGCCCAGCCCATCGCCGGTTGGGTGCTGGGTAATACCGGCATGGATCCCATCTGGCAAGAGCGCCTCACCAAGCTGGGCGGTATGGCCTTGTACACCATCCTCAATTATTTCGGCCAGCGGTTCTTTGCCTTCCAGAAAAAGAAGCATTAAATTTATGTGAAATCCCCCGGCGTTCTCTTGCGTCCGCCGGGAAATGGGGGTAGAATAGGGCCAGCATTTCAGCCACTATACCGCAAGGAGGTAGGAAAATGGCCTTTTTTGACGATTTGAAGGATAAAGCCACCGACCTGGGTCGGGCCGGCATGGCCAAGTCCAAGCAGCTGATGGAGATCACCAAGCTGTCCCTCAACAATTCCGGAGAGGAGGACGCCATCCGCAAGGCCTATCTGGAGATCGGCAAGCTCTACTATGCCGAGCGGGGAGGTGCGCCGGAGCCGGGCTACGCCGCCCTCTGCCAGCGGATCACCACCGCCAAGATCAACATTGAGGAGAACAAGGCCCGTATCGCTCAGATCAAGAAGGACGGGACCCTGTCTGACGAGGATATTTCCCAGGCAGCCGCTCAGGCTGCCCGCGACCATACCGAGGAATAAAATAACCAAAGCCCTCCGCCGGTTCGGCGGAGGGCTTTTCTTATGCCCTGTAACTGGATTGTAACTGGACAAATATCTACTTCAAATGTAGTATAATGATATCCACTACAAATGAAGTTGGTGATAGAGATGAAACGACTGCCCGATACTGAGTTAGAAGTGATGAAGGCCCTGTGGGCCTCCGGGCCGGATACTCCGCGCTCCGCCTTGGAGACTGCCTTGGAAGGCTTTTGCTGGGCTTCCAATACGGTGAATACCTATTTAACCCGCCTGGTGGAGAAGGGCTTTGTAGCCGTTCGCCGGGAGGGGAAGAGCAACCTGTACACCCCGCTGGTCAGCCGGGAGGACTACCTGGCCTTTGACAGTCAGGCGGTACTGTCCAAACTGTACGGCAGCTCCCCCCGCAATTTCCTGGCGGCTCTGGCCAAGAACGGCCTGGAGGAGCGGGATCTGGACGATCTGCGGGATCTGTTGGATGAACTGAGCGGGGAGAAGCAGAGATGACAGACTTTTTGACCTCCATGGCGGGCGTGAGCCTGGGAGGCGGGGCGGTAATCCTGCTGTTGGTGGTGTTGGCCAAACTGACCCGGGGACGGTACGGCGCCCGGTGGCGATGCTGGGCCTGGCTGCTGCTGGCCCTCCGACTGGCGGTCCCCCTGCCGCTGCTGCCCGCCGGGGCAGAGACCGCTCCCATACAGATCCAGGTGCCGCCGGACCGGGTGATCTACCAGCCGATGCGGACACCCCGGCCCAGTGCGGCTCAGCCCTCCCAGCCGGTTCAGACGGCGGCTCCATCTGCGGCACCCTCGTCTGTCCCGGTCTCCACCCCTGCGCCCGAGGTTCTGCCCACAGAGCAGACCCAGCCCGCCCCCATCACGGTGGGCGGTATTCTGCTGGCCCTATGGGTAACCGGTGGTGCGGCAGTGCTGGGGTGGAATCTCATAGCCCATTTCCGGTTTAAAAGATACCTGGCCCGGTGGTGCCGCCCGGTGGAGGATGCGGGCACTATCCGCCTGTTCAACGGCCTGTGCGACAGCCTCTCCCTCCACCGCAGGCCCATGTTGCGGCTGTGTCCCGGTCTGGCGGTACCTATGCTGGCGGGGCTGTTCAGGCCGGTGCTGCTGCTGCCGGAGGAGACCGGAGGTGAGAGCTTGCGCTACGCCCTGCTCCATGAGCTGATCCACTACCGCCGCCGGGACATCTGGCTGAAAACCCTGGTGCTGTGGGTGAACGCCGTCCACTGGTTCAATCCACTGGTGTGGCTGATGGTGCGCTCCGTGGAGCGGGACACTGAGCTGGCCTGCGACGAGGGGGCCCTGAAGCGGCTGCCCCAGGAGGAACACGCCGCCTACGGCAGAGCGATTTTGCAGGCCGTGGCTGCCCTGAGAAAGGAGAAAGCATGACATTACCAAAGACCCGGCTGTCCACAGCCATGAGCGGCTCGGCCAGGGAGACCGAAGGACGGGTCCGCAATCTCTTTGTCAAGCACAGACGGCCCGCCCTGGCCCTGGTGATGGCGGTGGGATTTGCCATCGGCCTGTGCGGCTCCCTGGTGGCCTGCCGTGCCCAGGTTGGCCAGGAGCAGCGGCTGGATGCCCTGTATGATGCCGCTGAGGTCAGTTTTGATGGGAAACCTCAGCGGGAGGAGCTGGCCTGTATCCAGGGCCAGGGGGGCACCCTGGTAGCCGGCCATTTTTACGACGACTATCCCCACTGTGCCCTGGTCATCGGCGTAGAGGATGACCGGGGCCAGCTTACTGGGCCGGTGTTTTCCGCCACCTCCAGCGGCGGAAGACCCCAGGTTTCCACCTTCCGAAAGGACGATGTGGACTATCTCCTCTACACCGTCAACGGCGGAGGGCAGGGTTACACCTATGGAGAGGGGGGCCTGCTGGCCTTTGACGGCACCGACTTTACCTGGGTCTGGCCCATGAAGGGGGATCTGCGGCAGGAGGACGCCCAGGTCTGGATGGAGTACCAGAACTACTGGGAGGATCAAATACCCCTGCCCTGTCCCGGCGGGGTAGAGATCTTTCAGGGTGCGGATAACTGGCGCCTGTATGGCCAGGGTCCCCAATGGTCCTTTCGGGAGCGGCTCCAGCTGACGGGGGGGTACCATGCCCCTGAGCGGGTTATGAATGAGCTGCGCAGGGTTGTGGAGAGCCGCACCAGAGACCAGGATAACCCCTGGCAGGCCAGCAATACCTCCGCCCAGTGGCAGATCGTCCAGGTGACGCCGGGGGAGGAGACCCTGTGCGGACAGCGGTACACCCTGCTGGCCTGCTCTGTTTTGACGGGAGAGGAGTGGCTGGGAATGGAGGTGCTGCTCTGCCCCACGTTCTGGAGTGGTGAGGAGCAGCTCTGGCCCAATCTCATCCGGGTGGTCACAGGGAGCGAGGAGGAGGTGCGGCAGGCCCTGTCGGAGGAAAACCGGCAGGTGGAGACCGAGCGGATTACCATGACCACTGCCACCGGGAGAAACCTGTCCCTGGAGCTGGAACTGGAGCCGCTGGACCAGCAGCCCTATTGTCTGGCAATCGAGCAGATCCGGGTCTATGAGGGTGACACACCGCTTCAGTTCATGGCGGTGGAGGACGATGTGTATACGCCGGACAGCTTCTACCAGGGCCTGTTTCTGATCCGGGACCCCAATATTGGGGAGCCGGATATCCGGGACCTGAATTTTGACGGTTCCCCCGATTTGGGCCTGCTGGCGGAGTCGAGCTTTCCCCACAATGTGAGCTATGTGTGGTTCTTGTGGGACGAGGAGACGAGCCGGTTTTCCTTTTCCACCTACCTGTTTTCCAATCCCACCCTGGACGTGGAGAACCGACAGGTGGTGGAACACATCCGGGGGGATGTGGGCCGTCCGGAGGAGGCGGTGTATGTCTGGACTGAAGACGGTACCCTGGAGCAAATCAGCTACAGACAGCTCAGCTGGTCATGAGAGAGGAGGGCCATTATGAACGTGCCCCATACCCGGCTGTCTACCCGCATGAGCGGGTCGGCCAAAGAGACCGAGCAGCGCCTGCGTAATCTCTTTGCCCGGCACAAGCGGCCTGCCCTGCTTTTGGTGGCGGTGGTAGCCCTGGCTATCGGCCTGTGCGGAGGGCTGGTGGCCTGCCGGAGTACCACGCAGGCCGGAAGTTTCACGATGGACACCCAGTATTATGACGCCCTGGGCAACTACATTGAGATCCCCAGACTGACGGCGGAGGGGGAGGGCGCCCAGGCGGTGAACCAGGCCCTGACCGCCCTCAAAAGCCAGTACCAGACCGTCATGGCCGCCCCTGTGAATACGGCAGGGGGCCAGCGGTGCCTGTTTTATCCTGCGGTCACCGAACGGTACGATAACCTGATCTTCTATCTGGACTCTGCCAGCTCTGGCAACGACGGTGATATCTACACCCTGGTCTACGACCGGCAGGAGGATCGGGTGGTCACCCTGACGGAGGCCCTGGAATTGGCGGGTACCACGGAGGATGCCCTCTGCCGGGGAGCGGAGGAGTACCTGAACGGGGAACTGGCGGGGACGGAGGTGGCTCTGGCTGCCCGAGATGGGGCGGTGACCGGGTTCCGCATCCGGGATGACGGGGGCGTGGAGTTCTACCTTACCTGTATGACCGACGATGCCGATCCGGCGGTGGACGCTGTGGATGGCTGGCAGCACCTGCTGGTGTATGCGGACGATAGCTGGCGCCACTACAACTGCAAGGCCACCTTGATGCTCACGGAGGAACTGCTTATTCCGGCGGAGGAGCTGGCCGGCTTTGATGCCCCTCTGTGGTATCAGTGGGGCCCATCCGGCGGAGAACCGGAAGGGGGCTTTGTGATGGAACAGATTCCTCCCCAGGTGGAGGAACAAGTCCTGCAATATATGAAAGATTCTCTGGGCTATTCCGAACCGCCTATGGAACTGATCCTCTGTGCCAGCTTCCATGATTTGAGTCGGTTGGATCTGGCGGAAGAATGGCGGGATATGGACGCTCTGGAGTGCTATGGAATTACCTATGGCGCCAACGGTACCTATGTGGGCGAAGATCTGCTCTTTTTCCGTAAGGGCGAGCAGTATACCTTCGTCGGATCGCTGGGAGAGTATGATTCCGAACAGGTGGAGCCCACTCGGTTGGCTGCTGTAGGCACCTATAATTATCGGATTATGTACTGGATGCTGGAGCAGGGCATCCTTACCGCCTTCCCCGAGGCGGATGCCATGCTGCGGGACACGCCCATGCCGCTGGCGGCCCGGAGCGCTACGGTGGCCTATTTTTACAGCAACAGGCCGGCGGATATGTCGATTTTCTTTGCCGACCAGGCGCCGCTCCAGCCGGAAGGACGCACCATGCGGATCGATGAAGCAAGCTACCTGGGCCTGCGGCAGCTTTACGAGACCTACGGTGTGGTCTATCAGCTAAGGTGCAGCGGCTGGGAGAATGGAGACTGGTATGCCTACCCGGAACCCCTGTGGCTGGTGTTCCAGCTGGGCCAGGGAGGAGACATGACTACCGTCCTGGGTGAAAGTGTGCCCAGGGAAACGGTGGAGCAGGCTGCGCTGGAGCAGGGATACCATCTGGTGGATGGGACAGTGGCCCTGTGGCGGGACGGATACCCCAACCCGGCGGGGCCGGGCAGTGAGGTGGGCTTTTTCTGGGAGGAGCCTGTGGTTACCGTCCTGGAGGACGCGGACCCCATCTACCAGGAGGGGGACTGGTGGCAGCAAATGGAGTGGGAGGGCCTTTCGACCCTGTGCTACCGCAATGCCGACGGCAGCTACGCCATCCAGCGGCTGGAGACCACACGAACCGACCTCTCTACCGACCGGGGCATCCGGGTGGGTTCCACCCGGGCGGAGGTGGAGGCGGCCTACGGGGAAAAGCTGTCCCGTACCGACTATTGGAGCCTGTATCCCGGGGAAGATTATCTGTGGTACTGTGCGGATCCGGAGGGCTGGGGGGCAGCCATCCTCTTCTTCTTTGATGGGGACCAGGTGAGCCGTATCGTACTCAACAATATGTTTAGTTGACATAAAACGAAGGGGCCTGCCGCGGCTGCGGCAGGCCCCTTTCTCATCAGGTGGTAAGGGTGGTGGAACGGCGCTGAGAGAGCCACAGTCCCGCCAGGATGAGGACGATGGCACCCAGGGTGAAAAGGGTCACCGGCTCCCCCAGGATGAGGAAGGAGGCGGCCACGGTGATCACCGGCATCAGGTAGAGATACACATTGGTGGCTACCGGGCCAATGAGGGCGGAGGCCCGATTCCAGGCCAGGAAGCACAGAGCGGAGGCCACCACGCCCAGGTACACCGTATTGCCCAACATCACCGGTTGGGCAAACCGGGTCAGATCAAAGGTGATGCCGGTACCCAGGCAGAAGGGGAGGGTAAAGAGGACACCCCAGAAAAAGACCTTCCGGGTGACCAGCAGATCGTTGAGGCCCTGACGCTGGGCGGACTCCAGACACAGACCGTAGACGCCCCAACTGATAGCGGAGCCCAGAGCCAACAGACAGCCGATGGGGTTGAAGTCAAAGGATTCCCCCTCCGCCAGGGAGATGAGGGCGATACCTGCCATGGCGAGAACAAAGCCCACAAAGAAGGAGGCTCCAGGCCGGGTGGTTCAACGGCACAGCCACAGCAGCGGCGCGGTAAACATGGGTGCGGAGGAGACGATGAGGCCTACGGTGGAGGCCATGGAAAAGGTGAGGGCGTAATTCTCCAGCAGAGAGTAGAAGGTGAGCCCCGACAGGGCGGCCCCCAGGAAAGGCAGCTCAGATCGGAAACTGCGGGGGAGATGGGGCTTTGGAGCACAGAGAAAGAGAATGGCCCAGGCCAGCACAAAGCGGAAGATGAGGATCTCTACCGGATGGAAGGCATCCAAAAGTACCTTGGTGGAGATATAGGTGGTACCCCACACAATGGAGACAGCCAGGGCCAGCAGATGGCCAAAGGCGGGAGAACGGCTCAAAATGGGCACGCTCCCTTCTGGTTTAATAGGAAAGAAACACCCCGCCTGCTGACGCAGGCGGGGCGAAAACTTTGATATGATCTTTACCTGCCAAGCAAAAATCACAGAATGCGGCGGGCAGCGATATACACGTTGGCGTAGTGGCCGGTCATCAGCTGATCGATCTGCACCTGATACTTGTTGGTAGAGGCGTGGATGAACTGGCCGTTGCCGATGTAGATGCCCACATGAGAGGCGGGGTAAGAGGTATTGTAACGGAAGAATACCAGATCGCCGGGCTGCAGCTCACTCTTGGATACCGCCACACCGTTGGACAGCTGGGTAGAAGCGGTGCGGTTCAGAGTGTAGCCGAAGTGGCGATATATGTAGCTGGTGAAGCCGGAGCAGTCAAAGCAGCTGGGGCCATTGCCGCCATAGACATAGGGCACACCCAGGAACTGCTTGGCGTAGCTGACGATCTGCTGACCCATGCTGCTGTCGGAAGCCACAGCCACGGCGGTGGTGCCGTCGCCGCGGGAACCGGCGGAGTCCTTGCAGGTCACCATATACTCGCTGCTGACATAGCCAACAGCACCGCTGGAGGTCTTGATCTTGTACCAGCCATTATTGATACCCACGATGGTGACAACCGCGTTGTCGTTAAGGGTGGTCACCTTGCTGTAGGTGGTGCCAGGCCCGCTGCGCACGTTCAGGGTGGAGCCGCCGGTCTGAACCAGACCGTAACCGATGGTCACATCGGCCTGAGCGGAGACCGTCAGGTATTCGCCGGACATATAGCCTTCCACGGTGTTGTAGTCCACCTTGTACCAACCGTTGCCGGCGTCCTCCAGAATGACGACGGTGTCACCCTCGGAAGCAGTAGCCAGGATGGTGGAAGTGGTGTTGGCCTCGTTGCGAAGGCGAAGGGCGTCGGTATTGACGGTGCCCACGCCGCTGGCGGCGGAAGCGCCGATCATACAGACGGCGGAAACGGCGACGGTCAGGAGCGTGGTGCGCAGAAGCTTGGCAGGTGTTATCATTGGTAGAATTCCTCCGTTCTGATCGTTGGGTGGGTAGGAACTTATTTGCCGGACAGAGCCCGGTCCAGCCAGACGGAAGCCACGTCCATAGCGGCGTACAGGCTGTCTTTCTCGGTCTTCTTAACCACACGGTCCCGGCTCTTCAGGTCAGGGTCGGTGAGCTGAAGCTGAACGGATACCCGGGTGGCCATGTCCAGATCCTGATCCTTCTTCTGATCCAGAACCTGAAGCATAATGATATATTTTTCGGCCATGCTGCCGTAATAGATCAGACTGTCTTTCCGGCGCAGCGGATGGCCCTTGTAAGTCAGAGGGATGCTTTGCGTAGCCATTTTGGCCTCCTTTTGGAAGTTGTTACTGCTTTTTAAAAACTGTAACCAAATTGTAACACATTGTTTCCAAGTCGTCAACCGCTTTTCCGGGATTTCTTGTTTTTTTCGCCCAAACCCTGAGGCAGACAGGGGGAAGAGGCATACAAATGCCGGATCAGCAGGACTGCTGTAAAGATGAGTCCGGCCAGTACCATCAGGCTCTCCAACAGCATGGTGAACATCTGACCACCCAGGGTGAGGATCAGGGTATATTTCATCCGCAGGTAGGTCAGATAGGCACTGAGGGAGGAGAGCTGGACCAGCACTGCCGGAGGCAGGCCCGTGGGACGGGTGCAGGCCCAGACCAGGGTGAGCACATCGGCCAGGAAGTAATAGCGGTCGTGCATATAGGGGAGAAAGAAAGGCACGCCCAGCGTAAGCGTGATGCCGAAGAACAGCAGAGCCCCATCGTCCAGCCGGTCCCGGAACAAGAAGGCCAGCACCAGCAGCAGCAAAACCAGGGCAAAGGCCGCCAGAATGCCCAAGCGGGCGCCGAAAGCCTCGTCAATTTGAGTGCCGTAGGGGACCATGGAGAAGATGGAGGCGCAGTTGTAGTTCAGTGCCCCTGCGCCCTCCTGCGTCTGGCCCACATAGACTCCCAGGATATCCCTCAGCGGTTTGCCCAGCAGCAGAGCAGGGATGCAGGTAACGGCATAGGCCAGGGGGAAGCACAACAGGTCCCGGAAGCGGGTGCGCCGGGCGATCCAAAGCACTGCCCACAGGGGGAGGATGAACACCGTTTGGAGTTTAAAGGAGAAGGCCACGCCCAGCAGGGCGGCGGAGGCCTTGGGTCGGTTCTCCAGCGCATCAGCCAGGGCATGGAGGGTGAGCGCGCCGTACAGTGCGTCGCACTGTTCCCACAGAGAGCCGTTGAGCACCACAGTGGGCAGCAGCAGCAGGACGCAGAAGCATACCAGGGGACGGATGCTGTCTTTGCCGGTGAAGTGACGTACCAGCCGCAGGCCGCCCCAGGCCAGCAGCACATCAAACAGGATGGAGAAGAGCTTGATGAGGTACAGGTCGGGGACCGGCAGGTAGGAGATGGCGGCCAGGAAATAGAGGTAGGGCACATTATAGTTGCCGATGGGCAGCTTGATGGCAGCGAAGCCGCCGTTGTCCCGGAAGGTGGCCACCCACTGGGACAGGAAGATCTCGTAGTCATCTGCCGCATAGTCCAGCAGGATTGCCCGGAGGAAGAAGGCCAGGCCGATGGGCAGCAGCAGGGTACATAGCCGGTCCAGGGAACAGCCCGACCGGTGGAGCAGCCACAGCGCCAGTACGGCCAGGGCGGTCAACAGTACAAAGACGGCGGCTTTTGCCCCTGGACCGCCCCGGGACAGTTCAGAGATTGGAAACAGGGCAAAAAACAGCAGCGCCAGACCGCCGGCACCGGCGAACAAGGAGAGAGGGGAGCATCGTTTCATCGTGATACCTCATTGTCGGTCGGATGGGACAGGGACAACGATAGAAAAAGGGGGCGCTGCATGGCTGCAACGCCCCCCAAAAACATTGGGATTAAAGATCCGCGCTGTCGGTCAGAATGGGCTCCTCAACAACGGGAGCGTCGTCAACGACTTCGGCAATCTCTTCGACGGCCTCGCCGCTCTGGGCGGTACCCTCGTCGTCCATCTGGTCGTATTTGCGGTACATGGACAGGCCGGAGCCGGCGGGGATCAGCTTACCGATGATGACGTTCTCCTTCAGGCCCAGCAGGTGGTCCACCTTACCCTTGATAGCGGCCTCGGTAAGGACCTTGGTGGTCTCCTGGAAGGAGGCGGCGGACAGGAAGGAGTCGGTGGCCAGAGATGCCTTGGTGATACCCATGAGCAGACGGGTGCAGGTGGGCAGCCGCAGCTCCATACCGTCGTTGGTCTCACCGGCGTCGATGCGGGCCTGAACAGCGGCCTTGGCATCCTCGAACTCGATGAGCTCGATGGTGGAGCCGGAGAGCAGGTCGGAGTCGCCGGCGTCCTCCACACGGACCTTCCGCATCATCTGGCGGCAGATAACCTCGATGTGCTTGTCGTTGATATCCACGCCCTGCTGACGGTAGGGCTTCTGCACTTCCTGGATCAGATAGTCGTACACAGCGTGGATGCCCCGGACACGGAGCACGTCCTGGGGATAGAGGGCGCCTTCGGTGAGGGCGAAGCCCTTCTCCACGGTGTCGCCGTTCTTCACACGCAGGCCGGCATAGGGCAGCGTATAGGTGACGACCTCGCCGTCATCGGCGGTGATGGTCACATTGCACATGGAGTTGCGCTTGGCCTCCTCCAGAGTGACCTTGCCGCCCACCTCGGCCAGCTGAGCCATCTTCTTGGGCTTGCGGGATTCGAACAGCTCCTCAACACGGGGAAGACCCTGGGTGATATCGCCGCCGGCCACGCCGCCGGTGTGGAAGGTACGCATGGTCAGCTGGGTACCGGGCTCACCGATGGACTGAGCGGCGATGATACCAACGGCCTCGCCGGCGCCCACAGGCTCGCCGATGGCCAGGTTAATGCCGTAGCACTTGGAACATACGCCGCTGCGGGCACGGCAGGTGAGCACGGAGCGGATCTTGACCTGATGGATGCCGTGAGCCTCCAGCAGCTTGGCGTCGTCGGCAGTCATCATGGTGTGGTGGTCGATAAGCACCTCGCCGGTCTGAGGATCGCAGATGTCCTCCACCGGATAGCGGCCCTTCAGACGCTCGCCGAAGGTCTCGATGACCTGGCCGTTCTCCACGATCTCGCTGACCATGATGCCGTCGTCGGTGCCGCAGTCGTCCTCACGGATGATGACTTCCTGAGACACGTCCACCAGACGGCGGGTCAGGTAACCGGAGTCGGCGGTACGCAGAGCGGTATCGGCCATACCCTTTCGGGCGCCTCGGGAGGAGATGAAGTACTCCAGCACGGACAGGCCTTCACGGAAGTTGGACTTGATGGGGATCTCGATGGTGCGGCCGGAGGTGTCGGCCATCAGGCCACGCATACCGGCCAGCTGACGGATCTGAGCGGAGCTACCACGGGCGCCGGAGTCGGCCATCATCCAGATGGGGTTGTAGCGGTCCAGGCCGGCCATCAGGGCGTCGGTCACGTCCTTGGTGGTCTTTTCCCAGGCCTCAACCACCAGGCGATACCGCTCCTCGTTGGTCAGGAAGCCGCGCTTGTACTGGCGCTCGATCTTCACGATCTCCTTCTCGGTGTTCTCGATGAGACCGTACTTCTTCTCGGGGATGGTCATGTCGTAGATGGACACGGTGAGGGAGCCCCGGGTGGAGAACTTGTAGCCCTTGGCCTTGATGGTGTCCAGCACGCCGGCGGACACGGTGAAGCCGTGCTTGACGATGCACTTGTCGATGATCTTGCCCAGCTGCTTCTTGCCGGTGACGAAGTTGATCTCGGGCTCAAACATCTGCTCGGGATCGGTACGGTCCACAAAGCCCAGATCCTGAGGAATACCCTCGTTGAAGATCAGGCGGCCAACGGTGGTGCGCACCAGCTTATAGCGGGTCTCGCCGTCTACCTCGGCGGAACGACGGACCAGGATGGGCACATGGAGCTCCAGCTCGCCCTCGTCGTAGGCCAGACGGGCCTCGATGTCGCTGCCGAAGACATGGAGCACCTCGCGGGGCAGCTGGCCGTCCTCGGTCTCGGCACAGATACCGGCGTAGGTGGGGATATCGTCCAGAGAGCCGGGGTTCTTGACCCACACCAGGTCGCCGGGATTCAGAGTGCCGGCGTCCAGAGCGGCCTTGACGGCGGCAACGTCGTCATAGGTCTCCTCGGCGGTGTGCTCGGCGTACTTCTCGTAGGTCAGGTAGTAGGAACCCAGCACCATGTCCTGAGTAGGCACGGTGACGGGGCCGCCGTCCTGAGGACGCAGCAGGTTGTTGGCGGAGAGCATCAGCACCCGGGCCTCGGTCTGGGCCTCGGCGGACAGAGGCACGTGGACGGCCATCTGGTCGCCGTCGAAGTCAGCGTTGAAGGCGGTACACACCAGGGGGTGCAGCTTGATGGCGCGGCCTTCCACCAGCACGGGCTCGAAGGCCTGGATGCCCAGGCGGTGCAGGGTAGGCGCACGGTTCAGCATAACGGGGTGGTCCTTGATGACGAACTCCAGGGCGTCCCAGACCTCAGCCTTGCCCTTGTCCACCATCTTCTTGGCGGACTTGATGTTGTTGGCCAGACCATCCTCCACCAGCTTCTTCATGACGAAGGGACGGAACAGCTCGATGGCCATCTCCTTGGGCAGACCGCACTGATAGATCTTCAGCTCGGGGCCAACCACGATAACGGAACGGCCGGAGTAGTCCACACGCTTACCCAGCAGGTTCTGACGGAAACGGCCCTGCTTACCTTTCAGCATATCGGACAGAGACTTCAGCGCACGGTTGTTGGCGCCGGTAACGGCGCGGCCGCGGCGGCCGTTGTCGATGAGGGCGTCCACAGCCTCCTGCAGCATCCGCTTCTCGTTGCGGACGATGATGTCGGGGGCGTTGAGCTGGATCAGGCGCTTCAGACGGTTGTTGCGGTTGATGACCCGGCGGTACAGGTCGTTCAGGTCGGAGGTGGCGAACCGGCCGCCGTCCAGCTGCACCATGGGGCGCAGCTCGGGGGGAATGACGGGCAGCACGTCAATGATCATCCACTCAGGCTTGTTGCCGGAGATGCGGAAGGCGTCCACCACTTCCAGACGCTTGACGATGCGGGCCTTCTTTTGGCCGGAGGCGTCCTTCAGCTCGGCGCGGAGCTGGGTGGAGAGCTCCTCCAGGTTGATGTCCTGGAGCAGCTTCTTCACGGCCTCGGCGCCCATGCCGGCCTCAAAGTCGTCCTCATACTTCTCCCGCATATCGCGGTACTCCTTCTCGGAGAGGATCTGGTTCTTGGCCAGGGGGGAGAAGCCGGGATCGGTCACAATATAGCTGGCGAAGTAGAGCACCTTCTCCAGAATGCGGGGGCTGATATCCAGCAGCAGACCCATCCGGGAGGGGATACCCTTAAAGTACCAGATGTGGGACACGGGGGCGGCCAGCTCAATGTGGCCCATGCGCTCACGGCGCACCTTGGCCCGGGTGACCTCCACGCCGCAGCGGTCACAGATCTTGCCCTTGTAGCGGATCTTCTTGTACTTGCCGCAGTGGCACTCCCAGTCCTTGGTGGGCCCGAAGATGCGCTCGCAGAACAGGCCGTCCCGCTCAGGCTTCAGGGTGCGGTAGTTGATGGTCTCCGGCTTCTTGACCTCGCCATAGGACCACTCGCGGATCTGCTCCGGGGAGGCGATGCCAATCTTAATGGCGTCAAATTCAGCGTAACTCATGTTTCTGCTCGACCTCCCTTACTTATTCCATATCGTCATCATCGGAGTAATCGTCCTCCGAATCGGAAAAATCATCGCTGTCGTCGGCAACGGCCAGATCATCGTCGTCGCTGCCTTCCTTGAGGGTGTAGCCCGCGGCGGCAAAGTCGGACTCTCCGCCGGCGTTGTAGCCGTAGAAGTCGTCGTCATCGTCGCGGAACTTGCCGGGCTGGTAGGTATCCTCGTCGTCGTCCTTCAGCTCGATCTCGTTGCCCTGGTCGTCCAGCACCTTCATATCCAGGCACAGGGACTGCAGCTCCTTGACCAGAACCTTGAAGGACTCAGGCACGCCGGGCTTGGGCACGTTGTGGCCCTTGACGATGGACTCGTAGGTGCGCACACGGCCGGTGACGTCGTCGGACTTGACGGTGAGGATCTCCTGCAGGGTGTAGGCGGCGCCGTAAGCCTCCAGGGCCCACACCTCCATTTCGCCGAAGCGCTGGCCGCCGAACTGGGCCTTGCCGCCCAGAGGCTGCTGGGTGACCAGGGAGTAGGGGCCGGTGGAACGGGCGTGGATCTTATCGTCAACCAGGTGGTGCAGCTTGAGGAAGTAGACGTAGCCCACGGTGACGGGGTTGTCGAACCGCTCGCCGGTGCGGCCGTCGTACAGCCAGCTCTTGCCGTCGGGGCGCAGACCGGCCATCTTCAGGGTCTCGGCGATGTCCTTCTCGTCGGCGCCGTTGAAGACGGGGGTGGCCACCTTCCAGCCCAGGGTCTTGGCGGCGTAGCCCAGATGGACCTCCAGCACCTGACCGATGTTCATACGGGAAGGCACGCCCAGGGGGTTCAACACGATGTCCAGAGGAGTGCCGTCGGGCAGGAAGGGCATATCCTCCTGGGGCAGGATGCGGGACACAACACCCTTGTTACCGTGACGGCCGGCCATCTTGTCGCCCACGGAGATCTTACGCTTCTGGGCGATATAGACGCGGACCACCATGTTGACGCCGGGGGAGAGCTCGTCGCCCGCCTCGCGGGTAAAGACCTTCACGTCCACGATGATGCCGCTCTCGCCGTGAGGCACCTTCAGGGAGGTGTCACGGACCTCGCGGGCCTTCTCACCGAAGATGGCGCGCAGCAGGCGCTCCTCGGCGGTGAGGTCGGTCTCGCCCTTGGGGGTGACCTTGCCCACCAGGATGTCGCCGGCACGGACCTCGGCGCCCACCCGGATGATGCCGCGCTCGTCCAGGTCCTTCAGGGCGTCGTCGCCCACGTTGGGGATGTCCCGGGTGATCTCCTCGGGACCCAGCTTGGTGTCGCGGGACTCAGTCTCGTACTCCTCGATGTGGATGGAGGTGAACACGTCCTCCTTCACCATGCGCTCGTTGAGCAGGATGGCGTCCTCGTAGTTGTAACCTTCCCAGGTCATAAAGCCCATGAGGATGTTCTTACCCAGGGCGATCTCGCCGTTGGAGGTGGAGGGGCCGTCCGCGATGACCTCGCCCTTCTCCACCCGCTGGCCGGCGTTGACAATGGGACGCTGGTTGATGCAGGTGCCGTGGTTGGAGCGCAGGTACTTGGTCAGCTTGTACTCCTCCACCCGGCCGCTGTCATAGCGAACGGTGACGTACTGAGCAGACACCTTGGTGACCACACCGTCCTCCTCGGCCAGAATGGCGACCTCAGAGTCGATACAGTTCTTGTGCTCCTGACCGGTGGCCACGATGGGGGCCTGGGTGGTCAGCAGAGGCACGGCCTGACGCTGCATGTTGGCGCCCATCAGAGCACGGTTGGCGTCGTCGTTCTCCAGGAAGGGGATCATGGCGGTAGCGATGGAGAACATCATCTTGGGGGACACGTCCATGTAGTCCACCTGATCCCGGTCCACATCGATGATCTCGTTGCGGTGACGGCAGGTGATACGGGCGTTCTTCAGACAGCCGTTCTCGTCCAGAGGCTCGGTGGCCTGGGCGATGGTGAACTCGTCCTCCATGTCGGCGGTCATATACTCCACCTGGTCGGTGACCTTGCCGGTGGCCTTATCCACCTTGCGGTAGGGAGCCTCGATGAAGCCGTAGCGGTTGATGCGGGCGTAGGAGGCCAGGTAGGAGATCAGGCCGATGTTGGGACCTTCGGGGGTCTCAATGGGGCACAGACGACCGTAGTGGGAGTAGTGAACGTCTCGCACATCGAAGGAGGCACGGTCACGGGACAGACCGCCGGGGCCCAGAGCGGACATACGGCGCTTGTGGGTTAGCTCGGCCAGAGGGTTGGTCTGGTCCATGAACTGGCTCAGGGGGGAGGAACCGAAGAACTCCTTGATCGCGGCGGTAACGGGACGGATGTTGATCAGGGACTGGGGGGTGACGATGTCCAGGTCCTGAATGGTCATGCGCTCCCGGATGACGCGCTCCATGCGGGAGAAGCCGATGCGGAACTGGTTCTGCAGCAGCTCGCCCACGCAGCGCAGACGACGGTTGCCCAGGTGGTCAATGTCGTCGGCGTTGCCCACGCCATGGGCCAGGCAGTTGAGGTAGTTGATGGACGCCATGATGTCGTCCACAATGATGTGCTTGGGAACCAGGTCATCGATGCGGTCCTTGACAGCCTCTTTCAGCTCCTCGCCGGAGTAGTTCTGCAGCAGCTCCTGCAGAACGGAGAAGCGGACCTTCTCGGTGATGCCGCACTCAGCGGGATCAAAGTCCACAAAGCCGGCCATATCCACCATGTTGTTGGAGAACACCTTCAGCTGAACGCCGCCGTCCAGGTCCAGGATGGCCTCGTTGACGCCCTTGGCCTCCAGCTCACGGGCCCGCTCGCGGGTGAGCACCTCGCCGGGCTCAGCCAGGATCTCGCCGGTGGTGGGATCGACCACGGGCATGGCCAGCTTCTGGCCGGACAGACGGGACCAGATGGCCAGCTTCTTGTTGAACTTGTAGCGGCCCACAGCGGACAGGTCGTACCGGCGGGGGTCGAAGAAGAGGGCGTTGAGCAGGCTCTCAGCGGAGTCCACCGTGGGGGGCTCGCCGGGACGCAGCTTGCGGTAGATCTCCAGCAGGGCCTCCTCATAGGTCTTGCAGGCGTCCTTCTCCAGAGTAGCCACGATGCGGGGGTCATCGCCGAACAGGTCCAGGATCTCCTGATCGGTCTTGGGACCCACGGCCCGGATCAGGCAGGTGATGGGCAGCTTGCGGTTCTTGTCGATGCGGACATAGAAGATGTCGCTGAGATCGGTCTCATACTCCAGCCAGGCACCGCGGTAGGGGATGACGGTAGTGGCGTACACCACATTGCCGGTCTTATCCTCAGTGCGGGCGTAATAGATGCCGGGGGAACGGACGATCTGGGAGACGATGACGCGCTCGGCGCCGTTGATGACAAAGGTACCGGCCTTGGTCATCAGAGGGAAATCTCCCATGAAGATCTCCTGCTCCTTCATCTCGTCGGTCTCTTTGTTGCGCAGGCGCACCCACACCTTGATGGGAGCGGCGTACGTGGCGTCACGGGCCTTACATTCCTCCACGTTGTACTTGGGAGGCTCATCCATGGAGTAGTCGATGAAGGAGAGCTCCAGATTACCGGCATAGTCGGTAATGGAGGCCACATCCTTGAAGACCTCCCTCAGGCCTGTCTCCAGGAACCACTGATAGGAGTTCTTCTGCACCTCCAGCAGGTTGGGCATTTCCAGGATCTCTTCATGGCGGGCGAAGCTTTTGCGGAGGGTCTTGCCGAAGTAGACGTCCTTGACCATCGTAGAAAAAACACCTCGATTTCATTGTCTGGAACCGCCGCCACGGGGGGACGATTCCGGCGAAGGCTGCTGCTTTCCGTCAAATCATACAAAAGGGGCGGTGGAGCACCGGGTGCGAACACCCGGATGCGTGGATAAAAATATTCTGATATCCTCTTGCGCTTTCCGCCCTGCTGTGTTAAACTGACCACACAGTGGGGCAGAATGTTCTGACGCAATCGGAAGTTAAGAGCGTTTTAGTATACCATGAAATCATAGGAAAAGTCAACGGCTGTTTGGTGAAAATCTGGAGAAATCCAGATTTTTTTCATGTCTGCGGCAGGATGGAGGAGAGCAGGATGCAGGACAGAGAGGTGGCGGAACAGATCGCGGATGTGATCCGCCTGTGTGAGGACACGGACGGGCTGCTCGTTGCCAACCGGGACGGCATTGTGGAGTTCCAGCGGATTTTTGTGGACAATCTCTGGAAGTCGGGGGAGACGGTGGGACTGCACATTTTTGAACTGTACCCCGAGCTGGATGAGGAGAGCAGTACTATCATTCAGGCGCTGAGGACTGGAAAACCTACTTATAATGTACTGCAGGACATCAACAACCGCCGTGGCGAGCGGGTGCTGTTGGAATCCACCACCATCCCCATTGTGGTGGATGGACAGGTAGCGTGTGTCATCGACTCCTCCAAATTCCACTCCATTGATCAGCGGGTTATCCGGGGGAAGGGAGGCATTTCCACCCTGGACCGCATCATCACCCAGGACCCGGCTATGTTGGCCCTGAAGAAACGCATCCGGGACGTGGCGCCCCTGGATTCCTCCGTGCTCATTTACGGTGAGACGGGCACCGGAAAGGAATTGGTGGCAGAGTCCCTCCACAGCGAGGGACGGCGTTCCGGCAGGCCCTTTGTCTCCCAGAACTGCGCGGCGATTCCGGCCAATTTGCTGGAGAGTCTGTTCTTCGGTACCGAAAAGGGCTGCTATACCGGCGCCCTGACCCGGAAGGGCCTGCTGGAGGAGGCTGACGGCGGCACTCTGTTTCTGGACGAGATCAACTCTATGGAGACCGGCCTCCAGGCTAAACTGTTGAAGGTATTGGAGGAGAAAAAGGTCCGCCGCCTGGGCGGCAACCGGGACATCCCCTTTGACGTGCGTATTGTGGCAGCGGTGAATGAGGAGCCCGCCAGGCTTATCCGAGAGCACCGGCTGCGGGAGGATCTGTACTACCGTCTGGGTGTGGTTCGGATCACGCTGCCTCCTTTGCGGAAGCGGGTTGGAGATATCCCTCTGCTCATCCGCTATTTTATCGACCAGTACAACCGAAAAATGAAGCGCAGCATCCAGGGAGTCAGTGCTCAGGCGTTACGCCGGCTGGAACGGTATAGCTGGCCCGGAAACGTGCGGGAGCTGCAGAATGTGATCGAGGGGGCCTTTGCTTCCGCACGTTCCGAGCTGCTGGTGCTGGACCACATGGAGGACGCCCTGGAGTATCAGGAGGTATCCCTGGCGGAAGAGAGCCGGGAGGGAGATATTGACCCGGGCTTTTCACTGACCAAGGCGCTGGAACAGTATGAAAGGGAGCTGCTGCACAAGGCTATGGAACAATCCTCCTCCATCTCGCAGGCTGCCCGTCTGCTGGGCCTGTCCAGACAGAACCTGAAATATAAACTGCAAAAATATAACCTGTAAAAAATTTTGCATCCGCAAAAAATTTTGCCTGCAATAAGGGAGACTCTTCCCATAGAGAGCAGCAAGGACCGCCCCGTTTGTCGGCGGAAAGAGGAGCAGAAGCCCTTCTTTCTGCATGAAAAGACAAATAGGGCGGTCTTTTTGTATTCTGACCTCCGGTTGGCACGGAATTTGCTCCTTGTGAAAGAGGAAACAGACTGAATGGGAAGAAAGGAAGATCGATATGCGAACCCTTCGCTATAACGGAACGATTCTTTCGATGGATCAGACCATAAGCCGATATGAGGCCATTGGTGTTCAAGATGGGAAAATTGTGTTTTTGGGGACAAATCAGGAGGCGCTGACCCAGCGATGGGATGAGAAAAAGGACCTTAACGGCGCCTGTGTGCTGCCTGGCTTTAACGATACCCATATGCACCTGCTCCACTATGCCATGTTCCGCCGGAATGTGCCTCTGATGGGCGTTAAAAACATCGATGAAGTGGTGGCGCGTTGTAAGGCCCGGATTGAGACGGAGCATCCCGGTTACCTCATCGGCATGGGCTGGAATCAGGAGACTATGGAAGAGGGACGGCTGCTGACGAAAGAGGACATGGACCGCATCTCCACTGAGATCCCGGTGTGTATGCTGCGGACCTGCATCCATATCGCCGCCTGCAATACGGTGATGCTGGAGAAGATTCGTGCCCTGAAAAATGTGGAGCCCGAGGTGATGGCTCTGGTGGATTTTGAGCACGGTATCCTGCGGGAGAACGCCGCCCGCCTCTACATGGACGTGCTGCCCCAGGCGGACGACGCCTATGTGCGTCAGCTGATCCGGGAAGGGCAAAAGGAGCTGAATGCCGCCGGCATCACCTGTATCCACTCTGATGATCTGATGGCTATCGCCGGTATGGACCCCATCCGGCTCATCGGTATTTTCCGGGAGATGGAGGCCGACGGGGAACTGACCGTGCGGGTGTATGAACAGTGCCTGGTGGAGCCGGAGGACTTTGAACGGCTCAGGGGCGTGCGCAGCGACCCGGATGACCGGGACAGTCTCTTCCGTACCGGACCACGGAAGCTGCTCCAGGATGGTTCTCTGGGCGCCAAGTCCGCCGAGATGATAGACGGATATGTGGATGACCGGGAGAACCACGGTATTCCTATTTATACAGAAGAGGAGTTGTGCAGCCGCATCCGGGCGGCCCACGATATCCACATGGACGTGGCGGTCCATGCCATCGGCGACCTGGCCCTGAAAAAGGTGTGTGACGCCATGGAGAAAGCGGAGCAGGCCAATCCCTGGACGGATCACCGCCACGGCATCGTCCACGCCCAGACCACCACCCCCGCCCTGCTGGAGCGGATGAAGGAACTGGGTCTACAGGCCTATATCCAGCCCATCTTCATCGACGCCGATATGAACATCATTGCCGAGCGGGTGGGAGAGGAGCACGCCCGGGACTGCTACAACTGGAAGGCCATGCTGGACCTGGGCCTGCACGTCAGCGGCGGTTCCGACTGCCCGGTGGAGCCCTTCAACGTGCTGGATAATATGCGCGCCGCCATCACCCGGCAGAACCGGGCTGGCACCAAGACCTATCTGCCCGAGCAGGCGCTTACCGTGGAGCAGGCCATTCGGCTCTTTACCTCGGATGCCGCCTGGCCCAGCCGGGACGAGGGGGTGCGGGGTACCCTGGAGGAGGGCAAGCAGGCCGACCTAGTGGTGCTGGATCAGGATCTGTTTGAGGTCCAGCCCAGCCGCTTCCCCCAGGTGAAGGTATTGGAGACCGTACTCAACGGCGTCACAGTCTATCAGGCGTAACGCGGTGCTCCGCGTGGACCATAGAAAGGAGAGCTCCCTATGAACGAGATGCTGGAAAAGGCCCGTGCTATTGAGAAGCAGATCATCGCCGACCGGCGCTGTCTGCATCAGATCCCCGAAGTGGGTGTCTATACCCCCAAAACGGCGGAGTATGTGAAAAAACGGCTGGATGAGATGGGCATACCCCATCATGACTGCGGCATCCACACCAAGGAGGAGCGGGAGAAGATGGTATTCGCCGGTTATCCCGACGCCCCCGAATCCACCGGCGTGGTGGGACTCATCGGCAAGGACGGTCCCTGTATCCTGCTGCGGGCTGATATGGACGGCCTGCCCATGGAGGAGACCACCGGCCTGGAGTTTGCATCCAAGGGCAACACCGCCCATATGTGCGGCCATGATGCCCACGCCGCCATGCTGCTGGGCGCCGCTCAGATCCTGAAGGATATGGAGGACGAGCTGCCCGGCACCGTGAAGCTGATGTTCCAGCCCGGTGAGGAGATGGGCTACGGTTCCCGCACCATGGTGGACGACGGTCTGCTGGAGAACCCCAAGGTGGACGCCGCTATGGCGCTCCACGTGGGGTCCCAGGTGGAAGTCGGCAAGCTGAACTACTCTCCCGGCGTGGCCTCCGGAGCCATGGCCACCTTTATTGTCAGTATCCAGGGCAAGGGCGGCCACTCCTCCGAGCCCCAAAAGACCATCGACCCGGTGAACATTGCCACTCAGGTGTGCTCCGCCCTCAATATGCTCATTCCCCGGGAGGTGGACCCGGAGGCCTTTGCCACCATGACGGTGGGCGCCCTCAACGGCGGCCGGGCCTCCAACATCATCCCCGACACCGCGGAGATCATGGTGTCCTTCCGCACCCTCAGCCCGGAGGCCTACGACCACCTGATTGAGCGTATTCCTGAGATCCTGGAACACTACATCAAGGCCTGGCGGGGCACCTATGAGGTGCGGGTACTTAAGACCCCCAGCACCGTGTGCGACCCCAACTTCTCCGCGGAGATCGTTCCCTTCGCCGCTGAGATCCTGGGAGCGGAGAATGTGAAACCGGTGCCCCCCATGAAGGGGGCCGAGGACTTCGGCCATGTGACCCGCCATGTGCCCGGATTCTATGCCTTTATGGGGGCGGGCTCGCCGGAGGGCTACCCGCTGCATAATCCCAATATGGTACTGGATGAGAATGCCTTCGCCCTCGGAACCGCTATCCTGGCCAACTGCGCCGTAAAGTGGCTGAAAAAGAAGGCCCAAGGTTGAGCGGAGCGGTGCTGCGAGAGACCGGCAAGACAAGAGGAGGATAATATGTTATGGGAAACACATTAAATAAGAAGAGGGGCTTCAGTATGCCCCATGTGTATATTGTCATTCTGATCCTGATGCTCATCATTACGGCGTTAACTTACATCATCCCCGCCGGTTCCTACGTCCGGGACGCCAGCGGTACGGTGGACCCCAACAGCTTCAGTTTTGTGGAGCAGACCCCGGTGGGCTTTTTACAGTTCTTCACTGCCCTCCACCAGGGTTTTGTGGAGAGCGCCAGCATCATTGGCGCCGTACTGCTCATCAGCGGCTGCATCCAGATCATCAATAAGACCGGCGCCTTTTCCGCTGGTATTCAGTCCCTGATCCGCATCAGCGGCCGGGGCGGACTGGTCATGGTGATCATCTTCTTTACCCTGTTTACCGCCCTGGGCGTCATCGGTTATCTGGATGCCCTCTATCCCTTCTATCCGATCATTATCTCCTTGTTTATTACCTTGGGCTATGACAAGATGGTGGGTACTGCCATCATCCTGCTCTCCACTGCCGTAGGCTTTACCTGCGGTATGGTCAACCCCTACACCACCGGCGTAGCCCAGACCCTGGTGGGACTGCCCATGTACTCCGGCATTGCGTTCCGGGCAGTGGGCCTGGCAGTCTTTTTCGTCATTGCTCTGTTCTTCCTGGTCCGCTATTGCATCAAGATCAAGAAGGATCCCAAAAACAGCATCATGGGCGAGAACTACCTCCAGGAGCAGACTGCCCCCATGGAGTTTGAGGCGGGCCTGAAGTTCACCAAGGGCCGGATTGTCATTATCCTGGCCTTCCTGGCCACCATTGTGTTCTCCGTGGTGGGTTCTCTCCTGTGGATGTGGGGCCTGCCTGAGATTACCGCCTGCTATTTCCCGGTCACCATCCTGGGCATCATCCTGTCCCGCATAGATCTGACCGAGGCCTGCACCGAGTTCGGCAAGGGCATGGCCGGCGTCATTGCTCCCACCATGGTCATCGGCTTCAGCCGTGCCGTGTCTGTCCTGCTCACGGAGGGCAACATCACCGACACGATTATCCACGGTGTCTCCGGCCTGCTGGAGGGCAAGAGCCCCGTCATTACCCTGCTCATCATCTACGCCTTTGTCACCCTCTTTAACTTCTTTGTCTCCTCCGGCAGCGGCAAGGCTGTGGTCATGATGCCTATTCTCCAGCCCCTGGGTCAGGTGCTGGGTATCAACCAGCAGGTGATGGTACTGGCTTACCAGTACGGTGATGGATTCACCAACACCTTCTGGCCTACCGCCTCTCTGCTTCAGCTCTCCCTGTGCGGCATGGATTACGGCCACTGGTTCAAGTTTGCCTGGAAGATCTATGCCTGTCTGATTACCGCCGGCTTTATCCTGGTGGTGGTTGCAAATCAGATCGGCTACGGGCCCTTCTGAGTTTTCCTGAGACGTTCGGAAAAGGGGCGGCGCACCGGCCGGTGCGCCGCCCCTCGGCATTCCGACGGGAAACGCCTCGAAACAGCTGGAAAATCCAGTGATTTTCTAATTGACTTCGATTTTAGGGTATGATATAATCCGGAATTGCGCAGGTGTGCCTGCCAAAGGGGAAAAACGGTGAAAAAACCGCGAATCTCCGTGATTTCAAGGAACGGGAGGCTTACCGATGCTCACCCAACTCAAGCAGGGCACCAAAGTGGTGGGAGTCAAGCAGACCCGCCGTGCCATCGACGATGGGCGGGCCACCCGTGTTTTTCTCGCCCAGGACGCCGATCCGGCGCTCACCGGCCCGGTGGAGGCGCTGTGCGCCGAAAAGGGCGTGCCGGTGGAAAAGGTGGCGCAGATGAAGGAGCTGGGCTCCGCCTGCGGCATCGCCGTGGGCAGCGCCGTAGCCGCGCTGCTGCACTGATTTGGTTTTAACGGTATAATTTCTGATTATTCCGTTAAAATATATTTCTCAGAAACAAAGAAAGGAGGAAAACCATGCCTACGTTTAACCAGCTCGTTCGCAAGGGACGCGAGGCCGTGACCTACAAGTCCAATTCTCCTGCTATGCAGAAGGGCCTGAACACCCTGAAGAACCGCGAGACCGACCTGCCTTCTCCCCAGAAGAGAGGTGTGTGCACCGCTGTTCGTACCTCCACCCCGAAGAAGCCTAACTCCGCTCTCCGTAAGATCGCCCGTGTGCGTCTGACCAACGGCTACGAAGTGACCGCTTATATTCCCGGTGTTGGCCACAACCTGCAGGAGCACTCCGTGGTCATGATCCGCGGCGGCCGTGTTAAGGACCTGCCCGGCGTTCGTTACCACATCATCCGCGGCACTCTGGATGCTCAGGGCGTTGCCAACCGTATGCAGGGCCGTTCCAAGTACGGCGCCAAGCGGCCCAAGGCCGGCAAGAAGTAATTATAACGATTACTTCCAACCACGCTGCAAGCTTGCAGCAACATGAAATGAACTAACGCGCAATCGCGCAAGGCAGTTGTCCTTGCAGAGGCGCTTCCTATACAATAGGGGCGTTTTCCTGTGAGGCACTGGACAAGCAGGCACTTGTCTTACACGGGGGCGTTTGAAACGCCTTCGAGTACCTATGAAATCATACTATGAAGGAGGGAAGCAAAGTGCCCAGAAGAGGAAACGTACCCAAGCGGGAGGTTCTGCCCGATCCTATCTACAACTCCGTCCTGGTGACCAAGCTGGTCAACAGCATCATGCTGGACGGTAAAAAGGGCGTGGCCCAGAAGGTGGTCTACGGAGCTTTCGATATCATCAAGGAGAAGACCGATAAGGATCCCCTGGACGTGTTCACCACCGCTCTGGAGAACATCATGCCGTCCCTGGAGGTCAAGGCCCGCCGCGTGGGCGGCGCCACCTACCAGGTGCCCATCGAGGTTCGGCCCGAGCGCCGTCAGACCCTGGGTCTGCGGTGGCTCACCAACTACTCCCGCAGCCGCAGCGAGAAGACCATGAAGGAGCGTCTGGCCGGCGAGATCATGGATGCCTCCAACAACCTTGGCTCCGCAGTCAAGAAGCGTGAGGACACCCACAAGATGGCCGAGTCCAACAAGGCGTTCGCTCACTATCGCTGGTAAGGAGTTAGAGTATGCCTAGGAAAGTTACCTTAGAGAATACCAGAAATATCGGCATCATGGCTCACATCGATGCCGGTAAGACCACTACCACTGAGCGCATCCTCTACTACACCGGTGTTAACTACAAGATCGGTGAGACCCATGATGGTACCGCCACCATGGACTGGATGGCTCAGGAGCAGGAGCGCGGCATCACCATCACTTCCGCTGCTACCACCTGTTACTGGAAGGGGTCTAAGAACCAGTTCCCCCAGACCCGTATCAACATCATCGACACCCCGGGCCACGTGGACTTCACCGTAGAGGTGGAGCGCTCCCTGCGCGTGCTGGACGGTTCCGTGACCGTCATGTGCGCCAAGGGCGGCGTTGAGCCTCAGTCCGAGACCGTGTGGCGTCAGGCCGACCACTACAAAGTCCCCCGCATGATCTACGTCAACAAGATGGACATCATGGGCGCTGACTTCTACAACGTGCTCCGCATGATCCACGACCGCCTGAAGTGTAACGCCGTGCCCATCCAGCTCCCCATTGGCTCCGAGGATACCTTCAAGGGCATCATCGACCTGGTGGAGATGGACGCCGACATCTACTACGATGAGCTGGGCAAGGATATGCGCGTGGAGGAGATCCCCGCCGACATGATGGAGCTGGCTCAGGAGTACCGCACCAAGCTGGTGGACGCCTGCGCCGACATCGATGACGAGATCATGGAGCTGGCTCTGGAGGAGAAGCCCATCCCCGAGGATATGCTGCGCCGCGCTCTGCGTAAGGGTACCATCGAGAACCTGCTGGTTCCCGTGACCTGCGGTACCTCTTACCGCAACAAGGGCGTGCAGAAGCTGCTGGATGCCATCGTGGACTTCATGCCCTCTCCTCTGGACATCCCCGCCATCAAGGGCACCAACCCCGAGACCGACGAAGAGGACGAGCGTCCCGCCGACGACAACGCCCCCTTCTCCGCTCTGGCGTTCAAGATCATGACCGACCCCTATGTGGGCCGTCTGTCCTTCTTCCGTGTGTACTCCGGTAAGCTGTCTACTGGCTCTTCTGTGCTCAACAGCACCAAGAACCAGAAGGAGCGTATGGGCCGCATCCTGCAGATGCACGCCAACCACCGTGAGGACATCGAGGAGGTTTTCTCCGGCGATATCGCCGCCGCCGTGGGCCTGAAGAACACCACCACCGGCGACACCCTGTGCGATGAGAAGGCTCCCATCATCCTGGAGTCCATGGAGTTCCCCGATCCCGTGATCCGCGTGGCCATCGAGCCCAAGACCAAGGCTGGTCAGGAGAAGATGGGCCTGGCGCTGGTGAAGCTGGCTGAAGAGGACCCCACCTTCCGTACCTGGACTGACGAGGAGACTGGTCAGACCATCATCGCCGGCATGGGCGAGCTCCACCTGGAGATCATCGTGGACCGTCTGCTCCGCGAGTTCAAGGTGGAGGCCAACGTTGGCGCTCCCCAGGTCGCCTACAAGGAGACCATCAAGAAGTCTGTCGAGCAGGACACCAAGTATGCCCGTCAGTCCGGCGGTAAGGGCCAGTACGGTCACGTCCGCATCACCATCGAGCCCAACGAGCCCGGCAAGGGCTATGAGTTCCTCAACGAGATCACCGGCGGCGTCATCCCCAAGGAGTATATCCCCGCGGTCGACGCCGGTATCCAGGGCGCCATGCAGGCGGGTATCCTGGCCGGTTATCCCGTGGTGGACGTGAAGGTCCACCTGACCTTCGGTTCTTACCACGAGGTCGACTCCTCTGAAATGGCGTTTAAGATCGCCGGCTCCATGGCCTTCAAGGAGGCCATGCGCAAGGCCAACCCGGTCCTGCTGGAGCCCGTGATGAAGGTCTCCGTCATCGTGCCCGACGAGTATCTGGGCAACGTCATCGGCGACCTGACCAGCCGCCGCGGCATGATCCAGGGCCAGGAGAGCCGTCCCGGCGCCACTCAGGTGGACGCTCTGGTGCCTCTGGCCAGTATGTTCGGCTACGCCACTGACCTGCGTTCCTCCACTCAGGGCCGCGGCCAGTACTCCATGGAGCCCCACAGCTATGTGGAGATTCCCAAGAGCATTGCCGACAAGATCATTGCCGAGCGGGGCCGCAAGGACGACTAATTTTCGTTCCGAGCCAATTCCCGCAACAAAGGTATTGCTTTTTATTCTGCAATGCTATACAATATTTTCGCATTTATGTGGAAATGACCCTATCCCAACTTGAGTAACTAAGGAGGACACTTAAAATGGCTAAGGCTAAATTTGAGCGTACCAAGCCCCATGTCAACATTGGCACCATCGGCCACGTTGACCACGGCAAGACCACTCTGACCGCTGCTATCACCAAGTATCTGGCTCTGAAGGGTCAGGCCCAGTACGAGGACTACTCCAGCATCGATAAGGCTCCCGAGGAGCGCGAGCGCGGCATCACCATCAACACTGCCCACGTGGAGTACGAGACCGACAAGCGTCACTATGCCCACGTTGACTGCCCGGGCCACGCCGACTATATCAAGAACATGATCACCGGCGCTGCTCAGATGGACGGTGCTATCCTGGTTATCGCCGCCACCGACGGCCCCATGGCTCAGACCCGTGAGCACATCCTGCTGGCCCGTCAGGTGGGCGTGCCCGCCATCGTGGTCTTCCTGAACAAGTGCGATCAGGTTGACGACGAGGAGCTGCTGGAGCTGGTGGAGATGGAGGTCCGCGAGGTCCTGTCCAAGTACGAGTTCCCCGGCGACGATCTGCCCATCATCAAGGGTTCCGCTCTGAACGCTCTGACCTGCGAGTCCGGCAACCCCGACGATCCCGACTTCGCCTGCATCAAGGAGCTGATGGACGCTGTCGACGATTATATCCCCACTCCCGCCCGTAACGACGACCTGCCCTTCCTGATGCCCGTCGAGGACGTGTTCACCATCACTGGCCGTGGTACCGTTGCTACCGGCCGTGTGGAGCGTGGCGTCATCAAGATGAACGAGGAAGTCGAGATCGTTGGCCTGACCGACGAGAAGAAGAAGACCGTCGTCACCGGCATCGAGATGTTCCGCAAGCTGCTGGACTACGCTGAGGCTGGCGACAACATCGGCACCCTGCTGCGCGGCGTTGCCAAGACCGACATCGAGCGTGGCCAGGTTCTGTGTAAGCCCGGCTCCATTCACCCCCACACCAAGTTCGTGGGCCAGGTGTACGTCCTGAGCAAGGACGAGGGCGGCCGTCACACCCCCTTCTTCAACAACTATCGTCCTCAGTTCTACTTCCGTACCACCGACGTGACCGGCGTCATCACTCTGCCCGAGGGCACCGAGATGTGTATGCCTGGCGATAACGTCGACATGAAGGTCGAGCTGATCACCCCCATCGCCATCGAGAAGGGCCTGCGTTTCGCTATCCGTGAGGGTGGCCGCACCGTGGGTTCCGGCGTTGTTATCGACATCGAGGAGTAATTCTCCTTTTGCAAGAAGACCTGCCGCAAGGCGGGTCTTCTGCATTTAAGAGACTGTCCGCCCGAAGGAAAAGCGCTGTTATCGACATCGAGGAGTAATTCTCCTTTTGCAAGAAGACCTGCCGCAAGGCAGGTCTTCTGCATTTTAGGAGGGTGTCCGCCCGAAGGAAAGCGTTATTGTCAACATTGAGGAGTCATTTGCTCCATTCAGAAGAGAGCCAGCGAAACGCTGACTCTTTTCTTTTGGCAATCTTTTGAGGGGCTTGTCTGTGTGGAAAAGCTATGATAGAATAGCCGCAGAAAGGAAGTATGTCATGCTAACCAATATCACAAATATTTCTCCCGAAGAAGCCGAAGAGACGATTCAGACTGTAACCGGCTTTTTCAATGACCTGAATCTGCAGAAGATCATTACCATCATTCTGCTCTTTGTGGGCTGCATGGTGGTCATGAAAGTCATCCTCCGTCTGACCGACCGGGCCTTCCTCCGTCTGGAGATGGAGAAGAGCCTCCATACCTTTATTCATGCCGCTCTGCGGGTCATTCTGTGGCTCATTACCGTGTGCATCGTGCTGGACTACATCGGCGTGCCTATGACCAGCCTGGTGGCGGTGTTGGGCGTGATCGGTTTGGCCGTATCCCTAGCCATTCAGGGGACCTTGTCCAATTTAGCGGGAGGCATTCAGGTGCTGGTGTCCAAGCCCTTCAAAGCGGGGGATTATGTGGAGGCCGGCGGCGTCAGCGGTACGGTAAAGGAAGTGGGCCTGGCCTATACCAAGCTGAGTACCATCGACAACAAGGTGATTTCGGTACCCAACGGCCAGATCTCCGCTGAAAAGATCATCAACTATACCACGGCGGAGCAGCGGAGGGTGGACTTGAAGTTTACCACCTCCTATGACGATGCGCCAGAAAAGGTGATTGCCGCCATCAAGAGAGTCATCGGCGCCCATCCTAAGGCTCTGTTTACACCGGAACCCTTTGTCCGGGTGTCGGCTTATCTGGACAGCAGCATCGAGTACAGTGTCCGGGTATGGTGCGCTACCGCAGATTATTGGGATCTGTACTACGATCTGCTGGAACAGGTCAAAGCTGCCTTTGACGCCCAGGGCATTGAAATTCCCTACAACCATTTGAATGTGCATCTGATTCGGGAGCAACAACAGGGTGAGTGACAGCGGAAGAGAGTAAGCAGCGGGTGGCTTGCTTCATCTCTATGTGCCTACAAAAAATGGCCGCGAAAGCGGCCATTTTTTGTAGGGTGCCGATGGTTTTAAGCTGCTGCCTCATCTAGCCTGGCATCTCCAGCCCATGGATAAACCCGCCCAACTGAGGAGAAAGTACATCTCCGCCGATGACGGTATTCTTGTAAATCAGCAGTCCGGCCTGGATGCCGGTTTCCCCCGTAGGGTAATTGCTGATTTCATAGGTATACCGTTTAACTCGCTTGCCGCAATATTCGGTCAGATCGAAGCCCTGGGAGGATTGGAGCTCCAGGTATTGGGTGTAGCTGTCATCGAAGGACTCCGGAATGAGTAGTTCCTCTACAGCAGAGGGCTCTTGGGAGACCTGCCACCCATAGCTCTCCAGATATGCGATCCGATCCTCATTGGATTTGACGCCGGTGGGACTGACCACGCCGGAGACCGCCGTATCCCGGCCGCCCAAACCTGCCGCAGTCAGCAGGACCCCGCAGACTACCACAGCAGCGGCGGCCACAGCCAGTATAGGCCCTTTACGGACCCTGGCGGTAATAATAAACACAGCGCAACGCCCCTTTCCCAAAGTACTGATACTCAAAGAGTATGTGCCTATGGTGCCGGTTATGACGGAAAAGGGGAAAGCTGATGAGGAGGTACGTCATTGGAACGTCTGGATAAAATTTTGGCCAATACGGGCCGGTGGTCCCGGAAGGAAGTCCGGGAACTGGTGCGGGCTGGTCGAGTAACGGTAAATGGTGTCCCGGTTCATTCTCCGGAGGAAAAATGGGATCCCGCCGCCGAATTTGCTGTGGACGGTGTTTCCGTTTCCGGGGAGCGCATGGTCTATCTCATGCTCCATAAGCCGGCTGGATTGGTGTCCGCCACCGAGGACCCCAAACAGCCCACGGTACTGGAACTGCTGCCCGACCACCTAAAACGGGTGGGGCTGTTTCCGGCAGGACGGCTGGACAAGGATACCGAGGGCCTGCTGCTGCTTACCAATGACGGTGTGCTTGCCCACCGGCTGCTGGCGCCCCGACGTCATGTGGATAAGACCTATTTTGTCCAGGTGGAAGGGCAGTTGGATGAGACGGATGTAGAGGCTTTTTCCACCGGGATGACTTTGGGAGACGGGCTGGTGTGTATGCCTGCCGGCCTGGAGGTGCTGGGGCAGCCTGATACTGCCATCGTCACTCTGCGGGAAGGAAAATATCACCAGATCAAGCGGATGCTGGCCAGCCGGGGCAAGCCGGTGCGCTACCTCAAACGCCTCACCATGGGCCCGCTGAAACTGGACCCTGCATTGAAGCGGGGAGAATTGAGACCTCTGACCGAGGAAGAGATGGCGGCATTGCGTCTGACAGCGGGAGTATGAGCGGAGGTTCTCCCCAGAGTTGGAAATTTTTTGCGTCTTTTAGTCAATATCACCAAAAAACTTTGAAAAAGCTATTGAAAAGAGCAAAAAGAACCGGTATAATAGTGACTGTTGAATGAACAGTTGCGTCAAGAACTGTCTGAAGAGGAAATAGGGCACTCAGCCCGTGTGTGTTGCGTGTAATAGACAGAGTATCCCAAAGTGGGGATTAATATAAGGAGGCATACAACCATGTCCAGCAGAATTTTCCAAAGCGTTGTCTTACAGATGAAAGACAGCACCGAACGGGCCATTGGCGTGATCGATTCTGAGGGAACGGTTGTGGCCTGCAACGAACTCAGCTGTATTGGGGAACACTGGCCTGGTGCAGTTGAGGCGGTAAACCGGGGCGAGGGAGACACCGTCCGCTTTGAGGGCCGTACCTTTAAGGCACTGGCCGGCTGGGGGTCCCAGTTTGACTATGCGGTCTTTGTCAAGGGTGAGGATGCCGAGGCTACTATGGTTTGTTCCATGGCTACGGTGGCCCTCAACGGCGCCAAGACCTATTATGAGGAGAAGCACGACAAGGCTACCTTTGTCAAGAATATTATTTCCGACAATATCCTTTTGGGTGATATCTATGTTCGGGCCAAGGAGCTGCACTTTGTCTCCGAGGCGCCTCGGGCGGTCTTCCTGATCCGTCAGGTGGAGACCACCGATCCGGCCCTCATTGACGTGGTTCACGCCCTGTTCCCCGACAAGCAGGTGGATTTCGTGCTCTCCATCAGCGAGACCGACGTGGCCCTCATCAAGCAGCTCAATGATGGGGCTGAGACCCGGGATCTGCACAAGATCGCCAAGCAGATCGAGGACAAGATCAACGAGGAACTCCATATCCGGGTGGTCATCGGTATTGGCACCATCGTGGGCCATATTCGGGAACTGGCCCGGGCCTACAAGGAGGCCGGTATTGCCATTGATGTGGGCCGGGTGTTCGACACCGAGAAGAGCATCATCAACTATGAGAACCTGGGCATTGGCCGGTTGATTTACCAGCTGCCCACCACTCTGTGTGAGATGTTCCTTCAGGAGGTCTTTAAGAAGAATCCCATCGACGCACTGGATCAGGAGACCCTGTTCACCATCAACAAGTTCTTTGAGAACAACCTGAACGTGTCTGAGACTGCCCGGAAGCTCTTCGTCCACCGGAATACCCTGGTATACCGGCTGGAGAAGATCAAGAAGCTCACCGGCCTGGACCTGCGGGAGTTTGACGATGCCATCACCTTCAAGGTGGCTCTGATGGTTAAGAAGTATCTGATTTCCCGCGGTATCGACAACTAAAAGAAACCATATCAGCCGCAGAGGACGCCGTGGCCGGCGTCTTCTGCGGCACGTGAGTTTGTCCCCAATCCTGTAAATGAGGTACACAGCGTGATACGTCTGATCGATATTCAAAAGTCCTATGACAACGGGACCAAGGCCCTGAAAGGGGTCAATCTGCGCATTGACGACGGAGAATTCGTCTTTTTGGTGGGTCCTTCCGGCTCCGGTAAATCCACCATTCTGAAGCTGATTACCGCTGAGATCGCCCCCACCGGCGGGCGGCTCATGGTCAACGGCTATAACCTGAACAACATTACGCCTCGGCAGGTGCCCTATATGCGGCGCACGCTGGGGGTTATTTTCCAGGACTTCCGCCTGATCGACAAGAAAACCGTGAAGGAAAATCTGGTCTTTGCCATGCAGGCGGTGGGTGCCTCTTCCCGGGAAATCCGCAAGCGGGTGGCCTATGTGCTGGATCTGGTGGGTCTGCTGGAGAAGGGAGATCAGCGCCCCGACCAGCTCTCCGGCGGTGAGCAGCAGCGTGTGGCCATCGCCCGGGCTCTGGTGAACAATCCCCAGATGATCATTGCCGACGAGCCCACCGGCAACCTGGACCCCATGCGCTCTCTGGAGATCATGATGCTGCTGGAGCGCATCAACGAGCTGGGCACCACCGTGCTGGTGGTCACCCACGAACGGGAACTGGTCAACCGCTTCTCCAAGCGAGTGGTGGCCATCGAAAACGGCAGGATCATCAGCGACGAGACAGGCGGGTATTACAACAATGAGACAACGATATAATTTTGGCTATCTGTTTTCCGAGGGCTTTCATAGTATTTTTACCCACGGATTTATGTCCTTTGCGGCAGTGTGCATGATTGTGTGCTGTCTGCTTATCATGGGTTCCTTCTCTTTGGTGGCGGTAAACGCCCAGCACAACTTCTCCGATCTGGAGCAGGAGAACCAGTTTACTGCGTACATCGATGAGACCCTTTCTCAGGAGGAGGCACGTGCCCTTCAGGATGATATTGAGGCTGTGTCCAATGTGGCGCGGGCTGAGTTTGTCACCAAGGAAGAGGCTCAGGAGGAATTTGAGGCTGACTACGAAGGCAACCCCCTCTTTGAGGGCCTGCCCTCCAGCGTATACCGGGACCGGTTCCACATCTATCTGGAGGACATCAGCAAGTTGTCCGAGACCGAGACGGCGGTAAAGCAGGTGACGGGTGTGGCCTCCACCAAGTCTGCCCCTGAGATCGCCGAGGGCTTTACGGTCATCCGCAATATTGCAGGCGGTGTGGCCCTGATCCTGGTGGCTATTCTGCTGCTGGTGAGCCTGTTTATCATCTCCAATACCATCAAGCTGGCCACCTTTAACCGGCGGGAGGAGATCGCCATCATGAAGATGTGCGGTGCCACCAATGCCTTTGTGCGCTGGCCCTTTGTCTTTGAAGGCATGATCCTGGGCGTCACCGGCGCGGTGGTTGGCTTCTTCCTCCAGTGGGGCGTATATACCCTGGTCAGTCGTGCCATCGGCGGTACGGACACCATCGACCTCATCAAGGTGCTGCCGTTCCAGCCCATGGCCCTGTGGGTGTTTGGGGCCTTCCTGATTACCGGCCTGCTTATCGGTGTGGTGGGCTCCATGTTGGCCATCCGCAAGTTCCTGCAGGTGTGATCCGCCTGCGTCATCCGGAATAAGGAGACCTTATGAGACGGAAACATTCCAGACTCGGGCTTTTGTGCGGGGTGCTGGTTCTGGCATTGTGTACATCGGCTGCCACCCAGGTGGGGGCGGTGACTCAGAGCGAGATCGACGCGCTGAAAAAGGAACAGCAGGAGAGTCAGGCCAAGCAAGCGGCGCTGAAAGACCAGCTGTCCGATATCAAAGAGGACCAGGCCGCCGCACAGCAGAAGCGGCAGATTCTGACCCAGCAGTTGGACGCCATCAACGCTGAGATTGCCAACATCGATGCCCAGATCTCCTACTATGACGGAGAGATCGCCCAGAAAGAAGTGGAGCGGAAAGAAGCGGAGGCTCGGGAGGCGGAGCAGTACGACCTGTTCTGCCAGCGGGTACGGATGATGGAGGAACAGGGAACGGTGTCCTACTGGTCCATCCTCTTCAACGCCGACAGCTTTTCTGATCTGCTGGATCGCATCGCTGACGTGGACGCGGTGATGGCCTATGACAACCAGATTATGGACCAGCTTGTCGCCACCCGGCAGGAGCTGGAGCGGGTCCAGGGAGAACTGGAGAGTGCCCGAGCCGAGGAGCAGGAGGCCCGTGACCAGCAGGAAGCGAAAAAGGCGGAGCAGCAGGCCAAGGTGGCAGAAGCCCAGAAGCTGCTGGATCAGATCAACGCGGATGCCGCCGAGGTCAACCGGCAGCTGGAGGCAGAGGATGCCGCCGCTGCCAGCATTCAGGCTGAGATCACCCGAAAGCAGAAACAGCTGGAGGAGGAGCGGAAACAGCAGAATGTGACCCTGCCTCCTACTGGTTCGGGATACCAGTGGCCCCTGCCCAGTAGCTGTCTGACCCTCACCTCTGCCTTTGGCTACCGCATTCATCCCATCAGCGGCCAGGCCCACAGCCATACCGGCATTGATGTGTCGGCGGCAGGAGGCACCCCCATCTATGCCACCAAGGGCGGGCAGGTCATCATGTCGGAGTATGGCTCCGGCGCCAACTGGTCCTACGGTAACTTTGTGGTCATCGACCATGGAGACGGAACCACCAGCCTGTATGCTCATATGAGTTCCCGGGCGGTGAGCGAAGGACAGTTGGTAAACCAGGGGCAGACCATTGGATATGTGGGCAATACGGGCAATTCCAAAGGCAATCACCTGCATCTGGAGGTGCGGGTTGGCGGTCGGCGAGTGGACCCGGAGGGCTGCTTCCCCGGCTTGTCCAATTCCTTTATTCGGGCCTATAATTGGTAAGCGACAGACCTACGGCACAGACAGATAAGGAGAAAAATTGTGGCAAAAAGCGGAAAGAAAACCAATCAGAAAAACTCCACAAAGAAGGTAGAACCCCGGCGCGTGGTAGTTGGCGTCCTGGCAGCGGTATTGGCGCTGCTGATGCTGCTGCCCATGGTCAGCATGATTATCAGCAGCGCAGGAGCTGTGACCCAGAGTGAGATCGATGCTCTGAAAAAGGAGCAGGAGGAGAGTCAGGCCAAACAGGATGCCCTGAAAGATCAGCTGGCTGATCTTGAGGCCGATCAGGCTGCTGCCCAGGAAAAGCGGCAGCTGCTGACCGAGCAGCTCAATGCCATCAATGCTGAGATTGCCAACATTGACGCCCAGATCTCCTACTATGACGGAGAGATCGCCCAGAAGGAAGAGGAGCGTAAGGAGGCGGAGGCTCGGGAGGCGGAACAGTACGACCTGTTCTGCCAGCGGGTGCGGATGATGGAGGAGCAGGGGACAGTGTCCTACTGGTCTATCCTCTTCAACGCCGAGAGTTTTTCCGACCTGCTGGACCGCATTGCCGATGTGGATGCGGTCATGGCATACGACAATGAGGTCATGGACCAGCTGATTGCTACCCGAGAGGAGTTGGAGCGGGTCCAGGGCGAGCTGGAGAGTGCACGGGCAGAGGAGCAGGCAGCCAAGGAACAGCAGGAGGCCAAGAAGGCCGAACAGCAGGCCAAGGTGGCTGAGGCTCAGGCCCTTGTGGATCAGATCAACGCGGATACAGCCGAGGTTAACCGCCAACTGGATGCGGAGAGCGCCGCAGCTTCTGAGATCCAGGCAGAGATCGCCCGGAAACAGAAGCAGCTGGAGGAGGAGCGGAAGCAGAACAATATCGTGATTTCCTCGGAGACTGGTTATCTGTGGCCGCTGCCCGGATATTACCGCCTGTCCTCTCAGTTTGGTTATCGTATTCATCCCATTACCGGCGTAGCCCACAGTCACACCGGAATTGATATCCCCGCGTCGGGTGGAACGCCTATTCTGGCTGCCAAGAGCGGGCAGGTGGTCACCTCTGCCTATCACTACTCCTACGGCAACTATGTGGTCATCGACCACGGCAACGGTAACTCTACCCTGTATGCCCATATGAGTTCCCGTGCGGTGAGCGAGGGCCAGATGGTAACCCAGGGGCAGGTGATCGGCTATGTGGGTACCACCGGCAGTTCTACCGGCAACCATCTCCACTTTGAGGTGCGGGACAACTATACGCGGGTGGATCCGGAGAGCAAATTCCCGTCGCTGAATTTGACTCCCCCGTGGTAAAATTGAATGGTACATGAGGGCGGAGGGGGCAACCCCTCCGCCCTTCTTTGCTTATTACGTTCAGAAAGGAAATGATACAGTATGCGAACCAAACGCTTCTCCGCCCTCCATCTGATCATCCTGCTGCCGGTCACCATGCTCCTGACGGCAGGGGTGCTGCTGGCTGTTTTCTATGGGATCTTTGGCAAGGAGGGTCTGTCCCTGTTGGAGGGCCTCTACTTGGTCAACAGCCGGTTTGTGGGAGAGTACGATGAGACGCAGGTGGTGGATTCTGCCCTGAGCGGTATGGTGGACGGTCTGGGAGACCGGTGGAGCTACTACCTCACAGAGGAGGAGTATGAGGCACAGAACCAGCGCCGCACCAACCAGTATGTGGGCATCGGTGTTACAGTGAACTATGAGTCGGAAGATGGCCTGACCATTGTAGAGGTAACAGAAGGCGGTCCTGCGGAGGCTGCCGGCCTCCAGAGCGGTGAAGTGATTACCGCGGTGGACGGCTTCTCACTGGCCGGCGAGGCCCGCTATGAGGGTGCTGAGCGTATCCAGGGCGAGGAGGGGACAACTGTTACCCTGGAGGTTCTGGGAACCGACGGGGAGACCCGTACGGTGGAGGTGACTCGGGCCAGCCTGGACAGCGATCCGGTCACAGCCAAGATGCTGGAGGGCAATGTGGGCTATGTTGCCCTGGCCAATTTCTATGACCACAGCGCTGACCGATTGAAGGAAGAGGTGACCCGTCTCCAGGAAGAGGGCGTCGAGGCGCTGGTATTTGATATGCGCAACAACGGCGGTGGTTACCTCAGTGAGCTGACCGAAATGCTGGACTTCCTGCTGCCCGAGGGACCCATCTTCATCAGCAGGGACCGGGCAGGCAATGAGGAGGTTACCCAGTCGGATGCCGCCTGTGTGGATCTGCCCATGGCAGTGCTGGTCAATGCCAATACCTACTCTGCCGCTGAGTTCTTTGCTGCCGAGCTCCAGGAGCAGGGAGTGGCGGTCATTGTGGGCGAGCCCACCAGCGGGAAGGGGTATTCTCAGCAGACCTTCGCCCTGCCCCACGGCGGCGCTATGGCCATCTCTACCGGGGCCTATTTTACCGGCAGCGGTACGTCGCTGATCGGGACCGGTTTGACTCTGGATCGGGAGGTCTATCTCACCGATGAGGGAGATGCCCAGCTGGAGGCGGCTCTGGACCTGCTGGAGCAAAACTAACAGGAAACGGGCCTTCCGCAACATGATGTTGCGGAAGGCCCGTTTTAAAATGGCGCTTAGGTGTGATCTTTGTCCCGCAGGTCCCGGAAGAGCAGAGAAATACACCAGATAGCCGCCAGACCAACCAGGGTAAAGATCACGCGGCTGAAGGTGCTGGACTGTCCTCCGAAGAGAAAGCCTACCAGGTCAAACTGAAAAATGCCGATGCTGCCCCAGTTGAGTCCGCCGATAATGGCAAGGACCAGGGCGATCTTGTCCAGGAACATAGGATATGCTGCCTCCTCCAAATTGAGATACCGCTGTTAGCATATCCTGTTTTGTGTGCAATATTCAAAAAATTTAAATGCCGCCATTTAGCTGCCTAAGAGCTTGCCCAGCCAGCTGCGTTTCAGCTTTACCGCCTTGTGGGGGCACAACTCATGACAGCAGTAGCAGCGGATACAGGAGCGGGGGTGGATCTTGGCTGTGCCGTCGGGGCCGGTCATGGTGATGGCTTTGCCGGGACAGGCGTTTTTGCAGATGGCGCACCCCACGCACACCTTGGACTGTACCCTGGGGGTCTGGGACAGCAGGCTCTTACACAGCCGCCCGGCGGCGCCGGTGAGGGGCCCCAGAAACTCCATCAGATTGCTCCGCACGTTGGCAGGAAATTTATAGTCCGGGATGCGCAAGTCATCCAGACGGGCGCCGATCAGCTCCACATCCTCCCAACGGGTGGGAGACAGCCCCCGGGCCTCCGCTGCCAGCAAAACGGGGTTGCTGTTTCGGGGCAGCCCCATGATCTCCCCGGCGATCACATCCAGCGCCAGAGGATTATCAGAGAGCAGCAGCAGGCCTACCTGTCTGGGCGTACCGGAGGAGCCGGGACCTTCCCCCTCCATGGCCAGAACGGCGTCCATGACGCTGAGGCGGGGCTTCATAAAGCCAATGAGATCCAACAGCACCTGGGCAAACTGGGCCTGATCCGGGTGAGAGCCATGGAACCCCACCTTGGTCAGGCCGGGGATGAGACCGAAGCTGTTTTTGACCGCGCCGGTCATGCCCATAAAGACATGGGTCTTCATTTTGCACAGATCAAAGATGCCGTCACAGTCCAGAGCGGGGGAGATGATTTCGGCCTGCCGGAGCACCTTTCCCTCCGGCAGCTCTACTAAACGGGCGGAGGGGTCCATGCAGACCTCGCCCCCGGACCCCTGAGCGGCCTGGGCCGCGCCGGTCTTTTCGTACAGATTGCGGAGTACCGATTCCTTTTGAAGCGCGCCGCCGGGACTGTCTGCGATGACGGCAGTGCCCCCGGCCGCCCGGATCAGCTTGGCGATAGCGCCGATCACCGCCGGGTGGGTGCAAACCGCCGCCTCCGGCGGGACGGGGCGGAGCAGATTGGCCTTCAGTAGGATGCGCTCACCCGGCTGGACAAACCGGGAAATTCCGCCCATCCGCTCCACCGTTTTCCGCAGCGCAGTCTCCGCTTTGGCGTAATCGGTGCAGGAAACGACGTAAACCTGGTTTCCCATCACGCCAGAGACTTGGGCCCGAAGCCGTGGGGGAGCAGCTCATGGAGGGGCAGGCGAACGAAGTCCCGGTCGGAGCGGCCCACCAGCACCGTCAGGTCGGGAGCAAATTCGTAGAGCATCTGACGGCAGGCACCGCAGGGCCAGCAGTAGTCGGCAGAGTTGCCCACCACAGCCAGCCGGACAAAGTCATCCCGGTGTCCCTCGCTCACCGCCTTGACCAGAGCGGTGCGCTCGGCGCAGATGGTGGAGCCGTAGGCGGCGTTTTCCACATTACAGCCGGTGAATACCGTCCCGTCGGCGCACAGCAGGGCGGCGCCCACAGGAAAATGAGAGTAGGGGACATAGGAGCGTTCCAGCATGGTAAAGGCCAGATCCACCAGTTCCCGGTCGGTCATAGCAATCCCTCCTGACAAATAAAAAGGTGGTAAAATGAGATTGGGTTCTCATTTTACCACCTTTTTTCAGGTGTGACAACTCCCATTCATACCTTTCCGGGGAAGGGGACCCGGTGAACCAGCAGAATGGAAACTCCGCCGGTGACCGCTCCGGTGACCAGAGAGCACAGAAGCAGGGGAGGCAGATAAACCAGAGGAGCGGGAGTGCCCAACACGACCATAGCAGCCAGGATCTGTCCGGTATTGTGAGCGGCAGCGCCGGCAATGGACACCCCGAACAGGGACAGGCCTGGCAGCCGCAGCAGCAGGGCCATGACACCAAGGGCCAGCAGGCCGCCGGTGAGAGAGAAGGCCAGTGCCATCAGGTTGCCTCCCAGCAGGGAACCCAGCAGACAGCGGGCAATGAGAATCAGCAGAGCCTCCCGGCCGGACAGACGGCACAGGGCGTACACGGTGACCAGATTGGCCAGGCCAAGCCGCAGGCCGGGAAGGGGGAAAAGAATGGTCAGTGGGACCAGGCCCTCCGCCACGGAGAGAGCCAGGGCCAGGGCCGTGAGGACTGCCGAGCGGGTAAGCCGTCGGAGGGAAACAGACACAGGCGAACCTCCTTCCAGGAAAAAAGAAACGCAGGTGGGGAACTTTTCAGCCTGTTACCGCGTCAAAGGGTTCAGGCTCCGTACCGGACAGAGAGATGACCAGCCGGTTGGGCAGACAGATGATCTGCTGCCCCGGGCGGCTGATCCAGCCGGTACGCACACAGTCCTGACTGGGACAGTCGCTGTGTTCAATACAGATACGGCCCTGTTCCGCCCGGATGGTGAGGGGGTAGGCTGCCCCTTCCACATCCAGCGTAACCGGCTGGGACAGCTGATCCAGGCGATACTGGGCCACTGTCTCGCCATCCAGGGTGATGACGGCGGTGACGGCGCTGCCCTCTGCAGGGCGCAGCAGGAATACCAGAAGTACCGCGAAAGCCACTACAGCCAGTACGACCAGACCGTCCCACAGGGTGGGACGGCGGTGATCAGCGGCGGGCGATCTCATAGGTATACCCCCGATCCTCACCGGCGGGGCGGTAGCCCGCCTCCAGACCTTCGGTGACGATTACCTTGTTGTCCTGCGTACACAGCACCAGCTCAAAATCATCCCTGCTGCGCCAGAAGTCCAGCGCCTCCTCCGGACCGGCTACAAACAGGGTGGTGGAGAGAGCGTCGGCCAGCATATGGTCGGAGGAAATCACCGTCACAGACAAAAGACCGCTGTCGGCGGGATAGCCGGTTTTGGGGTCGATGATGTGATGATAGGTCTGACCGTTTTCCTTAAAATAGCGCTCATACCCGCCGGAAGTGGAGGCGGTTTGATCTTCCAGAGAGAGGACGCACAGAGCCTCCGAGGTGTTTTGCGGGTCTTTGACCGCCACCTGCCAGGCGGAACCATCCAGCTTACTGCCAATGGCGGTGACGTTGCCGCCCAGATCCAGCAGAGCGGAAGTAACGCCATACTTTCGCAGCACGGCGTCCGCCCGGCCGGCGGCAAAGCCCTTAGCCACCGCGCCCAGGTCCACTTCCATGCCTGCCTGCTCAAGTCGGGCAGAGGAGGAGGCCTCATCCACAATGAGGGCTTCGCTGTTCACCAGAGACATAGCGTCGGCCAAAGCCTCAGCTGAAGGAACGTGGCGCTCCTCCTTGGTAAAGCCCCAGGCGTCCATCACAGGCGCGATGGTGATATCAAAGCAGCCGGGCAGCAGCTGAGAAACTGATTTGGCAAAGGACAGCAGATCTGCCACCTCGGCATCCAAAGAGATCAGGGTGCCGTCTCCGGCATGGCTGTTGAGAAGAGAGATCTGGCTGTCCGGATTGGTGCGGGAAAGCAGCTTGTCCAGACGTTCGACCTCCTGCCGGGCGGCCTGGATGGCATCTTCGCCGCCTTCGTTATATACACGGATGGACATGACGGTGTCCATGGAAAAGAACTGGACCTGTGCAGGTTCCGCATCGGCAGAGGGGGCGGTGCAGCCAGCCAGGAAAAGCAGGCAGCAAAGGAAAGGAAGAAAACGCTTCATGATTGACTCCATTCTGCATGGTGCCGCTCCGCCAAAGACCGATGGCGCCGCGGTTTCGGAATTTTTTGCAGACTTTATTCTAGCATAGTTTTTCACGATTGAAAAGAGAAAAGGGATTCTTGACTTGCAATATGCGGCAGATTCTGATAAACTATATGGGATTGATGATTCAGGGTTGTTCGCCATATCTGCCGAACACTTTGCCACAGGAGATGGATACATGAATAAGAAAGAACAACAGAAAGCCCAGCGCGCACGGGAAGAAGACATCGTTCTGACTAAGGTCCTCTGGTGGATTCTGGGCGCTGTGGTGCTGGAGGCTCTGCTCCTTCTGCTGAACAAGGTATATGTAAACTTTACCACTGAACAGGTCTATATTGCGGTAGCCCTTCAGGGAATGTTCAATGTATTGTCCATTGTACTGCCGATCTGCTTCGTGGTTTTGCTGATTTGGACCCTGGTATTCTGGCGTGCAGGCCGTTCTCTTTGTCTGCCGGGGGTCCTGACCGGGATTTCTCTGGTGCTGGCCGTGTGTGCGGTGGTCATTCATTACTTCTATGACAAGGGCATCAATTTCCTGTACATCGCGGTGCCTGCGGTGGCCGTGCTGGCGCTGATTTACTATCTCTATCAGCGGGAATTTTTCTTTGCTGCGGTACTCGGTGCTTTGGGTCTGCTGGGCGTTAAGGTTGCTGCTCAGGCTGCCAGCAGTCCTCTGGTGGGATATGGCTATCTGGCTGTACTGGCCGTGATCGTTGTGGTTGCCGCCGTGTGCTTCCGGATGCTCCAGGCTCACAAGGGTGTGTGGAACATCAAAGGTAAGAGCAAGGAAATCCTGCCCAAGAACGCGAACTACGCCATGCTCTATGTGACCTGCGCCCTGGTCGCCGTGGTGGTAATCGCGGCGTGCGTGCTGGGGGCCCTGGCACTGCTGTACGGCGTATTGGTAGCCTGGCTGCTGATCTTGGCGGTCTACTACACCGTGCGTCTCATGTAATTGCGTGAAAGAATAAAAAAGCCCGGTTCGGCAAACGCCGAACCGGGCTTTTTTATTACAGAAGAGCCAGACCGTTGATGACCAGCTTGAACTGGAGACTCAGGTGCTCGGCCGCCCGGCGGCACAGGAGCATCCGCTCTAAAAAGATCTCGAAGTAGTCCATAACGGCACAGAACTCTGTATTGATGGTCAGAGTCAGGGTAATGGTACCGGCATCCTTGTCCAGCGAAAGATCGGAACGCTCGGCGGCGTAGTTGACCCGATCATGGATGTCAAAGCTTTGGTGCTCCTTGTTGCGGACCCGGCTGCGGCGCACGTCGGTCTTGTCGGCAAGGATCAGGGCGGCGGCCACAGGATTGACCGGGAAGGCGGTAGAGTCGTCGTGATGGCCGATGGCGGTGATGACAGCGGCTACATCTGCCGGTTCCATTCCCATCTTATCCAAAATACGAAAGGCCATAACCGCGCCGGTTTGGGCGTGATCGTGGCGGTTGACCACGTTGCCGATGTCGTGCATAAAACCAGCAATGCGGGCCAGTTCCTGCTGATGAGCATCATAACCAAGCTGTACCAGAATGTCAGCAGCGACCTCAGCGCAGCGTGTCACATGGGCAAAGCTGTGTTCTGTAAAACCCAGTGCCGACAGCGAATGGTCGGCCTGTGTGATATAGGTGCGGATTTCTTCCGATTGGCGTACCATCTGATAACTGATTTTCATACCGGGATTTCCTCCTCTGCCAGATAGCCTGCTCTCTCATCATAACCAAGGAAGGCCTGTTTTGCAAGTTGGAGAAAAATTTTTCTGGACTGTGCAAAAAAGCGTTGACAAATAGCAAATGGTATGCTACTATATTCTGGCTGACGTACTTAACAACAGTCAGCGCCCATGCGGGTGTAGTTCAATGGTAGAATCCCAGCCTTCCAAGCTGGTCGCGTGGGTTCGATTCCCATCACCCGCTCCATACGCGCCTGTAGCTCAGGTGGATAGAGCAACTGCCTTCTAAGCAGTGGGTCAGGGGTTCGAGTCCCTTCAGGCGTGCCATTTTCCCGCTTGGTTTTTCCATATGGTGGGTGTAGTTCAGTTGGTAGAGCATCGGATTGTGGTTCCGAGTGTCGCGGGTTCGAGTCCCGTCACCCACCCCATAAACGCATGGCGGAAGGGCCGGAGCGTCCGCTCCGGCCCCTTTGCTATTGACCAGCCATGTTGGGGTGTAGCCAAGTGGTAAGGCACGGGACTTTGACTCCCGCATTCGCTGGTTCGAGCCCAGCCATCCCAGCCATATGACTCGTTAGCTCAGTCGGCAGAGCAACTGCCTTTTAAGCAGTGGGTCCGGGGTTCGAATCCCCGACGGGTCACCAAAAAGAAAACCCTGTAGCTTCAAAGGCTACAGGGTTTTTTCTTACTCTTGCAATAGAAAGCGCGATTCCGGTTTGGCGTTTTCAGTTCCTGCTTCCGTAATGAAAAACCGGGTTCAAGTGCAGAAATTGCACACGGCGTTACACACGGGTTTACCTAGATCTCAGCGATCATTTTCATAATTGTCACCCCTTAATATAACGGTAAAGTTTTTCCAGGTCGGTGCGGTCAATGGTCATGTCACCAATCAGCGGAATACTAATAGTCTGCTTTTTGCCGTTAGCAAACTGCGGAGCAACGGCCTGGTACAGCTTGTCGATATCCACGTTGCCCTCGGCGTCGATCACGTCCAGAACGGCGACCGCAGGATGCTCCCGGTACTTCTCCATCAGACCGACCACGTTGTTGGCGGCCAGCGCCGTGTAGACGCCCAGGCCCAGCTTTTTAATGCCGGTCAGATGGGGAAGAACGTCAGTATCAATGTATTTAACAAGGCCGGTTTTGACCTGCTGCATAGTAACCATAAATACCTCCTGATTTTAGAAAATTAGAAAAGGGGAAGGGCGTCAACCCTTCCCCTTTTTGCGTGTCCGGGCCTTCTTTGTGGGCGTTGGTTCCTCTGCTGTTAGGGCAAATGCCGAAACAGGAACAGCCCTTCAGGCGGCGGGCGTGGTGGTAGTGGCGGCGGCGGGAGTAATGGTTACATTACCCCAGCCGGGGCACACGCTGGTGTTGGGCACCACAGTCTTGGTGATTGCGGACAGCTGGCCCTGCATACAGGTCACAGTGCCGTTGATGGTGGCATTAAAGACCGCCTGCTGGGCAATCTGAGCCTGAAGCGCGTTGATCTGGGCGGTGTAGTCCTTCACCACGTCGGTCAGCTTCTGGTCAACATAGACCTGAGACTCCAGCAGGCCAATGCGGGCGTCCTTGGAGGCAATCTCCTGGGTCAGGTTCAGCTCGTAGCGGTTGACGGCGGTGTTTTCGGAGCAGCAGCCGCCAGCAATGCCGCTATGCAGGTTCAGCAGGCCAGCGCCCCCGTTCAGCAGGCCCAGAGCAGTACCGGCAATTCCGAGACCCAGGCCAGCACCAGCAACACCCTTGCTTGGTGATGTTTTCTCGGTGATGTTCAGCCGGTCTGCAATCTCGTTGTGGGAGAGGTCATCAAAGATTTTGAGCAGCAGCACCTGGCGTTCACGGGGCTTTAGGACTGTGCCATTGATGGCGTCCATTAAACGCTGCTGACTGGTGACGGACTCAACGCGGCGGCGCTCCTCAATGTGGCGGCTGCTCATAGGGGTTTTCCGCAGGTGGGGCAGTTCTTCCCGCCTTTTGTGCCGCCGATCACCGTCTTTCTGGTGGTCTTGTTGGTTTTCTTGGTGGTTGTCTGGGTTGCCTTTGCCATTATTCAGCACCCCCATTCACGGCATTATCGTTGTATTGCTCTCCGTCCACGTTGTTGATAGTGGCGCTGTCACCATCAACCGTCTGGGTGGTAGTTGTTTCGGTGGTGGTCGTGGTCTCCTCAATGACTACGCCCTCCTCTAGGATGCGGTGAATTGCTGCAATCTCACCGCCCTGGCGATGGATCACGGTGCCCTGATAAATGCAAACACAGAGGCACACGGCAGCCAGCACGGCGGCCAACACAGAGACCAGCCGGAGACGCCGCGCCGCTGCTGTAGCCGCCTGGACATCTTCCCGGGCACTGTCCCACATCTTTAGAACCAGCTTCAAAAGCCCCTGGCTCATCTGTAGACCTTCACGCTCGGCTTCGTCAATGATCTTCTTTGCGTCGTCCATTTAACTCATCCTCTCTAAAATCTTTTGGAGCGCTGCGTTAATAACCTGCCGGTCTTCCATGCGATTCTCCAGGTTTTCCAGCCTGTTGAAAAGGGTCTTGATTTTCTCGGAGTGGCTGGCGTGAATGCCGGCCGCAGTCTGCTGCCACTCTGCGATTTTGTCCAGCTTCCGGCTCATTTCCGTAGTGGTGTTTATAAGCTGGTCCATTTTCCCGTCCTGCTGCGGGTCCGGTTTTGTGTCGCGGCCAATGCCGTAAAAGAGGGACACGGCGGAGACTCCGACGGCAATAACCGATACAATGATGGAGTAATCCATTTAATACCCCCGATCTGCTATGTTGACTTTTAGGTTTAAAGTATTATAAAATAATAATTTTAGCTTTTCAATAGAAAAGCACAAAATAGATAAAGAAAACCGCCCCAGAAGGGGCGGTATGTCAAACAAGGGACTCATTGCTTAAATCTCCTCCAGGAAGAGCAAAATCGCCTACGCTCGTCTCAACTCTATCAAGATAAAGAAGATTGTGTTCTTTTGCGTACTCTTTGCTAATTTTATATAACCTTTTCACGTAAACAAAACCACCAGCGAATTGGTAAGCAGCCCCTTCTTCCGCGTTTTCTTTGTTGAGCGCAGGGAGGTGAGAGCAATCACCGTCTACGATAAAGTGGATTCCTTCGATGAAAAGCGTTGTTCCGTGTCCGGGAAGAAAAGCGGTTCTGCGTCCCTTCCATTTAGGGTGGGTTCTTTGAAAGTCAGAGAAAATGCCCTCTATCAGATGGCGACGATGCCGATGATCCGGGAGCAAATCAGCCCGGCGTCCTCAAAGGCCTTGCGGGCCAGAGCGGCGGACGTGGTGCGAATGGCCCAGTCAATAGAAGGACGGCCCACGGTCTCCTCGTATACTACCAGGTATTCGCGCTCCTCAACGGGAACGGCAGGCTTGCGGGTGTTGCGGCGGCGGAACAGTTTCATGGTGATTCCTCCTTGATTTTTGTTATGGGGTGCGGCGTTTCAGGCACACCGCCCAGGGCCTTGATTAGAACGCGTAAGCACACTCGATGATTGCCCAAGCCTCTACATACTCGTCGCTAGGTTCTTCGCCCTGGTAGTAGTAGGAGTAAGGAACGTGGGATACTTCGCCGTTTGCGGCCTGGTCGGCGTCGTGGATCTTGTGAAGCAACTCCATCTTAGTGCCGCTAATAACGTCGCCGCTGATTTCTTCACGGATGTTGTACACGAATTCTGGGCTGATGGACTCAAAGATATCGCACGCTTCGCGATAGCTGCTGTACATTTTCATGTGTTGACCTCCTGCCCGGTGGGGCTGTCATTTTGTGTTTCGCTTGGTGTACCTATATCATATCGCACTTATTAAGTGCCGTCAATCAGCAATGATGCACAAGGTTAAGCAAGCTGTTTTGTGCATTGTGCGCACTTGTTAAGTGTTTTGATGCATGATACACTTGAAACAAGAAAAGGGGGTTTATCATGCCTTATAATGAGAAGAAAAGAGAGAGTAACAGGCGGTGGGATAGGGCTAATCTTGATCGGCTATCTGTTGCCTTTCCGGTTGGCTCCAAGGAAGCCATTCAGGACGCCGCAGAGCGGGCCGGGAAGAGCATGAACAAGTTTATAGTGGATGTCGTTCTGGAGGCTGTGAAGCCGCTGGAAGAGACCGAAACAGAGAATGAAGAAATGTAGGATTTCGTAACTTTTTGAGCCACTTAACGAACTGTAAAGTGACATAACAGCACACGGTAAGATTCCCAAAACAAAAAATTTTCAAAGTCGCAATCTGTTGTGAGACAATGGATTGCGGCTTTACTTTAGCGTAATGACTTGTCACATAACGCGATTCACCCTCGCACCCTTATAGTAGAACGGAAGACTTACAGGTTACGGCCCGAAGGGAGGTGTCACAGATGTACAAGACGGATAAACAGAGGGAGAAAGAGGGCTTGCTTACCTACTACACGGCTCCCCAGCTGGATCAGGCTTGTGCAGACTACTTTGCAGCTTGTGACGCCGATGGGACAAGGCCCACAAAGCCCGGCTTGCTCCTGTATCTCGGGGTAACTGAGAAGGAGTGGAAAGTGTGGGAGGCGGGGGAGCCGGGATACAAGAGACACCCTCAGATCTGCCAAAAAGCCCTGCTGGAGATCCGCAATCGCCTGGAGCAGAGGACCGACGCGGCGGCGATCTTCCTCCTGAAGCAGAAACCCTATGGAGGCTATACCGACAGGCCGGAAGCGGAAGGCGCTGGGCTCCTCAAGGTCTCTGTATCGTTCGGGACACCTCCCAAGGGCCGCAAAGACAAGCGTACTTAATAAAATAGTCATTTTGTTGAGTTGGCATAAATCCTTAAAGCCTTGTGCCGCAATGGATACGGCGTTTCGGTAAACCAGGCCCAATAAGCGCCATCCCCTCCTGGCTGCTGGTTGGGCATTATAACGACACCTGCCGCCCCGTGGTGTGGTGCTGCTGCTGGACCGCTGGGGGCCAGGGGGAGGGGGCACTCCCCCTACCACCACCCCCACCCGGTAGGGGGTAGCGGAAAACGAGGGGGTAGTCGCGGAGAGAGGTATAGGGGTATCAACACACCCGCTATATAATTCAATGACACAGGAGGTAAACACTATGAGTTTTGGAGAAGCCATTACTGCGGTGAAGGAAGGAAAGCGTATTCAGCGCATCGGCTGGAACGGCAAGAACCAGTATGTCGAACTGGCAACAGCCATCAGCTATGTCAACCCTATGGGCGAGATCATCAATGTGAACCATGAAGCCGTTGGCAGCGCGGCGCTTGCGTTTGTCGGCACTTCCGGCGTACAGCTTGGTTGGCTGGCGTCCCAGGCTGATATGCTGGCGGACGACTGGGTTATCATCAGTTGATATAACACATACATACGGGCGCAGAGCCCATTACAGGCCCGTGAGCAAAGCCTCATAAACTCACAACATAGCCCCTTAGACTGGGGCTATATATGGCCTTGTAGCTCAGTGGGTAGAGCGGATCCACAATCAGGTGTCAGGTTTCCGGTTCGAGTCCGGCCAAGGCCAGTGTGCGCACGCACCTTTCGCGTGTTCATCTTTTTGTTGGCACCCCGGAAAGACGGGGAACGCCCCAAAGGCCACAGGGCTGACTGTGGAAAGACACTATACCGGAGGCTTACAGTGCTTAATTATGCACCGGAGAAGGGAAACGGCGCCCTGTTTGCAGTACAGGAAGTGTGGGTGGCTGCAACGACCCACAACAGGCGGGAAACCGCCTGTATATGCCGCCTTGCAGTTGCATGAGACGGAGGCGGCACCACCCGGTGCAGATCCCGGGCCTCCTTTTTGATAGCCCCAGGGGGTTCTTCCCCTGCCTCCTGGGGCCTTTCCCTATAGGGGGTAGAAGAAAACAGGGGGTGGGTGTTTCAATATGGAATCCCCGAAAATTTCAAAGAAAGCTGCGGTAGTTCAGGGCAGGTGGGTGTTATGCCCGCTGACCTATGCAAAGATCGGAGCGATAGAGGCTGGGGCCACCGGAAAGGGTGTAGCCCCATATTGCAGGAAGTGTGGGTGTGCACATCCTGTCAGATTAGAGCCCTAGAGGCCAGTTATCGAGCATGACTCGGTATCTGGCCTCTTTTATTTTGTCTGGAGGCTGTTATGGCAGGCAGAAAACCGAACAAGCCTACGGGCGAAATCAAACTGGATCTTGGCGAGCTGTACGAAAAGCAGTGGAAGTTTATTGACAGCCCAAAACGATACACGGCATACGGCGGTGCCCGTGGAGGAGGCAAAACCCACGTTCTGATTCGTGCGGCTATCAAGGGCGCATTGGAGTATCCCGGAATCAAGATCCTCATTCTGCGCCGAACCTACCCGGAGCTGGAACAGACCATTATCCAGCCCATGAACAAGCTGATTAACTCCGCCACTGTGGACGGCAGGCCGTGCGGTGACATGATCGCCAGCTACAACGGAACCATGCGGATGATGTTCTTTGCCAACGGGTCAGCCATTAAATTCGGCCACTTGCAGTCAGCGGCAGCCATCACGGAGTATCAGGGCCAGGAATATGACTGGATCTTCATGGACGAAGCCACCCACTTTACGGAGTATGAGTTTCGTACTATGGGCGCTACGCTGCGCGGCGTCAACAAGATTCCGAAGCACTTTTATTTGACCTGTAACCCCGGCGGCGTAGGCCACCAGTGGGTGAAGCGCCTGTTTGTAACTAGGGAATATGAGGGCATTGAGGACGGCAAAGACTACCTGTTTATCCCGGCCACCGTTGAGGACAACGAGGCCCTTTTGAAGTCTTCTCCTGAATACATTCAGATGCTGGACACCCTGCCCGAAGATATCCGGGCTGCCCACCGATATGGCGACTGGGATGCTATGGCGGGCCAGTATTTCTCCGAGTTCCGCAAGGAACTGCATACCTGTGAACCGTTCTTGATCCCTGCCGAATGGCCCAAATACCGTGCTTTTGACTACGGCCTTGATATGTTTGCCTGCTACTGGTTTGCCATCGACTTTGACGACCGTGTGTGGGTATATCGGGAGTATTGCGAATCCGGGCTGATTGTTTCGGAAGCGGCTGCTGCTATGCAGCGGCTGACGCCGCCGGAAGAGCACATTCAGTTTACCGTGGCGCCGCCGGATATGTGGACCACGCAGAAAGATACGGGCCGCACTATGGCAGAGGTCTTCATGCAGAATGGCATTGGCCTTGTTTCTGCCAGTAACCAGCGTGTGCAGGGCTGGATGATCGTCAAGGAGTTCCTGAAGGTGCGCCAGGACGGAAAGCCTGGAATGGTGATTTTTAAGGATTGCCGACGGCTGATTTTGAACCTGCCAGCGTTGCAGCACGACGAAAAGAACCCGTCAGATTGCGCCAAGGAACCCCACGACATTACCCATAGCCCTGACGCCATTCGATACGGATTGATTTACCGAACCATGGGCGCACGTCTGGAGCCTGTGAAAAATATGGACGATGACGACGACTACATGGAAGAATACGACGACTTCATGACCGGCGGGGACGCCACCGACGGCTATATGAGCTACGGAGGGTAAGATGGACGGAATGATTGAACTTGCTATTGCCGTTGGGCGGCTGGAAAACCGGGTAAGTGAACTGGAAAAGTTGATCCGGCAATCCAAACAGGTTGTTTCTCAAGACCCTCCGCCTGTTGTTACCCCTGTTTTTGGTGAGAAAGAGAAAGAAATGGCCCCAGACAAGCTGCTTCAGCAGGGAATTGACAATATTATGGGCTATCAGTGGCCCCCGGCAGAGGAGAGATCCTAATGGCAGAGAAAATGACGCCTGAAAAGGTGTGGAATGAGTTTGAGGCTGCCTGTACTTTCAAGGCCGGGTTGAATTTGTATGACAATGTGCAGGCCAACGAGAACTTTTACATTGGGAAACAGTGGGAAGGTGTGCAGGCAAACGGCCTGCCTACCCCTGTTTTCAACTTCATCAAGAGAATCATCTTGTATGTAGTGGCCTCTACTGCCACGGACAACCTGAAAATGGCCGCCTCTCCAATGTCGTCCAACGGCTCTATGGATGTGGCTCAGATTGAGCGCATTACGCAGGTCATGACGAACCAGTTTGAAGCTCTTTTTGAATACAACAAGCTGTCAAAGCAGCTCCGTGAGTTTATGCGCAACGCTGCTGTGGACGGTGACGGCTGTATTTACTCCTGGTTTGACCCGGAAGCGGAGACCGGACAGGCAGCAATTATTACGCCGGCACCGAGGATGAGCTGCGGAGGACGATCCGGCAGCTCCGAAGCAGGATCAAGAAGATCGCCCATGCGGAGCGCGGCCTCACAAAAGCGTTGGAACAATTCACCGACAGCGGCCAGATATCCCTCCCCCTGGAGGGAGGTGATACCGCTTGAAAAGCTTCATCCCCTGGGTGGGAGGCAAAAGCAAGCTGCTCTGGCTGATCCACAAGCTGTCCCCCTCGCGCTATTCCCGGTTTATCGATGTGTTCGGCGGCAGCGGGACAGTCACACTGAGCCGTCCGATCCAGCAGGGATGCATGGAGGTTTATAACGATTTCAACGGCGACCTGACCAATCTGTTCTGCTGTGTCAAAAACAGAACCATGGCGCTCCTGCTGGAGCTTGGCTTTCTGCCGCTGAACACCCGTGATGACTTCAATGTGCTGTATAAGTTTTTCTCCCGTGAGGAATTCACCGATGACTATCTGGACGAGGAGATGGAGTTGACCCAGCGGTATCTGGAACCGCCGGATGCCAAAACCATCCGAAGGATGATGCTGGAACGAGCGCCTCGCGGAGATGTGCGGCGGGCCGCTGACTATTTCAAGCTTATCCGGTACAGCTTCAGCGGCGGCGCAAAGTCCTTCGCCGGAAAATCCTGCGACATCCGCCGCTTTTTCCATCTGGTCTGGGAGTGCTCACGCAGACTGGCGGAGGTGGTCATCGAGAACAAGGACTGCGTCGACCTCATCCGCCAATATGACCGGGAAGACGCATTCTTCTACTGTGACCCGCCTTACTACGATGCGGAGGACTGCTATGCGGTGGGCTTTCCCAAGGAAGACCACCAGCGCCTCCACGATGCGCTTCTGGAGTGCCAGGGGTTTGTGATGGTTTCCTACAACTACTGCCCCTTCATCGTAGATCTGTACAAGGAGTTTTACATCTCCCAAGCAATGTGAAGGTTCGAGCCAACGGCAAGGCTACGGTGATGACCCTCTATGGTTCAGAGAACGGAAGCCTGCGACTGTTTTCTTTGTGGGAGGGCGCAATTCTTTCCTTCAACCGGATCTATACTCAGGTCTGGCCCTTGGCACAGAATGAAGCGGCCAACATTCTGCTGCTGAACTTCTGCCGGAAGGGGCGCTGTGAAGTAGCGCTGGAGGATGGACAGTTTGCCTTCCTCTCTCAAGGACACATGGCCGTAGGAACCCAGCAGGCTCAGGAGGAGTATCGCTACCCCAGCGGTCTCTATGAGGGTGTCGAGTTGTTTTTGGATCTGGATATGTTGGCCCATCGTCCTTATCCACTGTTTCAGGAGGGGGAAGTAAGCCCAGAGGGGATCATGGAGCACCTGCATACCTCCCGCCGACTCTATTTGGGACCCACGCCTGCCTGTGTACAGACATTGCTGGATGACCTGTGGCAGCTTCGAGATTCGGAGGAAGTGGGACTGCTGAAACTTCTCTCCGCCCAGCTGCTTTGGAAGGTAGAACGCCAGCCTCTTGAAACCAGTCCCACAGTCCGCTATTTTACCAGCTCCCAAGTGTCCATCGCCAGAGAGACACGGAACATCCTGTGCGCAGACCTGAGCCAGAACCACACGGCGCGGGAGTTGGCGGATCGGTTCCAGGTGGCCGAAACCAGTCTCAAGAATTACTTCCGCGGTGTGTTTGGAGAAAACCTCTCCACATTTTTGCGGGAGGTGAGGATGCGCCGGGCAGCAGAATTGCTGCAGAGCAGTGAATTACGAGTGGCGGAGATCGCAGCACAGGTAGGCTACGAAAATCAGAGCAAATTTGCCGCAGTTTTTGTTCGGCACTTCGGCTGCCCGCCGCTGGAGTATCGCCGCAGGGCACACCTTTCGATTGCTGATGACAATTAACATCCATATACTTTGCCCTTTCTGAGATACCCACAGTTCTAAAACATAAGGAACTTCGGGTATCTCTTATTTTGAAAACGGAAGGCTTGAGTTCCTGTTCCCAAAATCCAGTCACCGCACACTTCCGCCCCTTGACATTTTTCCTTGATAACGCTAAAATACATACAAGTATGTATTTCATATTTATATGTATCATGGGAGGCATACGCATGGAAACCACAAAGGGACACTATATTTTCGGAACGGTGAAGGTTGGGGAGCGTGGGCAGATCATTATCCCCAAGGAGGCTCGACAGGTCTTTGATATTAAAGCCGGAGACACTTTGATTGTGTTGGGCGACGAGAAATGGGGCATTGCCGTCACAAAGGCAGATGTGCTGGAGAAGCACGCTTATGATGTATTCAAAAAAATCTCGGAGGGACAGACGGATGCAGACCAGTGACACAGCTCTTTTCTTTTTGGAAGACGATTGCATCCGTGCCTTTGGTCAGGAAACAGGCTGTACCTTACTCCAACAGGCGGAGGAACTTTACCAGGATTTGTGCCAGCACGGGAATGACCGGGGCAATCATGTGATCGAGGAGCATATCCAGAGCAGGCTGTTTCCTTTGATGTCATATTACAAAGCGCTTTTGAAACATGGTATTCAAGAAGATCAGGCATTGTTGTTGGTACGAGAAACAGCACACAAAGCTGCCATAGATAAAAAAGCCGAAATGCAAAAATTAGGTTCGCTTCCTTTTGCTTATCTCATTTTCCGGATGGGCGTCAAACGACACATAAAAAACCACTTTCCTTCGGAGGGATGGCAAACAGAGTGGGTGCGCTGTGACTGCCAAGAGATCCATTTCAATTTGCACCGCTGCCTCTACTGGGATGTTACGAAACAATTTGGGTGCCCGGAGCTGTGCTGTGTATTCTGTGAAAGTGATGACATCTCCTTCTCCGGACTGGCTCCCAAAATAAACTTCCTGCGCAGCGGAACGCTGGGCAGCGGAGCGGACTGCTGTGACTTCCATTTCATCAAGGCGCAATGAGGAATTAGGAAAACTGCCTATGAAACATACCTTTTACTCCCTTCTGCCCTTGTTTTTACTGCTGGATCTGGTTATTCCTTTTCTGCTGGCGCCCACCTATCCGGGCTACCGCCACACCCGGCAGGTCATGAGTGTGCTGGGAAACCGAAGCGCCCCCTTCCACACGGTCTATACTCTATGGCTGCTCTTCCTGGGGACAGCCATTCTGCTGGCCTGCGCCCAGCTGTGCCCCCTCCTTTGGGGCCGGTCCGGCGGTCTCAGTCTGGCTCTGGCGGCAATCTTGATCATCTACGCTCTGGGCGGCTGCATTTTGTCAGGATTGTTTCCTGTGTCAGAAACCAAGGCGATGGAGACTTTGTCCGCAAAGATTCACGGTTTCGGGTCGGTGTTGGGTTTTCTGGCGCTGACCTTCGCTCCGCTGGTCGTTGCACTGTTTTGTTTCAAGGGCAGGCAGACCGGCCTTGCTCTGTGCGCGCTGACATGCTTTATCCTGGCGTTGGTTTTCTTCGTGCTGTTCGTTATGGCAGACAAGCCCCGGTTTGCCCACACCGTGATTGCATGGGAGGGGCTGTGGCAGCGGCTGACCCTGCTGTTTATGTATCTTCCTCTGGCACTGCTCAGTGCCAGAGGCGCACAATAAGAAAGGAGTGGTTCCGATGCCGCAGATGAACAAAGGCGGAAAATTTGTTTTTGGGAAATCCAACATTCAAGCATCCGGCAAAGTTCAGTTTCCCATCCAGGCTATGGCGGAATACCAGATCACCGCCGAAGGCAAGGTCTATCTCTTTACCGGAAGCAAGGTGACCGGTGGATTCTGCGTGACCAGAAAGGGGCTGCTCCTGCCATCCAAGCTGGGCCATATTCTGGCCGCTCTGCCCGATCTGCTGGACTATACCGCCGAAGAAGGTTCATTTCTTCCTTACAAGGGCCGCTCCTACTGCTGGCTCTCTGTGACAGCAGATGGGCTGATCCGTCTTACGAAGCCAATGATGGATTTTCTTCGCATTACCCCAGGGATGCGGCTCTTATCCATCCGCAGCAGCGACATTGCCTTCACCATGGGCGCCAGGGGGCCGCTTCTGGAAAAGGCGGATCGCTATAATGGCGTGATTCCGGAATTCTGAATTATGACAAAAAGCGGTCGTTGACAAGGATATTCTGTCAGCGGCCGCTTCTCTGTCTGCAGCCATGAACATTCTGGCAAGGGAATCAACTGGGCAGCAATTTGCAGTCCGGTTGATTCCTTTATTGGGATAGGAGGAGAAGGAATCGTTGTCAGTACTGGGGAAGCATCTCCGCTTAATTGGACAGTCTTTGCTCAGCTGCCCACATTGCGGCATATTTTCCGCCTCTGGCCAGCAGCTCCTCATGGGTGCCGGACTCCGCAATGTTCCCGCCTGCTACCACCAGGATCTGATCCGCATTTCGGACGATAGACAGGGTATGTGCAATCATGACTACTGTCTTCCGCTCTGACAAAAGCCCCAGGATCGCCCGCTTGACCGCCAGCTCGTTTTCAATGTCCAGAGAGGCAGTGGCCTCATCCAGCAGCAGGATGGGGCTGTTTTTCAAAATAGCCCGGGCGATGGACAGACGCTGACGCTCCCCGCCGGAGAGAAAGTTTCCGTTTTCCCCAATAGGGGTGTCATAGCCATGCTCCAGCTTCTGTATGAAGCCGTCGCATCCAGCCGCACGGCAGGCGGCTTCCACCTCACGGTCTGTGGCCGAGGGGCGGGCATGGCGGATATTCTCCCGAACTGTATCGTCAAAGAGGAACACCTGCTGATCCACCATGGAGATCTGCTCCAGCACCCGTTCTGCCGCCACGGTCTCAATGGACTGCCCTCCGATGGAGATCTCGCCGCTCTGTGGTTCGTAGTATTTGGCGATCAGATTGAGAATGGTGGATTTGCCGGAACCGGAGTCTCCTACAATGGCGGTGAGCTTTCCTGCCGGCGCCGTAAAGGACAGCTCCTTCAGCACCGGCTCTCCCGGCACATAGGAGAAGGAGACCGAGCGGAAGGTGATGTTCTGCTCAGCAGGATGGAAGGGCGCCATGGAACCTCTCTCCTCCGGTTCTGCCATCACCTGGAGGATATTGTTCTTGGAGACCATCAGGTGCTTCCATTCAAAGAGATCGATGGAAATGGCAGTGGTAAGCTTGGTCAGCAGAATGGGCAGCATGGAGACCATGAGATAATCCACATTGTTCAGCGTACCGGCTGCCCAGGGGCCGGCTGCCAGCGCCATGATGGCCGGCACACTGCACCAGCTGAGAATGTTATACCCGAAGCCAATAGGGATGCCCTTTGCCTCGTACAGATAACACACCCGGCTGAACCTCCGCATCGCCTCAGTAGTAGCCTGATTCTGGACGCCACCCATATGATAGGCACGGAAGGTCTGGATGCCGTCGATGTACTCCACGATGCTGCTGACCGTCTCGGCACTGACCTCATGCTTGGCCACGCCGTATTTGGCAACAACGCGGAAGGAAAGCCACAGATTGGGGATCAGCCCCGCTACCACCAAGAAAAGAATCAGCCCCGCCGGCAGATACACCTTGCATACAAAGCCTACCAGCATGGCGGCCAGCACCGCGTTTTTGGTGATGTTGCCGCTGGAGTGGGTCAGGATCTTCTCGTAGCTGCCCACATCGCTGGTCATGGTATTCACATACTCTCCCACCTGTCCCTGGGTGAAGCGGGAAAGAGGGATTTGTTTGAGTTTGTCACCCAGCCGAAGCCGCAGTCCTTTGGAAACAGCAGCTCCGCCCAGCTGAACCTGCGTGTAACCGGCGGCGTAAATGACCAGTCGAATCAGGAAGATGCCCGCAAGAAACGCAGTCAGCAGCCCGAGCCGCTGTGCGCTCAGGCTGCCCTCAGACAGCCCGGACAGAACCATATAAATGGACAAGTAGCTGCACCCGGACAGCAGCCCTTCCACTACCGTGAGGATCACACCGGAATAGAAGGCCCGATTTTTACGGAACACATTTGCCTCACGCATGCTGCACACCCCCTTCCACGGAATAGGCAATGGCACGGGCAGCCCGGTAATCCGCCCAAGCCCTGCGGTAGTATTCATTTTTCTCCAGCACCTCTTCATGGGTACCACAGCAGGTAATGGTGTTGTTCTCCACTACTGCCACCTTGTCGCACAGCTTGATGGCGCCCAGCCGGTGGGCCACGATCACAACTGTCTTGCCCCGGCACAGGTTTTCAATGGCCCGGTCGATCTCCACCTGGTTTTCCGGATCAGCCGCTGAGGTGGCTTCATCCAGGATCAGAATGGGGGCGTTTTTCAAAATAGCTCGGGCGATGGCAATCCGCTGCCGCTCCCCACCGGAGAAACGGGAGCCGAAAGTACCCACCTTGGTTTCATAGCCCTGGGGCAGCGATTGGATGAAATCATCGATCTGCGCCAGTCTGGCAGCCTCGCGCACCTGCTCCAGTGTTGCTCCCGAGTTCATGCGAATGTTTTCCAGCACGCTTCCCCGGGTCAGAAAGGTCTTCTGGAACACCAGAGAGATATGGTCCAACAGGTCCTCGTAGTCCAGCTCCCGCACATCTCTGCCGCCGATGCGGACCGTTCCCTGGGTCACATCGTAAGAGCGGGCCATCAGCTGGATCACGGTGCTTTTGCCTGCACCGGACACCCCCACCAGCGCCACCTTTTCCCCCGGCGCCACAGTGAGGGAGCAATCCCTGAGCACACCGGTCTTTCCATCGTAGGAAAAGGAGACATGATCCAGGGTAATGCCGCAGGTCTCCGGAAAGGCCGCGCTGCCGGAAAAGGTGGGCAGATCCAGGATCTCCTCCACCTTTTTCACGCCGGAAAGCGCCTGAGCAAAGGTGGTGGCCAGTTTTTGCAGGGGCAGGATCTCGGTGAGATACATCCCGCCTACATAGGCAAAAAGCAGAAATACGCTGCCGGTAACGCTTCCCCGGAGGAAAAGCAGGCCGCCTACTGGAACCATCAGCACCATTCCGCACTCCACCAGCAGCAGAAAGGCGGCATAGGGCGGAGCCGTCTTGTGTGTGACCAGGTTCCAGATCCGGTTCTCCTCCTCAATGGCATGGGAAAATTTCTGGAAGGAGCGGCTGCCCATGTTATACGCTTTGATCAGCCGCATACCGGAGATGTACTCAATCATCACGGAATTAAAGCCTACCAGGGAGCGGTTGACATCGGACAAGACCCCCTTCATTCTTCGGAAGATGACCGCCATCACAATGCCGGCCAGGGGCAGCGGGAGCAGGGAGACCAGGGCCAGAGGGGCATTGACGGAGAGCAGATACAGGAAAATCACAACCGGTCCTGTGAGATAGGCCACAAATTCCGGCAGGTTGTGGGCCAGAAACAGTTCCAACTTCTCGATGTCCTCATTGAGAACGGTCTTGACCGCGCCTGTGCTCCGCTCGTCCAAGGCTCCAAGAGACACTTTGGCAAGATGCTCCGTTACCATGCACCGCACTCGAAACAGCGCCCCATAGGCTCCCTTGTGAGACAGCACACCCGAAGTACCCAGCAGCACCAGCCTTCCCACGGTGCCCGCCGTGACCAGCAAAGCGCAGTCGGCGATAACTGCTTTGGTACAGGCGCCGGAGAGCACCGCATCCATCAGCCGGTAAATGCCAATATACGATGTGATGACCAGAATACCGCTGCCAAAGGCACACAAAACGGACAGGATCAGCCATTTCCGTTCCGGCCCGGCCCACTGCAGCAGCCGCATCACCGGTGATGGCCGTTTTTCTTTCATCGTCTGTTCCTCCTTCCCCCGGCTTGACGAGAGCGCCGGGAAGTGATATTTTAGTTAGCAGATACTAACCAGCATCCATCCTACCGGCAAAACAGCGGTATCGCAAGGCTTTGGGCGCGGTTCCGGCTGATTGGGGTGGAGATGTGGCTGATCGAGGTGGTGACAGATTATGGCGGCAAATAAAGACTTGGAGCAGCAATATGGCCGGGCGATGGAGGAACACGGGTTTCTTCCAGATCCGGAGAACCGGCGTTACGGCTCCATGGGGCTGTGCTGGCGGCACACCTCCCAGCAGGGCGGCGGTTTTTTCTGGACCTACGGGCAGCAGGATCTCTATACCATCAAGATCCATGATTTCTTTTTCCATGAGGATCAGCTGCTGGAGTTCCATTGGCCGGAGAGTCTCAGTGTCACCTGGTATGAATCCATTTCCGGTGAGGAGTTCTCCCCCTGCCGCCGTCTTGTTCCAGGCTGTGTCAAAAGTTTTATCGGAGGTCGGGAACCATACCGGGCGCTCATCCACAGGCAGATCCCCATCGTTTCCATTGGCGTGGAGATCACCCCGGCTTACTACCGGGATTATCTGCGCCGCCAGTTTCCCCAGGAGTATCAAAGCCTGCTGGAGTCTTTTCAAACGCTGGATCAGACAGAACACTTCCCGGAAATGGTGCAGCTCTTGAAACAGGTGCGCGACTACCGGGGGGAGGGGCTTCCCGCCCGTTTGTTTTATGATGGGAAGGTGGCGGAGGCGGTGGCGCTGGTGGCAGAACGGCACCTGAAGCGCAAGAACCGCCGTTCTGTCAGTGCGGAGGATATGGTACGGCTGGCCGATGTGGCAGCCTTCATCACGGCCCACTGTGCGGATGAACTGCCGCTGGAACGTCTCAGCCGTATTGGCTGCATGAGTATTTCCAAGCTGAAGGATGCCTTCCATGTCCGGTATGGCTGCACGATTACCCAGTACATTCAGGGGCAGCGCACGGAGCAGGCTGGGCGGCTGCTGCGGGAAACCGACCTGCCGGTGAGCCAGGTGGCGGCCATTGTTGGGTATCAGAATCCCAGCCGTTTCGCGGAGATCTTCCGGCGAAACACCGGACGCTCCCCTGCGGAATACCGCAGAGCATACTGCAACTACTTCACGGAAAAAACCGACATGGAAAGGAAAGATCCTTAATAGAAACCAAGAGGCCGCATGGGGAACATTCCGCCATGCGGCTTTTGCAATCGTCAGCAATCGGCAGCACAGAATCGGCTTTTCCTGTGTTCTGTCCGTCCCGGCCTGCTTTCTGAAATGGAGAACAATTCTCTCAATGTAGGGAGAGCGTCCATGGTAACAGGCACATCGTCGGGCATTTCTCCTTCATCAAAGTGGAGGATGCGGGAACAGGTACGACTGACAAATTCAAAATCATGTGTGACAATAAAGATGACTTTTCCCATATCAGACAGGCGCCGGATCAGACCTGCGACCTGTGTCATGCTGTCAAAATCCAGCCCGCTGGTCGGTTCGTCAAACACCAGCAGGTCTTTCCCACAAATCATGCTGACCGCTACCGCCACCCGCTGCTTTTGACCTCCGGACAGGGTATTGGGGTGGCGGTCTCTGAATGGGGCCAGGGCCAACTCTTCCAGTGTTGCGTCAACGAGCGTCTGTTTCGGATTGCGGATACCGAATGTACATTCTGACTCCACACTATCCGCAAAAAGCTCGTAGTTCACATCCTGCATGACCATATAGGAATGCCGCAGGCGATCTTTGTGATCCATGGACAGACCGTTCCAAAAGAATTGACCATCACAGGCCTTGTGAAGCCCGCACAAAGCACGGGAAAAGGTCGTTTTTCCGGCCCCATTGTGGCCAACGACGCCAATTACCTCTCCCTTTGCTGCTGTAAGGCTGATGTCGTGCAAAATGGTCCTCTTCTTATAGTGAAGGGCTACATTGTTAAGTTCCAAGATAGGATCTGAAACAGGCGCAAGGGAATGATTCCGCGGTGGGAGAACACGATGCAAATCGATCGCTCGAAGGCCCATTTGTTCCCGGGTATCCTCCGACAGCTGTCGAAATGCTTCCGGCGTAAAGACCTGCATGATTTTCCCGTGTTCCAAATACACAATCCGGTCCACCAGATCCATCAAATAGTATAACCTATGTTCTGCAATCAATATGGTTTTTCCCTGTGATTTGATCAGCCTGAGATGTTCTCCCAATTCTTGAATGGAACGCATATCCAAATTAGAGGACGGTTCATCCAAAAGATATATTGGAGGATTCATTGCATAGACTGAGGCAAACGCTATCTTTTGCTTTTCTCCACCGGATAACTCGAAAATGTTGCGATTACGGAGATTTTCAATGTGAAGTTCTGCCGATGTCCGATCCACGCGTTCTCTCAGCTGGCAAACTGGAAGTGCTTGATTTTCAATACCAAAAGCGATCTCGCTGTCTGTATCCACATTAAAAAACTGTGTCCTTGGGTTTTGAAACACCGATCCAACCTTTGCGGCAATCTGGTGCATAGGAAAATCACGGACTTCCTGACCATCCACCAGTACGCTGCCCGCCAGCTCTCCTGCGTAAAATTGTGGGATCAAGCCGTTTACAAGCCTCGTGATGGTGGTCTTTCCGCAGCCGCTCCGGCCACAGAACAGAACACATTCTCCGTCCTCTATGGTCAGGTTGATGTCATGCAGCCCGTCTCCTGTTTGTCCTTGATAAGTAAATGATACATGCTTTAACTCGATCATCCCAGCATCCCCTTTCCATAAAGCCCGACAGCCAGTGCGCCTGCAAAGCAAAAGACTGCCGCAATATCCATCAACCCGATATGGATCTGCACCAGACAAGTTCGAGGCTTTGGGTTTTCAATGCCGCGGGTGATAGAAGCGATGGACAGTTCATCCGCCGCTTTGGATGCCGCCATCATCAACGGAACATAGATACACTCCACCGTTATTCCGGGATGCGTCAGGAACCCCTTAAGCGAAGGCGAGACGTCCCGCATCCGCATTGCGTCCTTGATAAACCGCCAATCCTCCTGAATGGTAGGGATATAACGCAGCATGACGGCCAAGGGGATTACCAGCTTTTGGGGTGCATGGATGCGATTCATCGCCGAGAGGAATTCGCTGACCTTTGTAGTGGAAATGACAATGCCAGACAGCATCCCGCAGGGATAGACCTTATGGAATAACCCTAAAAAAGCGATAAACATGGTGCGCCAAGTTCCGGTCATGGTATCCATGATCCAGATGGTGAGCAGAACGATCAGCGCATAGAACAGTACTCCCTTCCAGGCATACTTCCACTTTCCGAAGCAAACGCCGAGTAGCCCGATCAGCACCACAAGGCCCAGTTCGTAGAGTAAGGATGGAGCCATCATGGCAGAAAAGATACACAACAGAAGCAGTAATATCTTCGTTCTGGGGTCCAGCCACAGTCCGCGCGTGGATAACGCTCCGCCAATCATGCGGTGATCCCAGCCTTTTCAAACTGCTTTTTCATCAGCTTTCCACCAATCCAACCACTGAACGCAGCAATCGCCAGCGTTCCGATAATGATGACAGCCAACAGCCAGGAGGGAGCAGACGCGCTCATTGTGTCAATATAGGACTGTTCCGTGCCGTTTTCCAGCATCGTGCTGGCCCAGCCTTGCGGATCAATAAAAAACACCACATAGGTGTAAACGCCGCCCAGCGACATCAGCATATAGGACAGCAGATTGACCGCCTTATTGCGGTAATCTCCCGCGCCAGCTACCAGATCGGCGATAATTCCCATTCCGATATAGCCTAAAGAAAAAGCCCAGTGCATTCCGGTAACGAACCAGATGATCCCCATAATGATACCAAGAATGGTGACGCTCCACCGCTTCTGCACCTTGGCGATCATCAGAAGATATACAGGGCCGCACAGCAATGCTGCACCCATCGGCATATAGAATGTCAAAACCGGGTTTGGTGCAAAGAAAATACCGCCGATCATGGTAAACACCAAGAAAATTGCGCTGAAAATGCCGGTTGTCACAAGATCCTTGATAGTGAGACTCTTTTTTGCGGGATTGATTTGATTGCTCATGTTGATCCTCCTATTTTGCAATGCGTTGACTTTATGAGATAGGTATGCTATCCTTTGGTTAGATGTGGCTAACCGTTATATATAATTACACCATGTTTAATCTGCTTTCAATCATTTGGAGTAAGGTTCGTCCTATCATTTCAAAAATTCGTCTAATCATTGCAAAACAAGGGAGGCGTATCTATTGTAATGACCGGTATCATCGAGCAATACTATGCGCCATTACTGAAAAAGCACGGTTTTGTACCGGAACCAGATAATGATCAGTATGGTCCTCTGGGGCTTTGCTGGAAGCTATCTCCGGAAGTTGGCGAAGGTTCCTATTGGACCTACGGGCAAAGGGATCTGTTCGACATCAAGATACACAACTTCTCTTTCAATAAGGATTTTATGCTGGAATTTGATCTCCCGGAATGTCTCAGTATTACCCGTTACGATTCCATCTCCGGTGAAGAGTTGTCTCCGTATCGCCGGTTGTCAGCCGGATGTATCAAGACCTATGTGGGCGGATACAAGCCATATCAAGTAATCGTCCACAAAAATATACCGGTTCGATCCATAGGCATCGAAATCACCCCCGCATATTATGAGGATTATTTGAAAAAACAGTATCCGGAAGAATATCGGAATCCCATCGAGGCTTTTCGGGAAATCGACCAAACAACAGATTTCCCGGAAATGTACCGGCTTCTATTAGAACTACAGAGCTACCGTGGAACCGGAATTGCAGCTAAACTCTATTATGAGAGCAAGGTAGCCGAGGCGCTCTCTCTGGTGGTTGAATATCAAAAAAAGCGTTCAGTTTCAGATCACAAACTGGTTTCTCAGGATTTGGAACGGATTCAAACCGTAGCGGCCTATTTGAGTGATCATTATGCTGGTGAAGTACCCATAGAACGTCTGGCACAAATCGCCTGCATGGGTACGACAAAACTCAAAAGCAGCTTCAAGAAGGTCTATGGCTGCACGATCACAGAGTATATACAGCAGCGCCGCATGAGTCAGGCAGAATATCTGCTGGCTCATACCGATCTGCAAATTGGTCAGATTGCTCAAACGATAGGATATTCTACATCCAGCCGGTTTGCGGAACTGTTTCGAAGAAGCACCGGCCTGCTCCCGCTGGAGTACAGGAAAATGGCAAAGCGAAAGTGATACAAAGCCAAAATCCAAAGAATCATTCCAAAACAGTACGAGGGGAGGCAGATATACCTCCCCTCGTACTTATTTTATATCCGCCAGCCCTCAGCCCGCTGTCGGATCTCGATAAAGTTCCGGTAAGTTCCCTCCTGGCTCATCAGCTCCTGATGGGTACCATGCTGAGCAATGCGCCCATCCTCCACCACTAAAATCCGGTCAGCATTCTGGATCGTAGCCAGACGGTGGGCGATGGTGATGATAGTCTTTCCCCGCACCAGAGCAGAGAGCGCCTCCTGGATCTCATGCTCATTCTCCGGGTCCACGCTGGCGGTGGCCTCGTCCAGAATGATGATGGGGGCGTCCTTCAGAAGACACCGGGCAATGGAAATGCGCTGCTTTTCTCCGCCGGAGAGGTTGGAGCCTCCTTCTCCCACCATGGTGTCGTACCCTTGGGGCAGCGCCATGATGAAGTCATGGCAGCGGGCCGTTTTGGCCGCGGCGATCACATCCTCCTCGGCAGCATCCGGACGGCCAAAACGGATGTTATTGCGGATGGTGTCGTGGAACAGATACACATTCTGAAATACCATAGCAATGTTGCGTAAAAGGCTGTCGCAGGTCATCTTCCGGATGTCATAGCCGCCCACGGTGATGCGTCCCTGATCCACATCATAAAACCGGGCCAGCAGTGCGCAGAGGGTGCTCTTCCCGCTGCCGGACGGCCCTACAATGGCGGTGGCGCTGTTTTGCGGCAGTTGGAAAGAAACATCGTGGATCACCTCCCGTGTTCCGTAACCGAAGGAGACATGGTCGAAGCAGATGTCGTAACGCTCCAAAGAGACGTCTTTCCCATCCTGATCCGGCAGTTCCGTTCCCTCCAGTTCTTCCAGACGGTCCAGCACCGAGTCCGTGACAGAAAGGATATGGGCGGCGTCGTTGATGGACTCCACACTGCCGAAGATCGTGAAGGAAAACATGGCAGCCATCAGGAGCACCGGCAGCTCCAAGGTTCCGTTCATAGTCTGCCAGCCGGCGGTGAACACCAGGCCAACAGCTGCGGCCTTCAGAGAAAACAGGTGCAGGCAGTTCCAGGGCACAAATCCAAACTCGTTTTTGATACGGATGTCCTTATTGGCCCGGCACGCCTCAAAAAACCGCTGGGAGGACGCCCCCTCCTGTCCGAAGGATTTGACCACCGAAAGGCCGTGGATGTACTCAATGGCTGCCCCGGACAATGCCTCTTGGGCCCGGTGTCCCACCGGAGCGGTGCGGGCACTCTGCCGCCCGATGCCGCGGAGGGCAAAGGCGGACAGCAGCACACCCACCACTGCCACCAGCGCCGCCTCGGGGCAGAAGAACGCCATGCACAAAACGATGACCAGTACCTGCAGATAGCCGTTGATGACCGCATCCACCATCTTCATGCTTTGCAGCTCCAGGGTACTGAGCTCCGTGGTCAGAGCAGCCAGAATGTCGCCCAGGTTATTCTTAGAGAAATACCCCAGGGAAACCCGTTTGAGCAGGTCACCAAGTTCCAGTCTCTGCTGCGCCGCCCGCTCTGTTCCGATACTCTCCTGGAGCCGGTTTTTCCAGTAAGCACACACGAAGCGCAGAACGATCAGCAGGATGATCCCGCCCAGGCACAGCCAGGGGAGTCTGGCGTCCAGCGCCGTCCCCTCCTGGGCACTCTCGATGACCAGCCCAAGGGCCCAGGCCGTCAGCATCACCGGCCCGGCGGCGGCCCAGGTGGCAAGAAACGAACAGAGGCTTCCGAGATACAGCCGTCTGTGGTACCCCTTTGTCCAACGCAGAATCCGATTCATACTCTGAAACATCGTCAAGCCTCCTTTCCAACCGCCCAGTTCTGGGCACCCACATGGGCCTGCCATAGCTTTTGATATAGCGGGCATCGGCTGAGCAGCTCCGGCTGTGTGCCTTTGTCCACAATACGGCCCTTCTCCAGCACCACGATCTGGTCGGCGTTCTGAATCGTGCTCAGCCGGTGGGCAATAACCAGCAGCGTTTTCCCCCGGGAGAGCGCCATCAGTGAACGCTGGATTTTGTCTTCGTTCTCCGGATCGGTAAAGGCGGTGGCCTCGTCCAAAATTACAATGGGGGCATCCTTCAGAATCGCGCGGGCGATGGCGATCCGCTGCCGCTCCCCACCGGAGAGCTGCTTGCCCGCTTCACCCGCTGGGGTATCCCATCCATGCTCCAGCCGTCCTAAAAACTCCTCACACTGAGCGGCCCGGGCAGCCGCCCAAACTTCCTCCTCCGTGGCGTCCGGCTTTCCCAATCGAATGTTTTCTTTCAGAGAGCAGTCAAAGAGGAAATTGTCCTGTGTCACGAAACTGACCTGATCCGCCAGCTGCTTCAGTGTGAGATTCCGAATATCCACACCGCCTATGGCAATGCAGCCATCCGTCACATCCCAGAACCGAGCGATAAGCCGGGCTGCCGTAGATTTGCCTCCACCTGAGGGACCCACCAGAGCGGTGAAGGTTCCAGCGGGAAGTTCCAGATCAATGTGACGCAGCACAGTGTCCTCTTCTTTCCCGCTATACGAGAAGGACACATCCCGCAAAGTGATACCGCTGCCGGAGAGGCGGGCGGGCTCGGACGCCTCGGGCAGCTCCTCCAGATCCAGCAGATGCCGAGTGTCCCGGACGGCAAATTCCATGCTCTTCATGGAATTGAGAAAGGCTGCAGCCTGCACCAGCGGGGACACGATACCCAGCACCAGCATCAAGCACAGAGCCAGCCGGGCCGGGTCCAGGACGCCGGTCTGATACAGGGCGATCCCAACTGGCAGGGTGGCCAGCAGCGTGGTAGGCAGGATAGACAGGCACAGGTTCATGGACTTCCAGGTGCAGCGGAACCACTCCAGCGTGAAGTCACGAAAACTGGTCACTGCCCGGACGAATTTCTCATAGGAGGCACCGCTCTGGTTGAAAGCCTTTACCACCTCGATGCCCTTTACATACTCCACGATGATACTGTTGACCTGAGCATTGGCTGCCATATAGGCGGCATACTTTTCGTTGTAGGTCCGCAGGCTCGCCGCCATGGGGATCAGCGCGGCCGGGATCGTAGCAAGGGAGGCAAGGCCCATCCGCCAATCCATGGCAAAGAGGGCGATCACCACCACGATAGGCAGCAGCACATTGGAACTCAATTCCGGTATCATGTGGGCCAGCGGCGGCTCAATGTCCTCGATCCGATCCACGATGGTGCTTTTGAGGGAACCGACGGGCTTCGACAGCACACTCCCCAAGGGGGCGTGCATCAGCTTATGGGCCACTTGACGGCGCAGGCCCTCCAAAATGGTGTAGGCAGACACATGAGCCAGCATAGTAGAAAAGGCGTAAAAAGCCACCTTGACCGTATATCCCGCCAGACACACTCCAGCCCATCGGAGAAGCTCCGTTCCGGAGGCCGACTGATGGATAAACAGGCGAAGGATCTCATAGACCCCCAGATACGGCACAAAGCCCCCCACCACGCTGATAATTGCGCATATAACAGACAAGACCAGCTTTCCCCGGCAGGGACCGGCAAAGGAGAGCAGGATGGCCAGCCAGCTGCGTTGTTTCACAAAACCACTCCTATTACAATAAATTTGGACAGGAAAGCCGGACAGCCAGTCCGGCTTTCCCTCCATCTCGTGCCTAAGCTACAATGAGAGGAGCAACTGGCTGACCAATCACTCCTTGGGCTTG
>NZ_NFHC01000050.1:0-2476 GCF_002161245.1 Flavonifractor sp. An9
GCTTTGAGTGCTTGTAAGCACAAGGTTTCAGGTTCTCTTTCACTCCCCTCCCGGGGTCCTTTTCACCTTTCCCTCACGGTACTGCTCCTCTATCGGTCATCAGGTAGTATTTAGGGTTGGAGGGTGGTCCCCCCAGTTTCCCACCGGGTTTCACGTGTCCGGCGGTACTCTGGAACTCGACTAACAGGATTCGGTTTTCGCCTACGGGGCTCTCACCCGCTATGGCCGGCCTTCCCATACCGTTCGGCTAACCTATCCTGCCGTTGTGTCGGTCCTCAACCCCGAAGGATAAATCCTTCGGTTTGCCCTCTTCCGCGTTCGCTCGCCACTACTTGCGGAATCTCTGTTGATTTCTCTTCCTCGCCCTACTTAGATGTTTCAGTTCAGGCGGTTCCCCACCTACGCCTATTTGATTCAACGCAGGCTGACAGAGTATTGCTCTGTCGGGTTTCCCCATTCGGAAATCTGCGGGTCAAAGCTTATGTGCAGCTCACCGCAGCTTATCGCAGCTTGTCACGTCCTTCTTCGGCTCCTGATGCCAAGGCATTCCCCTTGCGCTCTTTATAGCTTGACCTTAGTAGAACAGCCATTTCTGAGCTGTTCTCTATTCGATCATAAATTATGCAGGCCTCACAGAAGTTTTGCAATTTGGCTACATTGTTTTACCCATTCACTAGAACGGCTTTCGCCATTCTATCTTTAAGTTACACAACATTGCTGTTATTGCCCTCTGTTGCTTGCTCTTCATACTTTCAATCTGCATTGTTCAGTTTTCAAGGTGCTGACTTCCAGTCTTTTTCAAGACCAGATTGAAATACCTGACCTTCAGGTACTTCAATCTAATATTGAATTGGTGGAGATAGTCGGGCTCGAACCGACGACCCCCTGCTTGCAAAGCAGGTGCTCTCCCAGCTGAGCTATACCCCCATCGAGAGAGAAGTGGTGGGCCCAAGTGGACTCGAACCACCGACCTCACGATTATCAGTCGTGCGCTCTAGCCAGCTGAGCTATGGGCCCGTAAATAGGTGCCATTCACTTCTTGCCTACCTGGCCCGCGTCGGCATAGCCGCCGCGGTACACGCTAAAAATATGCCGCCGGCATATTTTCTTAACGCGTGTACCCTCTAAATTAAACAACGTGAAAGCTCATTCCCACCAGAAAGCTGACCTTAGGACGTTACGGCACCTTTTCGGGCACCGAAGTCTCCTTAGAAAGGAGGTGATCCAGCCGCACCTTCCGATACGGCTACCTTGTTACGACTTCACCCCAATTATCGAACCCACCTTCGGCCGCGCCCCCCTTGCGGTTAGGCTACGGACTTCGGGTGTTCCCGACTCTCATGGTGTGACGGGCGGTGTGTACAAGGCCCGGGAACGTATTCACCGCGGCATGCTGATCCGCGATTACTAGCGATTCCAACTTCATACAGGCGGGTTTCAGCCTGCAATCCGAACTGGGATGGCTTTTAGGGATTTGCTCCACCTCGCGGTTTTGCCTCCCTCTGTTGACCACCATTGTAGTACGTGTGTGGCCCAGGACATAAGGGGCATGATGATTTGACGTCGTCCCCACCTTCCTCCGTTTTGTCAACGGCAGTCTCGCTAGAGTGCTCTTGCGTAGCAACTAACAATAAGGGTTGCGCTCGTTGCGGGACTTAACCCAACATCTCACGACACGAGCTGACGACAACCATGCACCACCTGTCACCGGCGCCCCGAAGGGAAACTCTATCTCTAGAGCGGTCACCGGGATGTCAAGCCCTGGTAAGGTTCTTCGCGTTGCTTCGAATTAAACCACATACTCCACCGCTTGTGCGGGCCCCCGTCAATTCCTTTGAGTTTCAACCTTGCGATCGTACTCCCCAGGTGGGATACTTATTGTGTTAACTGCGGCACGGAGGGGGTCAGACCCCCCACACCTAGTATCCATCGTTTACGGCGTGGACTACCAGGGTATCTAATCCTGTTTGCTCCCCACGCTTTCGCGCCTCAGCGTCAGTTACTGTCCAGCAATCCGCCTTCGCCACTGGTGTTCCTCCGTATATCTATGCATTTCACCGCTACACACGGAATTCCGATTGCCTCTCCAGCACTCAAGAACTACAGTTTCAAATGCAGGCTATGGGTTGAGCCCATAGTTTTCACATCTGACTTGCAGTCCCGCCTACACGCCCTTTACACCCAGTAAATCCGGATAACGCTTGCCACCTACGTATTACCGCGGCTGCTGGCACGTAGTTAGCCGTGGCTTATTCATCAGGTACCGTCATTTTCTTCGTCCCTGATAAAAGAAGTTTACAACCCGAAAGCCTTCATCCTTCACGCGGCGTTGCTGGGTCAGGCTTGCGCCCATTGCCCAATATTCCCCACTGCTGCCTCCCGTAGGAGTCTGGGCCGTGTCTCAGTCCCAATGTGGCCGGTCAACCTCTCAGTCCGGCTACTGATCGTCGCCTTGGTGGGCCGTTACCCCGCCAAC
>NZ_NFHC01000051.1:0-1626 GCF_002161245.1 Flavonifractor sp. An9
ACCTTGCTACGAAAATAAGTAGCGAGGGCGTGAACCTTGACAAACAGGCTTTCAACGCCTCATGAAAAACCATCGCAGCACAAAAAGCGGCAGGCCAAAACCTGTCGCCGGCCGAAGTATGGTACAGTGGGAATCAGCCTGGTGCCACCACAAAGTACCCCAGCTTTTGCAGTTCGTTCACCATACGGCTGGCCCGTTTGCGCTCACTTTGTTTTCTGCGGATCTCAAAACAGTCTTCGTTGTATGGAGAACCTGTCTTCAACATCGTGTAAATCAGCGCCAGCAGTTTGCGAGCCAAAGCAATCGTTGCACGTTTAGCGCCCTTCCGCTGTTTTATCCTCCAGTACCAACCGGAGAGGTACAAGCTTCGTTTTCCGGAGATGACCCATCCCACCTCACAGAGCATACTCTTCAGATACGGATTACCTTTGTTAATGTGAGCACTCTTGCGTTTTCCGGCACTCTCGTTGTTACCGGGACTCAAACCGGCCCAGGAGCATATATGCTGGGAATCCGGAAAGGCACTCATATCGGTACCAATCTCCGCGATAATGGCTGCTGCCGCAGTTACATCAATACCCGGTATGGAGCACAGGAGGCTCAATGCCTCTTCGTGCTTTGTGATCTCTTTCGTAATAGCGTCCTCCACAGTATGCCGGTGCTGTTCAAGTGCTTCCAAGTGCCCAAATATCATGCGAAGAAAGCCGCGCTGGTGCTCCGAGAGCGAACCGTTCAAGGCAATCAGTATTTCGTCGATACGTTTCCGGGTCTGTGTTTTCAGACACCGATCCAGAGCTTCCCGCGAAATATTTCCGTATTCCATGAGATGACGGATGATGTTTCGCCCGGAAGCGCCAAATGCGTCCGACAGAAACGCTGTGAAGCGGAAACCGGAGCTTTGCAGAAATTTATCGATGCGATTCTTTTGGGCGGTAATGTCGCGAACGATGCTCTTACGATACCGGGTCAGATGCCGCAGTTCCCGGAAGGTCTTATCTGGGATAAAACTTCCCTTTAGTAATCCGGCACGGAGCAATGTGGCGATCCATTGCGCGTCCCGCATATCCGTTTTGCGCCCAGGCACATTCTTCATGTGGCGGGCATTCACGACCAGAATGCTGATCTGCCCATCAAAACATGGCTCCAGCATTTCGTAAATAGGCTGCCAGTAGATCCCGGTGCTCTCCATAGCGACATAGCGGCACTCTGCTTCCAACACCCAATCCCGCAGTTTCCGCATTTCCGGGATAAGTGTGCTGAAGGAGCGAATCTCGATTTCCGGATCGGTGCCCAGTTCACCTTTGGCAAGACAGGCAACAATAACGTCACGATGAATATCCAGTCCCATGGCGCAGGTCAATATGTCTTGCATCAAATCCCTCCCTGAATTATGCAGGCTGGGAATTGCCCGGGTGGGTATCCGAACTTTGCTACTCGTGCTCTTCACTTATGTGACGCAACATACTGCTGTTCTCTTGGGCAACTCGTCCACGTTGAACAAACGGGGTGAAAATCCACCAAGGTGCAACCGGACTACGCCTGCTGTATTCAGTTTAGCAAATCCTTCGGTTAACGCACAGACTATATTTTCATTCTCAGCTGTGATGGCATTTCATGAGGCGTTGA
>NZ_NFHC01000052.1:0-1573 GCF_002161245.1 Flavonifractor sp. An9
CTCAGCTTGTCGAGAAAGCCGGCTATGCGTCAAGCATACGCCGGGTTTGGGTCATGTAGCGGCCAAAGAAGGAGTATGCAGAGAGAGGCAAGGCTCTCCTGGCACAGCCACCTGGCCAGTTTTTTGAGATTCATGGCAGCAAATTTCAGCTTCACCCAGTTGGACACCTGGGCCAAGCCTCTGTACTGGGTATAACGCATGGCGTGTTTCTCTTTTGCGTCGGCAAAGACCCGTTCAATGGTCTCCTTCCGCCGTTGGTACAGTTCTCGGTACTCAGGCGTATAGCGGGCGTCGTCCGCCAGTTCCTCATAGTCTTTCCAGACATGCCGCTGCACCGTTTTGACACAGTCCTTGGAATGGGTGCACAGGTGGCGGGTGGGACAGTTCACACAGATTTTCGGGTCGCTTCGGTACTCCCGGTATCCGTCCCGGTTGGTTGTGTGGTAGGCCAACGCCTGGTACTCGGGGCAGAGCACACAGTCGTAGTGCTCGTCATACACATACTTCCACCACGCATGGCCCTCCTTCATGGTCTGGGGCCGCTTGTAAGCAGTGGACAGCACACGTCCATCTTCAAATACCTTTTTGCAGATATGAGGGGTCTTGTAGGCGGAATCGGCAACTATCGTCTCTACTTCCGGGAAAGCATCCGTCACACGGTCATACACTTCATCAAAAGCCACACTGTCATGTACATTGCCGGGGGTAATGACGGCCTCCAGGACAAAGCCATGCTTGTCACAGGCGGTATGGGCCTCATAGGCAAACTGCCGCTTGTGCTCCCCCTTCACAAACAAACCGCTGTCCGGATCCGTCACGCTCCGGGTCACCGTGCGCAGCTTCTCCTTCTTCCGCCGGGCCAGCTTCTTCTTTGAGGTATTGTCCCTGCGCTTTTTTGGCGGCGTTGGTGGCTCATCATCGTCAAAGGGCTTCTTTCCGTGGGACTCCCGGTCCGCGTTCACCTCTTCCATCAGTTCCTTGGCGTAGTGCCTGGATGCCGCCGGAATCTGTACCTTCACCTGCTTCTTGGTGTTGGCGTTGGCTTTGATATGTGTGCCGTCAATAAATACCGCCCTGGGGGAAAGGTATCCCGCCTCCGCCACCTCCTCCAGGATCCAACGGAAGACCTGGTCCACCGTCTCCTCGGTAAATCGGTGACGGAAGTTATAGCTCACTGTGGAAAAATGGGGCGTTTCCTCCTGCAATGTATACCCAAGAAACCAGCGGTAATAAATACTGCCGCTTACCTCTTCCGCCGTCCGCCGGAGGGATGGCAGCCCATACAGATGCTGGATCAGTACCATCTTGAACAGCACCACCGGGTCTACGCTCGGCCGGCCATTGTCTTCGCAGTACAAGGGCTCCACCATCTCGTACAGTCGGCTAAAATCCACTGCTCTGTCTATTTTCCGCAGCAGATGCTCCTCTGGCACCAGACTGTCTATGCCAACCATCTCGATTACGTTACGATCCATTTTCCCGCGTTCCAGCATCTTTCTCACCACCTGCTACTTATTTTACCTCTTATGAACGAAAAAGCCCAGCTTATGCTGGACTTTTTCGACAGACTGAG
>NZ_NFHC01000054.1:0-1473 GCF_002161245.1 Flavonifractor sp. An9
ATTGGACCTGTTGACAAAAGTCCCAAATACCCCATTCCCATGGTATAATTGAAATAAGGGAGGAATGGAGCATGATGGGACGGCAAAGCGGTCAAATGAGTATGGTGATTCTGGATATAGCAGAATTAATTCCACGCGATCACTTACTTCGGAAAATCAATCAGATGATTTCGTTTGACTTTATCTACGATCTTGTAGCGCCATATTACCCTGCAAATGGCCGCCCATCTGTTGACCCTGTTAGTATGTTTAAAATGCTGCTGGTGGGATACCTTTACGGCATTAAGTCAGAGCGCCGACTTGTCCAGGAAATTCAGCTAGACATTGCTTATCGTTGGTTTTGTGGCTTTGAACTTGGAGAAAAAATACCGGATCATTCTACCTTCAGCAAAACAAGAGTCCGCAAGTGGAATGAGAGTAGCTTGTTCCAACAGATCTTTCTGAAAATTGTCCGACGCTGTATGGAACAGGACTTGATAGACGGCAAAGAGATGGCCGCCGATGGCAGCTACATCCCCGCCGAAGTTTCAAGGAACAGCTGGATCGATATAGAAGTTGAAGTCGAGCAGAGTATGCTGAGCTATCTTGACGATCTGGACCAAGAGCTTGCATCACAGCCGGGATTTAAAAAGCCGGCGAGTCATACAATCACCAAAAAGATTACAACAAGTACAACAGATCCTGAGTGTGGCTATATCCACCACGGGAGCAAACGAGGTGTGGGATACCTCATGGAAGCGACCGTAGATTGTAAGCATGGGATTGTTACAGGAGTAGACGTATTCCCGGCAAATGAAAAAGAAAGTCTCTTGGTTTTGCGGCATCTTGAACGGCAGCAAAAACAGTTGGGCCTGTCTATGGAGAAAGTTGCTTTGGATAGAGGGTATGATACTGGTGCCGTTCACAGGGGTTTGGAACTATTGGGAATTACCGGTTATATTCCCACCATCCGTTTTCCCAATGACCCAAGTAAATATGGATTTTCATATGATCCGCAACAGGATACATTTATTTGCCCCATGGGACAGCCCCTTGTATATCACCGTCTGAACTGCAATAAGTCCACAGGGAAATACCTTCGCTGCTACCAGGTGCAAGGGGATGTCTGCCGGAAATGCACTTCCCGTAAGGCTTGTTTTGATACGGCCAGTGTGCGTAGAAGAATTTTGGCCAGCAGCTGCTATCCTGCGTTTTACAGAGGGCATTTAAGGGTCAATACTTCGGAATACCTACACATGATGAGGAAACGAAAAATCTGGGCCGAAGGCAGCTTTGCGGTTATGAAGCGCGAACACAATCTTTCCACAATACATAAGAGGGGCATTCTCGCAGCCATGGAGGAATGCCTCCTATCTGCCATGGCATTAAATCTCAAGAGGATGGTTAAGGCCATCTTTTCCGCAATACATATGGATAAAATATGGGCTGAGAATATAATTTTTCGGCCCATATTTTATCTTTGTCAACAGGTCC
>NZ_NFHC01000055.1:0-1207 GCF_002161245.1 Flavonifractor sp. An9
TTTCTGGAGGCGACGGATCGGGACCCGATTTGGCGGGACTTCTTCTACACGGAACTCACCACCGGTCTGCGGCTGGGTGAGATCTGTGGCCTCATGTGGAGCGACTTCGATGGGCGAAAGGGCACCCTCAGCATTTCCCGTACACTGCGTAAAGAAAAAGGCGGACGGCTGGTGGCCGGGGACACCAAGACCTACGCCGGGACCCGGACCATCCTCCTGCCCACCAGCACGGCGGAGCGGCTGCGGCTGCGAAAAAAGACTTCCTACTCCCCTTGGATCTTCCATGACCCACTTCGCCCGGAAACCCTGCTGAACCCCGGCACCGCATACCGCCAGCTGAAAAAGGTCCTGCAGGAGACCGGACTGCCTGAACTTAGATTTCACGATTTAAGGCACACCTTCGCCACCCACGCTCTGGCCAGCGGAGTGGATGCCAAGACCCTATCCGGCATCCTGGGCCACACCAAAGCCAGCTTCACCCTGGACACCTACACCCACACCACCGGGGATATGCAGAGGCGGGCGGCGGAAATCGTGGGCGGCTTCCTGACCGACTACTTAGGAGAGGAGATGGCCCCGTGGCAAAACGCAGAAAACACGGCGACGGCAGCGTCCGTCTGAGAAAGGACGGCCGGTGGGAGGGCCGAGTGGTCATCGGCTATGACGAAAAGGGCCTGCCCAAAACCAAAAATGTCCTTGCTAAGACAAAAACAGAATGTGTGGCAAAGCTGAAGGCCCTGCGGGAGAGACTGGAGACTCCCGCCCCTGAAGTTCCAAAAGCAGGGCTTTCCCTGGGTGCTTGGCTGGATCATTGGTACCAGGACTACAAGAAAGCGAGTCTCCGTCCTAACACCCAGATGTCCTATGAACGGCGGATCTACCAACACATCATCCCCGCCTTGGGCGGTATCCAGCTGGACAAGCTGACCACCGGGGACATCCAGCAGTTCTATACCCATCTTAGGCAGAATGGCAGATTGCTGCGCACAGAACTCTATGGAGAGGGTCTCTCCGACCAGACCATCCGGGGCATCCACACCACCCTCCACGCCGCACTGGACAAGGCAGTGGAGGAGAAACTGATCTTCCGCAACCCGGCGGACAGCTGTAAACTTCCGCCTGTCAAGGGCAGAGAAATGAAGGTTCTGACTCCGGAGGAGATCCAGCGGCTGCTGATCCAGGCCAGGGAGGACGGCTGCTACGAGCT
>NZ_NFHC01000056.1:0-950 GCF_002161245.1 Flavonifractor sp. An9
AGCGCGTATGAAGTCAGTGGCAATAGACCCGAAACCGGGTGACCTATCCATGGGCAGGTTGAAGTGGGGGTAAAACCCCATGGAGGACCGAACACACGCCCGTTGCAATGGTCGGTGATGACCTGTGGATAGCGGTGAAATTCCAATCGAACTCGGAGATAGCTGGTTCTCCCCGAAATAGCTTTAGGGCTAGCGTTAACTTAGATTACCGGAGGTAAAGCACTGAATGGGCTAGGGGCCGATAAGGTTACTGAACCCTATCAAACTCTGAATGCCGGATAATTGATGGTTAGCAGTCAGTCTACGTGAGATAAGTCTCGTGGACAAAAGGGAAACAGCCCAGACCCACAGCTAAGGTCCCAAAGATACGCTAAGTGGAAAACGATGTGGAGTTGCGAAAACAACCAGGATGTTGGCTTAGAAGCAGCCACTCATTAAAAGAGTGCGTAATAGCTCACTGGTCGAGTGACTCTGCGCGGAAAATATAACGGGGCTAAGCGTAACACCGAAGCTTGGGCTGCGCAGCAATGCGCGGGGTAGGGGAGCGTCGTGTACGGGGTGAAGTCGTAGCGGAAGCAGCGGTGGACTTTACACGAGTGAGAATGCCGGAATGAGTAGCGAGAATTATGTGGGAATCATAATGGCCGAAAATCTAAGGTTTCCTGGGGAAGGTTCGTCCGCCCAGGGTAAGCCGGGAGCTAAGGCGAGGCCGAAAGGCGTAGTCGATGCACATACGGTTGAAATTCCGTAGCCACCGAACCTTAAGCACACTGACACATGGAGATAGCGGGACCCGGGCGTTGGTTGACCCGGGCGTAAGGGACCGAAATTAAGTAGGGAAGTCCGCGATGCTCTGTGGCGAGAAAAGGTGTGTGGTATGCTAAGGTGCCCGTACCGCAAACCGACACAGGTAGATGAGGAGAGAATCCTAAGGCCAACGGGAGAAGGGT
>NZ_NFHC01000057.1:0-666 GCF_002161245.1 Flavonifractor sp. An9
CGCAACCCGGCGGACAGCTGTAAACTTCCGCCTGTCAAGGGCAGAGAAATGAAGGTTCTGACTCCGGAGGAGATCCAGCGGCTGCTGATCCAGGCCAGGGAGGACGGCTGCTACGAGCTGCTTCTCTTGGAACTGGCCACTGGCCTGCGCCGGGGCGAGATCCTGGCCCTCCAGTGGCGTGACCTGAATCTCCGGACCGGCGCCCTGCGGGTGGAGCGGCAGGTCCACCGGGTCAAGGGAGAACTGGCAGTATCCCCGCCCAAGACCAAGGCGGGGAACCGGACGGTACTCCTCCCTGCCCCGGTCCTAAACGTGCTCAAGACCTACAAACAAGCCGTCCACTCACGGTGGATGTTTCCCTCCCCTGTCAAGGAAGACTCCCCTATGGACCCGGCAGCCGTCCGGAAGCGGCTCCAGACAGTATTGGAGCGGGCAGAGTGTAAACGGCTGCGATTCCATGACCTGCGGCACACCTTCGCTACCGCCTCCCTGGAACACGGCATGGACATCAAAACGCTGTCCACCATCATCGGCCATGTGTCCAGCACCACCACCCTGAACACCTACACCCACGTCACCGATGCCATGCGGCAGAACGCGGCGGACAAGATCGACCAAGGAATCGGGAGAGCCGAACCGAAACCCAGGCAGGAAGCGGCACCCCAG
>NZ_NFHC01000058.1:0-666 GCF_002161245.1 Flavonifractor sp. An9
CGCAACCCGGCGGACAGCTGTAAACTTCCGCCTGTCAAGGGCAGAGAAATGAAGGTTCTGACTCCGGAGGAGATCCAGCGGCTGCTGATCCAGGCCAGGGAGGACGGCTGCTACGAGCTTCTGCTGCTGGAACTGGCCACCGGCCTGCGCCGGGGAGAGATCTTAGCACTCCAATGGGGGGACCTAAATTTCAGAACTGGTGCCCTTCGGGTAGAGCGTCAAGTTCATCGGGTAAAGGGAGAACTGGTTGTATCCCCACCCAAAACCAAGGCAGGCAATCGGACGGTTCTTCTCCCTGCTCCTGTCTTGAAGGTCTTAAAAGCCTACCAGAAAACCGTCCACTCCCGCTGGATGTTCCCCTCCCCCGTCAAGGAAGACTCCCCTATGGACCCAGCCGCCGTCCGAAAGCGGCTCCAGACAGTGCTGGAGCGAGCGGAGTGCAGGCATCTGCGGTTCCACGATCTGCGGCACACCTTCGCCACCGCCTCCCTGGAACACGGCATGGACATCAAGACCCTGAGCACCATCATCGGCCATGTGTCCAGCGCCACCACCCTGAACACCTACACCCACGTCACCGATGCCATGCGGCAGAACGCGGCGGACAAGATCGACCAAGGAATCGGGAGAGCCGAACCGAAACCCAGGCAGGAAGCGGCACCCCAG
>NZ_NFHC01000006.1:0-128037 GCF_002161245.1 Flavonifractor sp. An9
TTCGGCCGGCGACAGGTTTTGGCCTGCCGCTTTTTGTGCTGCGATGGTTTTTCATGAGGCGTTGAAAGCCTGTTTGTCAAGGTTCACGCCCTCGCTACTTATTTTCGTAGCAAGGTACAAAGTATCTGTTTGAAGTGCCGCACGAAAATAGTATGCGGTCAATTTATCCGGCTGTTTCATGTTACCTCCTATTCCGACAGCCGGACAAACAGGTTCATATATATTATACCACAAAACCCGCCGCCCGTCTGCAATAGGAGAGTAATTTCGGCATTATACCGGGCTTTTTTCTTGTTTTAGGTCATTGTGGATTAGGCGGCGTACCTTTGTCGCGGCGTCCTCTCTTACACCGTCTTTTACAACGGCTTTGACGATATAGGTTATATCCCCGATCTTGTATTCGCGTACAATCGGGGATTTTGCTTCTTGCTTATTTGTTTGTTCCATAGTAGAAAATCCCCCTTTCGTGGGATAGAAAGAGAATATAAACTGAAAAGGCAAAACGGGCGGTTGTTAGCTGCAACCTCACGGGAGTTTCACCCCGGCCCATGCTTATGGGTGCGCCGCGCAATACTTTGAGGGTGTTCAACGCGGGAGTATCATTGTGCCGCCTTGTATGTCGTCGCCCACAAGCTGCTAAACTTGTTTTGCGGCTCAGTAGTTCTCGCTCGGCTTTTCCCCGTAGGGGAAAAGCGTCATGGCGTACCCGCCGCCCGGCTCGGTACAGACGGAATGTACCCGTTTGCCTGTTATGCTGCGCACCAAAGGTCGCTTTCTTTGTCAAGTTACAATAGGCTTTGTCGGCCTGCAAAAGCACATCAACAGCGGATATGCTTTTGCGGAACGACAAATAGCCCATAACGGGAATCGTGGAAAGGGGACACGCTCCCCGCATGGGCTAAAAGATTATCCTACATGAAAAGCAAGGGTGCGGGTAATAAGGCGCACTTGCAGCCTGTTACGCATTTCCTCGTCCACATAGGAATAGGTATTGCCCGCGTCGTCTTTCAGCGTGCGGGTACAAAGTTTCGCTATGTAACCCTCGTAATGCTTCAAGATCGCGCACATGGCGGTTGTGTCGCCGTTTGCCGCTGCGGAAATGACAGGGAACGGCAACAGATTTTCAGATTTCCTAACGGTATTCATCATCTGCTTTTCCCTCCAAATACTGTTTGATTTTCGCAAGCGCGGATTTCCTGTGCCGGAAAACCGTCGTGCGTACAACATTCAGCAGTTCGCCAATTTCCGCGTCGCTCATATCCAAGAAGTAGGACAAAAGGATAATGTCGCGTTTCCTTTCGGGCAAAGCGTTAAGGGCTTCGGCAAGCAGTTCATTTTTGACGAGTACATCAAAGCCGGACACTTGAAAACGGAAATAATCGCTTTCGTATTCGTCCGTTGTGAAAAGCTGCGCGAGTTCGCTTTCGCTCAAATCCGAAAAAGTAACTTCGCGTGCTGCGCGTTTCGCAAGAGTGCGGCGGTGGCTTTTCGCTTCGCCGACCAAAGTTTTCTTTGCTAATGCGTCGTACTGATGTTGTATTCTTTCCTTGTCGGAAGAAGATAGCTCCATAGAGTTCACCTCCTTCCCGCGTGGAGTAGAGGACGGGAGTTAAGGGCTTGTCCTCTCTGCCCCTTTCGCTCCGTACCCGTTCGGGAGATGGCTCTTGAGTGCGCTTTTCAGAAAAAAGTTGAAAAAAGCAAAATGCGCCCGTCCGCAAGACGCGGACGGGCGCAAAGGAAATGTAAGCAGTAGCTAAATGTATTGACAGTTCACATTCATAGCCGGAATATCCCGCTTGCGGAGCATAGCTTTTTTTGACCGCAAAGCATTAGGCGGGTTACAGTAAATAAAAATGGACACGGCGATACCTCCCCGATACCGCCGTATCCTTAAAAAAGGGCGACTTTAATACACTACCCGCAATCCATTCTATAATAGGGAACAGCGGCTTTTGCGCAATATTAAATAAAAAAGCCGATAACACATAGGTTTTTTGACCTAATGCGTTATCGGCTCTGCGTCTATGCGTCTGGCACTTTTAATCATTTTTTTTTGAATTTATTATATGTGTTAGCTAACTGTCCACAAGCCGCGTTAATCTCTCTGCCATGAGAAACTCTCATAGTAACTTCAAGTCCTGCTTGCTCTAATTGATGTTTGAATGCAACTATTTCCCGTTTCTGTGGTGCTTTAATTCTTGAATTGCTTGTTGGGTTGTATTGTAACACGTTAATCATAACTTTTTTGCCCCGAAACCATTTTGCAAGTTGTCTTACATCTGAGGGCCGGTCATTTATACCCGGTAAAAGCAAATACGCAAAGACAATTTTGCGATTATGCCTTTCAGAATAGGATAAGGCTTGCTTAACAACATCTTCAATAGCATATATGCGCATGTGAGGAATAATACGATTTCTTGCAGATTGTGTTGCTGCGTGTAAAGATATTGTCAACTGAATTTTAAGATGTTCCTCGCGCAATTTTTTTAATTGATCGACCGGACCAACTGTTGATATGGTAATGCCGTCGGTTGGAAAGTTGAGCCCATATCTATCTCGGAGAATATGGATTGCTTTTATCAAGTTGTCATAATTGAATAAAGGCTCTCCCATACCCATAAAAACGATACGGTTTACTTTTCGACGCAACAATATAATCTGTTGTACGATTTCTGACGATGTTAGATTACGAACAAAGCCATTTCGCCCGGACTCACAAAAAATACAACCAACAGGACAACCGACTTGTGTGCTCACGCAAACAGTTCCACCATCTCGCCGCTTGATAAAAACCGTTTCAATGTATTTGTTGTCTTTCAGTTCGTAAACATACTTTTCAGTATCACTGCTTTTGCAAATATTTTTTACCAACATTGATAGATTTTTTTTGCGTGGTAATTGCTTATATAATTCTTCATATAAGGCTTTTGCTTCATTCTCGCCAATAACTTCCGACATTTCTTTGTAAGTAAATCCGTATGGATCATTCCGTACTTCCGCAGGCGTATATTTAGGTAAACGTTTCATTTTTATATCCTTTCTTCTAAATAATAAAAGTTTGTTTTTCTGTATTTTTGATTACAATCTCTAATTTTTCTACATCAATGATATGCGTCAATTTGCATTTAGGGCAGAAAAGAGGAAAATCTTTTAATACAGTATTATGAAATACTTGAACTCTCGTCTTTCCGTTACAAATCGGACATTTTATCCAATATTTTTTAAGCATTATATTTCACTCGTCCTTTTTACACAAAAAAATGCAGGTCAATCCTCAACATGAGCATTGACCTGCATTTATAATGCACAGAGCAGTACAACAAAACTAAGGCATAGCTTGCACTATGTCTATACTATATCTATACGTCGTTAGTTTTTTGTATAGCATCCGCAAAATAAGCATGACAAAAAAGCCCATGTTGAAAATGGGAAAATCCTTTTTTTCAATGCTTATCTAATACGCATACTATGCAACATAAACGCCGCCTCCTTTTACATAAATTTTATTTTATCAGAAAATCAGTCTACTGTCAATACACAACAGGAAGTATTTAACCTAATGATATGAATTGTGTGGACATATCCAAAAAGAAAGGTGAACTGTAAAATGTAACAGGGTGAATGAAAATGGCAAAAAGACCCGTACCATTGTACGACTTTAAGGCTTTCGGGGCAGCTATAAAAGCCGCGAGAAATGAATACGGCGAGAGCCGCAAAAAGGTAAGCGACGAGTTATATATTTCCCCGCGCTACCTTGCGAATATCGAGAACAAGGGACAACAGCCGAGTTTACAGGTATTCTATGACCTTGTAACCCGGTATCATATTTCGGTAGATCAATTTTTCTTCCCGAACAGCAATGCGGAGAAATCCACCGGGCGGCGGCAGCTTGACGCGCTGCTGGACGGTATGAGCGATAAAGGCATACGGATTGTAACCGCAACAGCAAGGGAGATAACGGAAGTCGAAAAAGCAGAGGATTAACCTCACAATATGAGAAATCGGGAGATTGCAGCGCATGGCGGCTGCAATCTTTTTTTGCGTCCAAAATCAAAGGAACGCGCAACAAATACCGCCTTTCGGTGGGGGTATGGAGTAGATAGCAAGCACAGCAAACGAGTACCCGTTTGCGGAAAATGCTTGTTGGGATAATCCCAAACCCTTATACCGAAAGGCGGTGCGGAAATGGAAAACCGAAAGAGAAATATACAGATGAAGTTTTACGTTACGGAAGAAGAAAAGCGGCTGATCGACGAGAAGATGAAGCAGCTTCCCATAAAGCAGTATGGGGCATACTTCCGTAAAATGGCGATAGACGGGTATATTCTTGTCGTTGACCGAAGCGACACAAAAGCATATCCATAGCCGCCTTATCGGTGAAAACCTTTCTGTCCTGTCCGGCAATCTTCGCTTGGGTTCTGCTTGGGCTGTTGGTTCGCACGCTCCATGTAAGCGTCCATGAATACGGGATAGATTTCTGCGCTTCTTGGTTGTAGCGGGTATTTTCGTAAATGTAGTAATTCATCTGATATACCCGGTTGCTGCGGGTATATCGGTCATATTCATTTTTCTGCCACTCATTAGCGGTGTGCTGGACGTGCGGCGTTCTCACATATTCAAGTGCTTTATCCAGCAAAAGCGTTCTTCCCGCCTGTTCTTCCCATGCGGCGGCGCGTTCTTTGAGGTCGTCAAAAATCGTCTGTTCTGCCGCCGCGCTTTCGCTGCGCATGGAAAGTAGCTGCGCAATCGGCAAGGAAGAATAAGGGGCAATATCCCCGTCCTTTGCTTCAAAATATATCCGGCGTTCTATCCGCATGGTTTCGGCGGCTTCTAATTTGTCATGGTCGTATGAAGTGTACGGCATATTGTTTCATCACGTCCTTTCTCGGTCATATAAGGGTTTGGGACTATCCCAACAAGCAAAATGCCCGCGCTTCCCATAGAGCAGCGCGGGCATTTCTCGCAAACGGGTACTCGTTTGCTGTGCTTGCTATGTAGTTGTTTTTATCCGTAAACGCCTGTTTCTCTCACTTTCCGCTTTCTGTCTGCGGCGTATCTTTGCCGCGCAATCGGGGCAGTATTTCGCCCGGTTGCTGCCCGCCGCAAACGTGCTGCCGCATACCGCGCAACGCTTCAAATCGGTTTCCCCGCTGCGGGTGATCTGCTCGCTTAGAAAGCCGTTTTCGGCTGTTTTGGTATTGCAATATGCCCTTTGCCGTTTTCGCGTCTGCAAAGCCGCATGGCGTAAGGCTTTTTACCCGTCTATTTGTCCATGCTGGCGGGCGTTTTCCGCGTCCTCTTGCCGGGGCAGTAGGGACACTCTTTGAAAACGCAAAACTCATATTTCCATTGTGGGCGGTAGAAACGGCAAGTGCCGCAATCTTCATCACCTCCGGCACAGCCGGATTGATAGCGGTCAAATCCCGGCTTCTGCTGCATGAGCAGTTCAAACGCCCGCTGCTTGCCCTCTGTGAAATACATTCCGGCTGCGCCTCCTTTCCTGCGAGCATAAAAAAACGCCACAACTTATTTCAAGCTGTGGCGTGGTATGCAGAAAGGGACGCTATCTCTCGATAACGTCCCTTTTGCTTGGTTATTCACTTGTAACCTGTTTGCCCGCTGTCCATAAACGCGATGATTTAAGGGCTTTTGCTTGTTTTCTTATCTCACCGCGCTTAATGGGCGGTCTTTTTTCATTCTTTGTCCGGCGGCGTTTGGGGCTGCTCCTCCAGGGGCTTACCGTTGCCGTCGATTTTTTTTGCCTTGAGACGCTTGTTGACCCACTCCCGCACCAAAGCATAGAGCACAGCGAAGGTAGGCACGCCCAGGATCATGCCAGGGAAGCCAAACAGGCCGCCGCAGGTGACAATGGAGATGAGCACCCAGATGGCGGACAGGCCGGTGCTGTCGCCCAGGATCTTGGGCCCCAGGATGTTGCCGTCAAACTGCTGCAATCCGATGACCAGGGCAAAGAACCGCAGGGCGGCCCAGGGGTCCACGATCACCAGAATAAACAGACAGGGAATGGCGCCGATGATGGGGCCAAAGAAGGGGATCACATTGGTGACGCCCACGGTGACGCTGACCAGCATGGGGTAGGGGATCCGGAAAATGGCGCACAGGATGAAACAGAGCACGCCGATGATGGCGGAATCGATGATCTTGCCGTTGATAAAGCCCACGAACACCCGGTTGGCCTGACCGCATACCCCCAGCAGCCAGTCGGACCGGCGCTTGGACACGGTGGCGTAGAGGAGCTTTTTCAGCTGGGGTACCAGCCGGTCCTTCCCCGCCAGCATATAGATGGAGGAAATCAGAGCGGTGATGCCCGCAATCACGCCGCTGCCGATGGCAAAGCCCACATCCAGCAGCTGGGGCAGGGCCTCCGCCGCTTTTGCGGTCATGTTGCTGATCATGTTTTGGAAGTTACCGAACATATCGTTGATGGCGTCGGCATCCAGATCAAATTGCTCGGTCAGATCCTGCACCAGCTGATCCAGGCTGGTCAGGTAGGTCTGCATATTGCCCGCCAGGTCCTTGACGCTCTGTACCACCTGAGGCACGATGAGCCCCAGCAGAATGGCCACCACCGCAAAGGCCAGCACATAGACCAGCAAAATGGACAACGCACGCTTAAACCGGTGGTTGGGAAAGAGTTTTCGCTCAAAAAAGCACATGGGGGTATTGAGCAGATAGGCAATGGCAAAGCCCACGATAAACGGGGACAACACCCCCATAAACTGGTTGATTCGGACAGTTACTACGCTGAAATGGTTCAATCCCACATAGAACAGGATGGCAACGATGAGCACAATGAGCAGCTGCACATGGCTGCCATCCAGGATGTACCATTTCTTCTTGTTCTTCGGGTCCTCTTTTTCCGGCACAGTGCCTTCCTCCTTTGCAGCCGCCACACACATTGCCGGGGCGGTAAGCCTTCCAACAGGTTTATTGTATCATGCCTGTTTGTCGCCTGCAACCAAAGTCAGGTAAAATTAAGAAAGGGGCTGCCCCACTGACGGCAGCCCCTGAACACTCAGCCCTGCAGAGAGGCCCGGTGGAAGACCTTCTTTCCCTTCTTGATCATGACACCGTCGCCGGAGAGCTGCTCGGCAGTCACGGCAGTGTATACGTCCGTTACCTTCTGGCCGTCCAGCTCCACGCCGCCCTGCTCGATGAGGCGGCGGGCCTCCTTCTTGGAGGGCGCCAGCTTACAGGCCAGCATCAGATCCAGAATACCGATGGCGCCGTCGGTGAGCGCACCAGCCTCCAGGGCGGTGGAGGGCACGTTGCTCATATCGCCGCCGCCCACAAACAGGGCCTTGGCAGCATCCTGGGCCTTTTGGGCCTCCTCCTCGCCGTGAACCAGCTTGGTCAGCTCAAAGGCCAGGATCTCCTTGGCGGTGTTGAGCTGGCTGCCCTCCCACTTGTCCATCTCGTCGATCTGTTCCAGAGGCAGGAAGGTGAGCATCCGCAGGCACTTGAGCACATCGCCGTCGCCCACGTTGCGCCAGTACTGGTAGAACTCATAGGGGCTGGTCTTGTTGGGGTCCAGCCACACGGCGCCCTTGGCGGTCTTGCCCATCTTCTTGCCCTCGGAGTTGAGCAGCAGCGTGATGGTCATGGCGTGGGCGTCCTTGCCCAGCTTGCGGCGGATCAGCTCGGTGCCGCCCAGCATATTGGACCACTGGTCGTCGCCGCCGAACTGCATATTGCAGCCGTAGTGCTGGAACAGATGGTAGAAGTCGTAGGACTGCATGATCATGTAGTTGAACTCCAGGAAGGAGAGGCCCTTCTCCATGCGCTGCTTGTAGCACTCAGCCCGCAGCATATTGTTGACGGAGAAGCAGGCGCCCACCTCACGGAGCAGCTCAATGTAGTTGAGCTTGAGGAGCCACTCGGCGTTGTTCACCATCTGGGCCTTGCCCTCGCCGAACTCGATGAAACGCTCCATCTGCTTCTTAAAGCAGTCACAGTTGTGCTGGATGGTCTCCGGGGTCATCATGTTGCGCATATCGGTACGGCCGGAGGGGTCACCGATGTAGCCGGTGCCGCCGCCGATGAGGGCGATAGGACGGTTGCCCGCCATCTGGAGCCGCTTCATCAGGCACAGAGCCATGAAGTGACCCACATGGAGGGAGTCGGCGGTAGGGTCAAAGCCGATGTAAAAGACGGCCTTGCCCTCGTTGATCATCTTGGAGATCTCCTCCTCGTTGGTGACCTGGGCAATGAGGCCACGGGCCTTCAGTTCTTCGTAACAAGTCATGTTCATTCTCCTTTATCTCAATGGTGTAGTCATCAGTATAACCGCTTTCCGCAGTGGGGACACTTGGCGTCATCCATGTCGTGGAGGATTCCGCAGTGGGGGCAGGGGACCTGAGCAATGCCCGATCCCTCATCCTGAGAGATGCTTCCCGACAGATAAAAATCTAGGTGTTGGCAGCTCTGGCAACACCATAGCTCCACAGGCATTAAATCTTCCATCCCGTTCCGCTCAAGATTCCCTCTCAAATGCCAGCCCGGCACACCTTTTTTCAGAAAATGCTGTCCAATGCAAGCCATCTCCCCGCCGCAGCGGGTACAGACATTCCGATCCACAAAATCCCCCTTTCATGCAAAAAGCCCTCTGTCCGTTCGGACAGAGGGCGTAAAAACGCGGTACCACCTCTGGTTCGCCGTTTTCTCGCAAAAACGGCCTCATGCCGTGCCAACACACGGCGGCGCGATAACGGGCGCACCCGACACGGCCCTACTGGGGGTCTCCCCTGTTCAGGCGGCTGCTCCAGAGTGTATTTCCCAGCCTGTCCCCTCCCCCTCTCACCAAACCGGGGGTTCTCTGGGCGGGACGGGGGTTGGTACTTCTCCCTGTCATCGCAGTGTCATATTGATGAGGATTATAATCGCTCTTGTTCCGTTTGTCAAGCAGAAAAGGGGTACTCAACAAAATCTAGCTTTTGTGTAGTTTCTTGTAGGCCTCCGCACTGTCCAGCAGCTCCCCGGCGGCGCCAAGGGTGGCGTCGGTGATGTGCTCGCCGGAGGTAAGCCGGGCCAGCTCCTCGCACCGGCGCTGACGGGTCAGCCGCTCCACCTGGGTATAGGTCCGACCGCCCCGCTCCCCCTTCTCCACGGAGAAGTGGACGTCGGCCATGGCGGCCAGCTGAGGCAGATGGGTAACACACAGTACCTGCTTGGCGTGGGCCACATCGGCCAGCTTTTCCGCCACCTTCTGGGCCGCCCGGCCGGATACACCGGTATCCACCTCGTCAAAGACCATGGTGCCCACCTGATCGTTTTCCGCCAGCACATTTTTCAGGGCCAGCATGATGCGGGCCAGCTCACCGCCGGAGGCAATCTTCTGGATGGGCTTCAGGTCCTCGCCTACATTGGCGGACATAAGGAACTGCACCTCGTCCATGCCGGTGTCATCCATAGCGAACTCCCCCGGCTTTGGTCCAAACTCCACCTGGAACCGGACCTTGGGCATATCCAGCTGGGCCAATTCACTCTGAATCCGCTGTTCCAGCGCCTTGGCCGCCTTCTTTCTACTCTGGCTGAGGGTCTCCGCCGCCTTTCTGGCGTCGGCCAGGGCCTTGGACTGCTCCTTCTCCAGCCGGGCAATGGTATCGGTAGAGAACTGGATCTCGTCCAGTTCCTTTTTGCAGCGGTCCAGATAGTCCAGCATCTCGTCCACCGAATCGCCGTACTTCTTCTTCAGCCGGTGGAGTACGTCCAACCGGCTCTCGATCTGGTCCAGCTCCCCCGGTTCAAAGTCAAAGGCGTCCCGCAGATCCCGGATCTGCTCAGCGATGTCGTCGGCAGCGCAGCGGAGTTCCACCAGCTTTTCCAACAGCTCGGCGGCCTGGGTGCTAATGCGGCCGGCGGCATGAAGGGACTGCTCCGCCTCCCCCAGCAGGGCGGCGGCTCCTTCCCGTTCATCATCACCGGACAGGGCCAGATGAGCCCCTTCCACGCTCTCCATCAGCTTACCGGCATTGCGCAGCAAATCCCGCCGCTCCGTCAGCTCCTCCTCTTCCCCGCTCCGCAGTTCAGCCCGCTCCAGTTCGCCGATCTGAAACTCCAGGCTGTCAATGCGCCGGGCCTTCTCCGCCTCGTCCATCCGGAGGGATGAGATCTCCCGGCGGATGGCGGCCAGTTTGTCATAACAGATCCGGTAGGCCGCCAGTTCTTCCCCGGTGGCGCCAAAGCCATCCAGATAATCCAGGTGACACCGCTCGTCCAGCAGCTGCTGGCCGTCGTGCTGGCCGTGGATATTGAGCAGTAAGCGGCCCAGCTGCCGCAGCTGGGAGACGGTGATGAGCCGGCCATTGATGCGGCAGATGTTCTTCCCGTCGGGCTGGATCTCCCGCTGGATGAGCAGATTGCCCTCCTCGTCGGGGCCTACGCCGTTCTCCCGGAACCAGTCCAGCTCTGGCAGGCCGGTAAACACCGCGTTGACCAGGGAGGACTTTGCCCCGGTACGGATCAGATCCCGGCTGGTGCGCTCCCCGATGATGGCCCCGATGGCATCCACCACAATGGACTTGCCCGCGCCGGTCTCGCCGGTGAGGACGTTAAATCCCTTGTCAAACTGGATGTCCGCCGTCTGGATCACCGCAATATTTTCAATGTGCAGCAAAGAAAGCATATAGGCCACCACCCTAGAAAGGCACGTTGATTAAAAAAGCCTCGCAGAGTTGCGCCGCCCGCAGGCGGCGCAATAAAATCGAAAACCGTTTTTGGCTGCGACATGCGCGTAGCCAAAAACACTTCTCAGACCGCAAGTGTGGAATTTATCCATCAAAGATGGACAAATTCTGCGCGTAGCGGGCTGCATCCTGCTCAAAAAAGTGACTTTGTCACTTTTTTGAAGTCTCATTTCAGCATGGCATGGATCTCGTTGCAGAAGGAGGCAGCGTCCTCATTGGTGCGCATAATAAGGATGGCGGTATCGTCTCCCGCCAGGCTGCCCACCAGGCTGGAAATATCCATGCCGTCAATGGCGGCGCAGGCCGCAGAGGCCAGACCGGGCATGGTTTTCAAAACCACGATATTCTGAGCCACATCAAAGGAGGTAACACCCTCCTTGAAGATGGTACGCAGCCGTCCCGCGATATTCAGGGAGGCCTTCCGCTCCGAAACGGCGTAACGATAGGTCCCGTATCCGGTCAGTTCCTTAATGAGGTGGAGTTCCTTGATGTCCCGGGAAATGGTGGCCTGGGTGGACTGCACCCCCCTGGCCCGCAGCTCTGTCAGAAGCTGATCCTGGGTATCAATATCCTGCTCCGCAATGATCCGCAAAATCTCCTGCTGCCGTTTCGCTTTCATGGCTTACGCACCTCCCAATTTATGATTCAAAATCTCATAGAATGTCCGGCCGGTCACCCGAACCAGTCTGGTTTTGGATTTGGACATCTTGGTCTCCACCACATCGCCGCCATTGAGTTTGAAGGCTTTCCCTCCATCCACCGACAAAAAGGCGGTCTTGCGGGCCATCCGGCCCAGCTTGATGGACACCGTCCGCTCATGGCCCAGCACAAAGGACCGGGCAGACAGGGCGTGAGGACAGATGGGCGTAACGATGATGTTTTCCGCCGTAGGCTCCACGATGGGGCCGCCTGCCGACATGGAATATGCGGTAGATCCGGTGGGAGTGCTGATGACCACACCGTCGGCAGACATCCTGGTGATGGTGGTCTTATCCCCCAGCACCTCCAGATCCACCACCCGGGCCACCGCCCCCTTGGTGAGGGCGGCGTCGTTGAGGGCGATGTCAGAATAGATCACCTTGCCGTCCCGCCGCACCGTCACATCCAGCATCATGCGGTCCTCTACAGCATACTTTCCGGCGGGCAGCTTGGAGAGCATGGACAGTTCCCCCAGTTCCAGCTCCGCCATAAAGCCCACGCTGCCCAGGTTGACGCCCAGAATGGGCACATGGTGCTGGTTGGCATCCTTGGCGGCATGGAGAATGGTGCCGTCTCCGCCGAAGCACACCAGAATATCCGCGTCCTTCAGCTCCTCCTCGGTCTGCTTGAACTGGATGTGCTTGGGAAATTCGATGTTTCCCCCCTCCACCGCAAAGGGCAGGCAGATGGCGGTCTCCACCCCGGCGGCTTTCAGAATCTTCTCCGCCGCCTGGGCGGCCTTCAATCCCCGGTCCCGATAGGGGTTGGGGCTCAACACTACTTTCATTGTCCGGCTCCTTCCAGGGCCGCGTGGGATGCCTCTACCAGGGCTGCCGGATCGCCGGTCCAGGAGGCTCCGCCTCCCCCGGCCAACAGGTGTCCCAGGTACTCAATGTTGCCCTCGGGTCCTCTGATTGGTGAAAAGGTCATATCCTTTACAGTAAAATCCGCATCAGCGGCATTCTTGAGAAATTGCCGGATCACTTCCAGGTGGACGGCGGGGTCCCGCACCACGCCCTTCTTACCCACCTTTTCCCGGCCGGCCTCAAACTGAGGCTTCACCAGGCACACCGCCTGGCCGTCCGGCTTGAGCAGGCCACGGAGGGCAGGCAGAATCAGCTTCAGGGAGATGAAGGACACGTCCACGCTGGCAAAGTCCAGCTCATCAGGGATCTGCTCATGGGTCAGATAGCGGGCATTGGTGCGCTCCAGGCATATCACTCGCTCATCGCTGCGGAGGGACCAGGCCAACTGGCCGTAGCCCACGTCCACAGCGTATACCTTGACCGCTCCATTTTGGAGCATACAGTCGGTAAAGCCGCCGGTGGAGGCGCCGATATCGCCGCACACCGCCCCGGCCAGATGGATGCCCTCAAAGGTTTTCATAGCCTTCTCCAGCTTCAGTCCGCCCCGGCTCACATAGGCCAGGGTCTGCCCACGCACCTCCACAGGTGCATCCTCTGGGATCTGAGCCCCGGCCTTGTCCACCTTCTGCTCTTTTACATAGACCTGGCCGCTCATAATGATGGCCTGGGCCCGCTGACGGCTCTCCGCCAGCCCCCGCTCCACCAACAGCACGTCCAGTCTTTTTTTAACAATTGCCATGTCCGCAGACCTCCAACGCTGTTTTATACAGGGACGCCCCATCCAGGCCGCACAGGGTTCTCAGCTGGGACACAGGCCCGTGGGTGACAAAGCCGGGCCCGGTGTTGACAATGGCCACCTTTGCAGCAACACCCCGCTCCAGCAGCTTTGCAGCCAGCCGCTGCCCCACACAGTTGCCTGGGGCAGCTTCCTCTGCCACCAGCAGCCGCCCGGTTTCCGCCGCCGAGGCTGCCACCGGCGCCCAGTCCAGGGGCGTGATGCTATTGAGCTTGAGTACCTGGGCCTGGATACCGTCGGCCTCCAGCCGCCGGGCACAGTCCAGCAGCGCATTGACTGTGATACCGTATCCTGTCAAGGTAATATCCTTGCCAGCACGCAGCACTGCGGTGCTGACCAATCCGGAATCCTCCTGATAGTCCCCCTGGCCACCCCGGGGATAGCGGACCGCCACCGGCCCCTTTACCTCATAGATGGCATATCGAAGCATCGACTCCAGCTCAGCATAGCTGGAGGGGCACAGCACTGTCATGCCGGGCACCGTATCCAGAAAGGCAGGGTCAAAGACACCGTGGTGGGTCTCACCGTCCTCTCCCACCAGCCCGGCCCGATCAATGGCAAAGACCACATGAAGGCCCTGAAGGGCCACATCATGGATTAGCATATCATAGGCCCGCTGAAGGAAGGAGGAATACACCGCAAAAACCGGGATCATGCCCTGCTTGGCCATACCGGCGGACATTGCCACCGCATGGCCTTCGGCAATGCCCACATCAAAGAACCGGTCCGGGAATCGGGTGGCAAAGGTGTTGAGTCCTGTTCCTCCCTGCATGGCGGCGGTAATGGCACACAGCCTGGGGTCCTCCTCCGCCATCTTGCAAAGGGTCTGTCCAAAGACAGCGGAGAAATTGGTACCGCCGCCCTTCAGCACCTCGCCGGTCTCTACACAAAAGCGGCCCACACCATGAAATTGATCCGGGTTGCGCTCAGCAGGTGTATAGCCTTTCCCCTTTACAGTTCTGACGTGGAGCAGCACAGGGCCTTTCAGGTCTCGGGCATACTTGAGCAGCCGGGTCAGCCGCTTCACATCATGGCCGTCCACCGGCCCCAGGTAGGTAAAGCCCATATCCTCAAAGAGACTGCAAGGCAGCAGGGTCTCCTTGATGGCGGTCTTGACCTTATGGGTCACTTTGTAGATCCCACGCCCCAGAGCAGTTGCCCCCATCACCTTCCGGTAGCCCCGCTTGAAGCGGAGATACTGAGGCTTGAGCCGCTGGCGGGCCAGATGGTCGGCCACGCCGCCCACGCTCTTGGTGATGGACATCCCGTTGTCGTTGAGAATGACGATAAGGGGCTCCTTGCTGTCCCCTGCGTCAGACAGTCCCTCATAGGCCAGGCCGCCGGTGAGGGCGCCGTCACCAATCAGGGCCAACACACTGTAGTCTTTATGCTGTAAAGTTCTTACCCTTGCCATTCCAAGGGCCACCGACACCGAGTTGGAGGCGTGACCTGCGATGAATGCGTCGGTGTCGCTCTCGGTGGGTTTGGGATAACCGGCCAGGCCACCGAAGGAGCGCAGAGTCTCCATGGCGGCGTTGCGGCCGGTGAGGATCTTATGGGCATAACACTGGTGGCCCACGTCAAACACCAGCCGGTCCCGGCCGGTATCAAATACGCGATGAATGGCAACAATCAGCTCTACCGCCCCCAGACTGGAGGCCAGATGGCCGCCGGTGCGGGAGACCACATCCAGGATGCGGGCCCGCAGCAGACCGCAGAGAGCAGCCGCCTCACTGTCGGTCAGGGCGCTGAGATCGTTGGAACATTGCTCCAGACTAAGAATGGTAACACCTCCCGGTGAAGGATCAAATCAACAAATCAGTGGGGCTGTCAACTCCACTGCCAGGCGCCGAACAAGCCCACTGCAACGCCCAGCACGCCGCCCATCAGGACCTGGAAGGGCGTGTGGCCCAGCAGTTCCTTCAGTTCCTTGCCAAAGAGGGCCGGCTTCATTTCGGTCCAGTGGTCCATGATATAGTTGAGGATCTTGGCCTGTTCCCCCGCCGCCTTGCGGACGTTGGCGGCGTCATACATGACCACGATAGCCAAAACTGCCGCAATACCGAACATAGGCGATCCCCAGCCGTACATATAGCCCACCGACGAAGCGCAGGCGCATACGAAGGCGGAGTGGGAGCTGGGCATCCCGCCGCTGGCCACCAGATAGTGCCAGTCCAGCTTCTTTTTTGTGCAGAAGGTAATGATGATCTTCAACCCCTGGGCAATGGCCCAGGCCAGGATAGCCAGGTTGAGGATCAGATTGCCGGTGAAAAAGTTTACTACGTTTCCCATGATGCGCCTCACTTCTCACGGCTTGCCAGGGAGCGGGCCAGCCAGCACAGGCTGTCGCCCTCATCCCCAAAGATGGACAGGGCTTCCACGGCCTCCTCGGTCAGTTTCTCCACCAGATGGCGGCACTCCTCCAGCCCTTTCAGGGTCACGAAGGTGTTTTTCTCGCTCTTGGCGTCGGAGCCCACCGGCTTGCCCAGAGTGGCCTCGTCACCTACCACATCCAGGATGTCGTCCTGGATCTGGAAGGCAAGTCCGATCCGCTCCGCATAGCGGCACACGGCCTTCCGCTGCTCCTCACTGCCGCCGGCCAGCACACACCCCATCTCGGCGGCGGCACGGATAAGCGCCCCGGTCTTGAGACGCTGCAATTCCTCCACCTCGGTAAGGCCCATGGCGTGGCCCTCCCCCGCCATATCCAGTACCTGACCGCCCACCATGCCCTGGGCGCCGGCGGCCTGGGCCAGCACCCTGGCCGCCTCCAGCGTCCGCTCCGGCGGCAGGGTCACAGACGGGTCCAGCATCCACTCAAAGGCCGCGGTCAGCAGCGCATCTCCCGCCAGTACCGCGGTAGCCTCGCCATATACCTTGTGGTTGGTGGGCCGGCCCCGGCGCAGGTCGTCGTCGTCCATGCAGGGCAGATCGTCGTGGATCAGCGAATAAGTATGGATCATCTCAATGGCCCCGGCAAAAGGCAGCGCTTTCCCCGGATCGCCGCCGCACAACCGGCAGCTCTCCAGCAGCAGCACCGGCCGGATCCGCTTGCCGCCTGCCAGCAGACTGTAGTACATGGCGTCGTAGAGATCCCCACGGGGCGCCCGGCCCTGGAAGCAGTGGCGCAGCCATTCCTCCGCCTGAGCCCTGTGGCCGTCCAGTCTCTCCTGTTCCGTCATACCTGTCCCTCCTCAAACGGCTCCTCTGCCGGCTGACCATCCGGCCCTGCCAGCAGCTTGCGCACCTTCTGTTCGGCACTGTCCAGTTGGGCGGAACAGCCGCCCAGCAGCCGGGTCCCCTCCTCAAAGAGGGACAGAGACTCCTCCAATGGGGCGTCTCCCCGCTCCAGCCGCTTTACGATCTCCTCCAGCCGGCCCATAGCCTGCTCAAAGGTCAGTTTTTCTTCCGCCATGTCCTTAAGTCCTTTCCAAAAGCAGTCAAGTTAAACCACTTGACAGGATATCTCGCCATCGGCCACCCGCAGCTTCAAAGGGTCGCCGGGGGCCACATCGGCCACAGACCGGACCACACCGCCGTCCGCCTTTCGGGGAATGGCGTAGCCCCGGCCCAGTACCTTCAGGGGGCTGAGGGCATCCAGCTTGGAGGCCAGCTGTCCAAAGCGCTGCCGCTCCCGGTTGAGAGCGGCGTTCAGTCCTGCCGCCAGCTTCTCCCGCTGGTAGTCCAGCACCATCCGCTTGTCGTCCACATAGTTCATGGGGTCCTGGAGGGCCCGGCACCGGGCCGCCCGGTCCAGATCCTTCCGGGCAGACTCCAGCTTGCGGCCCATGGCCTGGGCCAACCGCCCCTCCATCTGCCGCAGCCACACCGCTACCTCGTTCTGGTCGGGCACTGCCAGTTCGGCGGCGTTGGAGGGGGTGGCCGCCCGCAGGTCAGCCACAAAGTCGGCAATGGTCACGTCAGGTTCATGCCCCACCGCAGAGATCACCGGAATGGCCGAGTGATAGATGGTGCGGGCCACGTTTTCATCATTGAAGGCCCACAGATCCTCCATAGACCCGCCGCCCCGGCCAGTGATGATAAGGTCGGCCACCTGATGCCGGTTGGCCCAGGCAATGGCGGCGCAGATCTCCCCGGGGGCCTCCGCCCCCTGGACCCGCACCGGCAGAAGAAAGACCTCCGCCATGGGCCACCGGGCCCCCAGGATACGCAGCATATCCCGCACTGCCGCGCCGGCGGAGGAGGTGATGAGAGCGATGCGCTTGGGGAATTTGGGGATGGGCTTTTTGTGGGAGGGATCAAAAAGTCCCTCCGCATACAGCTTCTGCTTGAGCTGTTCAAAGGCCAGATGCAGGTCCCCCACTCCCTCCGGGGTCAGGGAGGTGCAGTACAGCTGGTACTGTCCATCCCGGGGAAAAACCGCCACCCGGCCGAAGGCGATGACCTTCATGCCGTTTTCCGGCCGGAACCGGAGGGACATGGCCTCCCGCTTGAACATGACGCAGCGGATGGTCCCCTCCCCGTCCTTCAGGGAAAAATAATGGTGGCCCGAGGGATAGGCCTTGTAGTTGGAGATCTCTCCCCGGACATACAGAGCCGTCAGCTCCCGGTCCCGGTCCAGCAGGGATTTGATATACTGGTTGACCTGAGAAACCGTGTAGATATGGCTCATGTCAACTCGCCTGCCTTTACAGCCCGCCAGGTGAGAATGGCGGTACCCATGGCGTTGTCGGTGGAGAACCGTGGCTGGGCAAACACCGCTCCCAGAGGCTCCATCACCTGCCGCAGCAGGGAGTTGGAAGCCACGCCGCCGGAGCACAGCACCGGCAGGCCGGGATACTGCTTCAGGGCGGCCAGGGTGGTGCGTCGCACCACGTCGGCCACCGTCAGCAGAGCAAAGCGGGCGATATCTGCCTTCTCCGCCCCCTGCTCCGCCATAGCCTTCACCTTATTCTCCATACCGGAGAGTGAAAACGTAAAGTCATTTAGCTTCACAGTAAATTTCTTGGCCTGCCCCGCCTGAGCCAGCTGGTCCACTGCCTTGCCCGCCGGGAATGGCAGGCCCAGCAGCACGCCGGTGCGGTCAATGAGCTGTCCGGCGGAGATGTCGCTGGTGCCACCCAGCAGAGTGGCTTTCACATTGACTCCCTCCGGCTCCACATGGAGCAGTTCGGTGGTGCCGCCGGACAGGTGCCAGGCCAGCATAGGCCTGTCCAGCAGATCCATCCGGCCCGCCGACCAGGCGGCGGCGGCAATATGGCCCTGCTGGTGAGAACAGGCAAAGAAAGGTACGTTCAACGCGGCAGCCAGGGTACGGCCTTGGCTCTCCCCCGCCAGGAAACAGGGCATATAGGACCCTTCCACCGCCCGGGGCCGGGTGGAAGCGCCTACGGCAACGATGCCGTCCAGCCAGCCGCCCTCTCTCAGCTGGGCAAAGCGGTCAGGCAGGGCCTTGACGTGCTGGAACAGGGCGTCGCTCTGCCGCAGGCCCAGCTCGCCGGGGCGCACTTCCAGCAGGCGGCCGGCATTCTCGCCCCCCTCGCCGTCAAAGACGGCGGCGGAGGTGGTGTAGTTGCTGGTGTCGATGCCCAGAGTACGCATCAGCCCTCCGCCTCCGGCTGCTCCTTCAGGCCTACCGGGTCAGGGATGTGCTCCCCCCGGACGAAGGAGCCAAGAATGCCGTTGACAAAGGAGACCACCTCGGGCTCCTCATAGTGCTTCACCAGCTCCAGGGCCTCGTTGATGGCGGCGGCATTGGGGATGTCCTGCATATACAGGATCTCATACATCGCCACACGCATAATGGCCACGGCCACCCGGTTCATACGGGAAAACTTCCAGCCGATGGCGTATTTGGAGATATACTCGTCCAGCTCGGGAGCGTGGTCGTATACGCCCTCCACCAGACGGGTAATATAGGCCCGTTGGGTTTCGTTGGGGAATTCGGCATACAGGGGTTCCTCCTCCCCGATGAGGGCGAAGGTCTTGCGGTTGAGGGCCTCGTCCAGCAGCTCCCGGGCGGTCTGCCCGGTGAAGCCCAGTTCAAAGGTCAGGTGGACGGCGATCTCTCGGGCGGCGGTTCTGGTCATGATGGGTTCCTCCATTCCGGCATGATGAGCCGGTGATATTCACAGTTATTATGATTATACATCAACTGTATGCAAAAAGGAAAGAGATATTTCAAAATTAGACTCCAGATTCCAGCCCCTTTTCCTGGGGCAGACCGGCCAAAACACACAAAAGGGCCTGTTGCTTGCTCTGCAACAGGCCCTTGGTGTGGCTTGATTTACTTGTGTTCCTTTTCAAATACGATACCGGCCACATGGACATTGACGTGTTCCACGGTCAGGCCGCTGGTATTTTCAATGGCGTTAAAGACGGCGCTCTGCACCTCTTTGGCCACGTCAACGATGGTATAGCCGTATTTGACCAGCAGGGACACGTCTACCCGGACGCTCTCCCCCACCATAGTAATGCGGATGCCCTTGGACAGATTCTTCTTTGCGCCCAGCAGCTCCGCGATATCGCTGCTCAGATTGGTGGACAGACTGCCCACGCCCTCCACTTCCGTGGCGGCGGCCGCCGCGATCACAGCCAGCACATCCTCGGAGATATGGATGTTACCCAGTTCGTCAGGCCGGGAGATATATTCCTTTCCATCGCCCATACCGGTCACGCTCCTTTTGTGTACTATGGGACCATTTTACCACAAATCAGAAAAAATACAACTGATTTTTGGCGGGGACCCTGGGGCTCAGGGCTGGGCTTCGATGATGGTGATGGCGCTGGCCTCCAGGCCGGTCTCTTCGGTGACGATCTCGGTGATGCGGGCCACATCGGCATCGGTGAGTCCCTCCTCGGTGGCGGACACCACCACACTGACGCTTCCGTCGCTGATGAAGGCCACGCAGTCGGCGTACCCCTTGGCAGTGACCAGATTTTCGATCTGGGCCTCGGACACGGTATAGTCGGCCAGAGTCTGGATAGCCTGGCCGGTCTCGGCCTTCATAGTCTCGGTGGCATTGGTGTCGGCGGCGGCCTCCTGAAGGATGGCCAGGGCGCTGTCCCTGGCCTGCTGGCGGTTGAGCCGGGCGGTGTCAAAGTAACCGCTTTTCTTGTCTGTGGCGGCAGGCGCCGGCGAGGCGGAGGGGGCCGCCGAGGGGGCGGGACTTGTTTTGAGCAGCGGGTCGGCGCTCTGCATAGACACCAGCTCCGCCTCGCCCAGAGTCTTTCCCGCTTCCTCGCTCTGCCCCTTCTGATAGGACCAGTTGAGGTACACCGCGCCGCATACAAAGAGCACCACTGCGGCCACCACCGCGTTTCGTTTCCATACGTTCATACTGTTACTGCCTCACTTTCCTTTTGATACTGCGATCTGATTGGCCCCCAGCCCGGTGAGGGCGGATACCGCCTCCACCACCTTCAGGCGTACTGCGGGGTCGTCCCCGCCGGAGCATACCACAAGAGCCCCCTGGTATTGAGGCGAAAGCTGTTGGAGGATCACCGGCTCCTCGTAACCGGAGCCTTTGGAGAGTATCACCGTGGACTGGGAGGCTTCGCTCTCCTCCGCCCGCACCGAGTGCTGGGTATCCTTGGCCAGCACCTGTCCCGGTCCGGACCGCAGAGTGAGCACCACCTCTGCCTGCCCCACCCCGTCCATCTGAGACAGGGCCTCCTCCAGTCGGCCCTCCAGCTCCTCCGTTCCAAATTCCACCTCCTGGGCGCTCTGCTGCCGGGTCCGGGTGGTCTCTCCCCCTCCGCTCAGAGTGGGCAGCGCCATCATGACCACCCCCACCGCCACCACCAGCAGCGCGTATTTATACCGCTGGAACAGCTCCATGAGCCGTCCCTTGTACAGGGCCAGCCCGTTGCCCTTCTCCGGTTGATGCCGGTTCATTCCGCTCCCCCGCTTTCGTAATACTGCCGGTCTGCCGGGATGGCAAAGTCGGCCTCAATCTGCTCGGTGAGGGCCTCCCGCTCCTCCCGGGACAGCTCCCCGGTGATGGTGACCACCTTTGGGATGGGGTATTCCGCCGCCTCGTCGGCCTCCACCTGCACCGTGCAGGTGATGCCCAACGCTGCCGCCTTGTCCTGAATATATGCGGCGGACTGGGCTTCTATGATGTCCATCATCAGGGTTTTATTCTCCTCCTCCAGCGCCTGAGCAGAGTATTCCGCGTCCAGGCGGTATTCCGTCATGGCCCGGGTGAGGGCCGAGCCGTCCAGGCTTATCAAGGGCTTCACCACGGCCAGCAGCAGAAGCAGCCCACCCGCCAGCCGGGCGGCCCGTTTTGGCCCCCCTGCCGGGGACAGGCCCTCCGCCAGGGCCAGGATCATGGCGGCGCAGGTCACCCCCATCAGCCATTTTCCCAAAAATTCTACCATGGTCTCACCCCCCTGCCAGCGACACGGCGGAGATCATGGAGATGAGCAGCAGCAGGGCGCAGGCCCCGGTCATCCCCAGGATCAGTCCAAAGGCCCCGCCGATCTGGTCGATGAGGGCGGCCACCCGGCTGCCCGACAGGGCGGCGCTGAGGGCGGAGGACACCTTATAGGTCAGATAGTGGAAACCCAACTGGAGGAAAGGCACCAGACAGATACCGATGACCACCAACATCCCGAACACACCCACCGTATTTTTCAGCACTCCCGCCCCCGCCAGCACGGTCTCCGCCGCATCGGACAGGATGCCGCCTACCACCGGCACCATGCTGGACATGGTGAACTTGGCGGCCTTTACCGTTAAAGCGTCGGTGGTACCCGCTATGACTCCGCTGATGGTGAGGTAGGTGACAAAGAGGATAAGGGTGCCAGTGAGCACCGTGGTCACCGCCCATTTGAGGGTGGCCGCCACCCGCTTGAGGCCCTCGTTGCCCACCGCCGCCCAGGCCACGCAGGCCGCGATGTAAGTATAAACCAGGGGCAGCAGCACCCGATTGATCAAGGTAATGAGCAGGTCGGAAAAGAGCATGGTGGCCAGCTGCCGGGCCACCGCCCCGCTCGGGGACCCGGCGGCGGAGGCCGCCGCCGTCACCGCCGGCAGCAGCAGCTTGGAGAAGCTGTCCATGTGCTCGATGGCCTCCCGACCCATGCCGATAAGGGAGTTGGCGTCGGCCGTCGCAATGGCGGTCACTGCCAGGGCTCCTACCAGAGCCACCCCGTTTACCGGGCCCTGGCCCGCTCCCATGCCCTCGGCAAGAGAGCAGAAGAGCACCACCGCCAGCAGTAAGGCCCCGCTGCGCAAAGCCTTGCGGATCACGCCCCCCAGCTCCGCGCTGCCGGTGTCCAGGATCTGATCGATGCTGCCGTCCAGGTCCAGCCCGGCGGACAGATCGGCATCGGGCATCCACTCCGCACCGGCGTTCTCCAGCTCCTCCAGGTCCAGGGTGGCAGACTGGGCGTCCATCACGCTCTGACTGGCCCAGGCCGTCCCCGTCAGCACCGTCAGCAGTACCACCAGCACCGACAAACGCCGTATCATGGTCCTTCCCTCCTCTTTTGTACCAACTTCTCACAGCAGCTGGGCCACCGTGTCCAGTACCGCCCGCAGCAGGGGCAGTGCGGTGCACAGGGCCATGGCGGAACCGGCCGTTTCAGTGACTGCGGCAATCCCCCCCTCCCCCGCGTCCTTGCATACCTGGGCAGCGATGTGGGTAAGAATGGCGATGCCCACCGTCTTGATAACGGGGGCCACCACCGCAGGAGACAGACCCGCCATATCCTGCAGCTCCTCCGCCATGGCCACCACGTCCTCCACCGCCCCCAGGGCCAGGCCAAGCACCACAGCGGCGGCGGCAATGGAGAGCACCAGAGCCAGCTGCCGGGCGGTGCCCTTCACCATCACGGCACACAGGGCACCCAGGACGGCCACCGCCCCCACCTTCAGCATGGTCTCCATAGCTACAGACCAAACAGGTCCTTGACCAGATCAAACAGCCCGCTGATCTGCTGGACCACCATCATAAGTACTACCACCAGTCCCGCCAGGGTGGTCATGGTGGCCTGCTCGTCCCGGCCCGACCGTGAGAGCACCTGATTGAGCACCGACACCAGAATCCCGATGGCGGCAATTTTAAAAATCAGATCCACATCCATGTCTTTAACTCCTTCACAGCAGCAGAATGACCAGCAGCCCGCCGCAGGTCAAACCCAGCACCTGATACATCCTGCCCCGCTTTTCCCCGTCCTCCCGGGCCAGTTCCGCCTCCCGGGTCAGTTCCGCTCCTGCCCGGGCCAGAGCAGAGCGCAGGCCAGACTCCTCAAACCGGCCCAGCACCTCCCCCAGCTCGTCCAGAATCCCGGCGGCCCGGCCCTCCAGGTCCAGCGGGGTATCCGCCAGAGCCTGCCGCCAGATCTCCGCCAGGGAACGTTCCCCCAGTTCCTCCATGCCCTTCCGGCAATTGGCGAACAGATCCCCCACCGGCGGCGGATAGCCGGCAGCCAATTCTTCCATCAGCTGGGGCATAGGCGTGAGGCGGAAGGAGATCTCCCGGTCCATCTGCTCCAGCGCCCCGGCCAGCTGCCGCAGCACCATGGCCCGCCGCTTCAGCCGCCGGTGAGCGTCAAAGCCCAGAAAAGCCCCGCCTCCTACCGTCAGCAGGGCGCCCATCAGCCGGATCACAGCTGGTATACCTGACAGCTCCGGCCTTCCGGCCGCCGGGAAAGCACCGCCAGCTTCTGAAAGCAGTGGTTTTCCAACAAAGGCCGGTACAGAGGCCGGGTCTTCAGGTCCTCCAGGTCGGCGGCGTGGGCGGTACAGAGAAGATGCACCCCGCAGTTGGCCGCCAGCAGCAGAGCGGCGCAGTCCTGTGGCGCGGTGATCTCATCGGCTGCCAGCACCTGGGGATTCATCCCCCGCAGCAGCATCATCAGGCCATCCGCCTTGGGGCAGCCGTCCATCACGTCGGTCTGCCGTCCTATGTCAAACTGGGGCAGACCGTTGTACATGGCCGCCAGCTCCCCCCGCTCGTCGGCCACTCCCACCCGCAGGGGCGGGTGGCCCGTTCCGTCGGAGAGCCTTCGGATCAGATCCCGCAGCAGGGTGGTCTTGCCGCCTCCCGGCGGGGACAGGATGAGGGTGCTCTGAAAGCGATCCCCCTCCCACAGCCTGTCCGCCACAGCGGCGGCGGCTCCCGGCACCTGCCGGGCAATACGGATGGCCAACGAGGACAGCTGCCGCAGGTTGAACACCGCCCCTTCCTTTACCACCGCGCTGCCGCAGATACCGATGCGGTGGCCGCCCGGCACGGTAAAAAAGCCGCTTCTCATCCGCTCCATGGCAGTGTGGGCGGAGGCCCGGGTGGCGATCTCCACCACCAAACCCAGGTCCGCCGGACTCACCAGCTCATCACCGGGCAGGGGCCTCTCCCCCGTGGGGCACACTACCGACATGGGCCTGCCCGCCCGCAGCCGCAGCTCCTCGGCCACCGCCTGACTGGACTTGTCCAACCCCTCCGCCTGCCGCCGCATATGGGGCGGCAGCAGGGCCGCCGCCTGTAAATACCGCGTTACATCCCCTTGTTCCCGCATAGCGTCACATCCTTCTTTGGTGTCTGCAACATACCTATGAGGGCCCGTCCCCCTTTATGACCACAAAAAGCGCCTGCCGCAAATGCGGCAGGCGCTAAAGCAAAACGTACTTATTTCTTCTTTTCTTCCATCACCAGAACCTCTTTCAGGTCGGTCCGTGCCTTCAGGGCGGAGATCATCTCCGCCTTGTCCTCGGCGGTTGCGCCCGCGGGGAGCGCATACTCCTCGACCTTGGCAAAATCCTGCTCCAGGCGCTTTTTCTGTTTGGCAAGCCACTTGCCCCCCTGTCCCTCAGGGTAGACCAGAGCCACCAGCCTGGGATGGGCCTTCATCTGGTTGACCCACAGCTTGTCCGGGTCGTGCTTGCGGAAGGCCAGCAGGTAGACCAGCGCCACGATGGCGACGGCGGCAGTGGCGAAGCCGAACACCTGGGACACCCGGATGGGGGTGTTGAAGAAGTACAGGCTGTCGGTCCGCAGGCCCTCGATGAAGCCCCGGCCCACCCCGTACCAGGCAAAGTAGCTCAAAAAGATCTGGCCGTCAAACTTCCGCCACTTCTTGGCGATGACGATGAGCAGCACCAGCCCCACCAGGTTCCACAGGGACTCATACAGGAAGGTGGGATGGACCTCTACATATTGCAGAGATCCGTTTACATACTCGTAGATACCCATGCGCCAGGGCAGATCGGTAGGACCGCCGTAGGCCTCGATGTTGACAAAGTTGCCCCACCGGCCTACCAGCTGGCCGATGAGCATTCCGTAGGCGCCCAGGTCGGCAAAGGCCAGGAATTTGATCTTCCGCACCTTGCAGAACACCAGCAGGGTAATGACCGCGGCAATGACGCCGCCGTAGATGGCCAGGCCGCCGTCCCAGATGCTTACCATGGCCCCAAAGTCCAGGGAGCCGTCCGGTCTGCGGTACAGATCCAGGTAGAAAATGATGTAGTACAGCCGGGCCCCGATGATGGACAGGGGCACGGCAAAAAAGAGCATATCGATGATGTCATCCTGACGGATGCCGAACTGGGGGGCCTTCCGGGAGCAATACACCACCGCCAGCAGGAAGCCGGCGGCGATGATCATGCCGTACCAGTGGACGGGCCATCCAAAGACCCGGAAGGCAATGGGGTTCATGGTCAGCTCCAGCCCCAGGCCGGGAAAGGATACGGTACCCATTACGCCTCACCCTCCCCCGGGCGCACCACGGCCAGACCGCACCGCTCAGCGGTCACCCAGCTGCGGATGCAGTCCTCCACGCAGGCCTGGTCAATGGAGTCGAAAATCTCCGGGAACTTGAAGTAGTCCACCCCGGTAAAGTGGGACTGGGCCATGGAGATGCAGGTAAACTCAAAGGAGTTGAGGCCCCGGACCTTGGCGCCGTAGACCCCCTTCTTCAGCCGCTGGAACAGGCCGGGGTCAATGCCCTCCCGGGCCAGACGCTCCCCTTCGGCCAGCACCGCGTCCCGCACCTTCTTGGGGTCCCGGCTCTCGCCGCCGGCCACCATCATGGCGCAGCCGGGATAGAGCTCAAAGCCGTAGCTGAAATTCTTGTTGATGAGCCCCTGGCTGTACAGCTTGGCGTACAGGGGTGTGGAGTTGCCCAGCAGAGCCTCGCAGGCCAGCTCGCCCGCCAGCTCCCGACGCATCCACTGCTCCCCCTTCTGGGCAGGATCGCACTTGAAACCCAGCATGAAGATGGGGGTGGACACCTCCATAGTCAGTTCCTTCTCGAAGCAGGCGGCCTGGGGGGCCTCCTCCCCGCCGTAGTCCCGCTCCATCTGGCCCAGAGAATCCTTGGGCAGGATCTCCTTGGCAATGGCGCACACCTGCTCCGGGTCCACGTCGCCCGCCACGGTGAGCACCATGTTGGCCGGGTTATAGAAGGCCTTGTGGCAGGCATAGAGGGTACCGGCGGTAATGTGGGAGATGGACTCCTGGGTACCGGCGATGGGCACCCGGATGGGATGGTGATCGTACAGGCACTCCATCAGGGCGTAGAACACCTGGTTCTCCGGGTCGTCCTCCACCATGCGGATCTCCTGACCGATGATGCCCTGCTCCTTGTCCACGCTCTCCTGGGTAAAGTAAGGGATGGACACAAAGGAGAGCAGGATCTTCAGGTTGTCGAAGAACTTCTCGGTGCTCTCAAAGTAATAGCCGGTGATGGCAGAGCTTGTGAATGCGTTGGGAGAGGCTCCGTTGGCCGCCAGATCCTGGAGGGCGTTGCCGTCCTCGGTGTCAAACATTTTGTGTTCCAGGAAGTGGGCCACCCCCGCCGGGGTATCCTTCCACCGACCGTCCTGGTGAAAACGCATATCCATGCCGCCGTAGTTGGTGGCAAAGAAGGCGTAGCTCTTCTGGAAGTCCCGGCGGCGGTCCACATAGATGTGGAGTCCGTTCTCCAGGATCTCATGAAATACGGTCTCCCCCAGACGGGGGTACTGCTTGCTTACCATAGAATCACTCCCTGCCTTTCAGGAAATATACGGTGTCCAGGGTCAGATCCTGGGCGGCCTCCACCACCTGGGCCCGTGTAACGGCCTCCACCCGGGCGGCCATGTCGTCGGGGCCGTCGGTGAGACCGGCTGCGGACTGGCCCAGCCAGTAGTCCTCCAGCCGGGCCTGGGTGTCCAGGGTGGTGCGCAGGGTGCTCACCACCGACCGGCGGGCCCACTCCAGCTCATCGTCGGAGAAGTCCCCGGTCTGGCACTTGTAGAGCTGGGAGAGGATCTCGGCCTCCGCCTGGCCCACCTTGTCAAACTCCACACCGGAGGAGACCAGCATCACGTCCTTGTATTTCATCAGGCCGGAGCTGGCGTAGTAGCACAGGCTCAGCTTCTCCCGCACGTTCATAAACAGCTTGGAGGTAGTGGTGCCGCCATAGATGGCGTTGACCAGGGTGAGGGCCGGATAGTTCTGATCCCAGGCGTCGCAGTTGGTACGGAAGCCCATAGCCAGCTTGCCCTGGGTCACATCCAGGGATTCCTCTACCCGTTTGGCCTGCTTGGGCGCCTTTCCCTTGGCGGGGCGGACCAGACCGGCCCGCTCCCCCTCCGGCAGCACCGCCAGCAGAGGCCCGAAGGCCGCCTGTACCCGCTGGGCGTCCGCCGAGCCGCAGTAGTAGAGTTCCACCCGGGCCTCCTTCAGCAGGGCCTGATAGCCCGCCCAAAGCGACTGGGGAGTGATGGCCTCCACCGCCTCCAGGCTGCCCAGCTTATCCACGCCGAAGCTCTCCCCGGCGCACATCTCGGCCACCACCCGGATCTGGGCGTACTGCCGCTTATCATTGACCTGGGCCTTGATGCGGTCGGCCAGATTGGCCTTCTCCTGCCCGGTATAGTCGGGGCAGAAGGCCCCGTCCTGGGTATAGGGGGCGCCGATCAGCTCCGCCAGCAGGGCGGCGGCCGGCTCCAGCACCTGCTCCTTGTTCAGGGTGTAGGCGTCATCCAGAAAGCTGCCCACAAAGCCCACGCACTGGGTCTCGCCTTTCTTCCGCACCATGGGCTCCAGAGAACCGCCGTACAGCTCGTCCAGGGCAGCGGACAGGGATTCCATATCAGGATGAGCCGCCGTTCCCCGGCGGAGCACCATGGGAGCCAGGGCATTGAGAGAGGCCTTTTCCGCCGTCAGCGGGGTGAGAAACTGGGCCCCCAATACACTGGATTTAAATTTTTTGGTCTGTACCGCCGTCAGCCAGACGCCGGGCTGCAATTCGATCCTTGTGACCTTCATGTGCTAAGAACCGTCCTTTCTTGTTTACCTCCATAGCCTGCCCCATTGGACAGGCTCTATCCATCTACAGCCTGCTGCGGTCCCGCAGCCAGCTGGGCAAAGAGCGCATTTTGATGCTGGAAACCACGCCCATGGCGGCATACATGGTGACGATGGAGGAGCCGCCATAGCTGATAAAGGGCAGGGTCAGGCCTACCACCGGGAATACATAGAGGCACATCCCCACATTGACGCCCACCTGAGCCAGCAGCATACCGGCGTAGCCCATAGCAATAAAGGCGCTCTGGGGAGAGCAGGCCCGCCGGGCCACCCACACGCACCGCAGGATGATGGCCACCAGCAAAACCAGCAGCAGCAGACAGCCGATCAGGCCAAACTCCTCGCCGCAGACGGCAAAGATCTCGTCGGTCTCCCGGGCGGGCAGAGACTGCTTGTACTGACTCTGGGTCTGGATACCCTGGAGGTAACCCATGCCGGTGAGGCCGCCGCTGCCGATGGCCATGATGCTGCGACTCTGCTGCCAGCCCTTACCCTGGGTCTGCTCCCAAATGGTATCGGGGTTGCCCAAAATGTGGTCGATGACCACGGTGAACCGCTTCATATAATACATATCTTTGACGTGGGGCCAAATCAGCACCACACCCACCACGCATACCACCACGGCCAGCAGGAACCAGCGTTTCTTGACCCCGGCGCACCAAGCCATAATGACAAAAATGATCAGATAAGTCAGGCCCATGCCGAAGTCGCCGGAGGTCACCGCCACCACACCGAACATGAACAGGGTGTGCCCCGCGATCTGGAACACCGAGGAGGGCTTGCTGATGCCCTTGTCCCGCAGCCGGCTCATCTGCCAGGCCAGCAGCAGTACAAAGGTCAGCTTGGCCAGCTCGGCGGGCTGAAGGTTGACGGGAAACCCAGGAATGTGAAGCCAGCTGCGGTTGCCGTTGACCTCCACACCCAGAGGGGTGCGGACCAGCGCGTTGATGACCACGTTAAAGAGCAGCAGCCACTTCCAGGATTTATCCACGAACAGCTCGATGTCCACCGAGGACATGAGCATATAGATCACAACACCCATAACAATCGCCACGGCCTGCACGATCATGCAGCGCATGGCGTCCGCCTCGCCCAGGTAGCGGGTGGCGCTGAAGATGAGCACCAGACCATACCCACTGGCCAGCAGGCACAGGGTCAGCAGCAGCCGGTCACCCTGCTGCCAGAAGGAACGAAAGGAATCTCTCAGCCAGGACACCGGCTCGCCTCCTTACCTATTTCGTCCGCGGGTTCGGACGTACGTCAAATTAGTTTACCATCTTTTTTGCGTTTGGTAAACAGGTGTGTTATAATCTTGTCAGAATCTTCACATTTTGAAGAGGTGCTATATGGAAATTATAACCAACTCCCCTGCTGAGACCGAGGCCGCAGGCGCTGCTCTGGCCGCCCGGCTGAATCCGGGGAGCGTCATCGCCTTTACCGGCGATCTGGGGGCGGGCAAGACCGCCTTTACCCGAGGTCTTGCCCGCGGCCTTGGGGTGGAGGAGCGGGTGACCAGCCCCACCTTTACCATTGTCAATGAGTACGAGGGCGGGCGTCTGCCCCTGTTCCACTTTGATATGTACCGGCTGGGCTCTTCAGACGAGCTCTTCGACATCGGCTGGGAGGACTACCTGGCCCGGGGCGGCGTATGCGCCGTGGAGTGGAGCGAAAACATCGCCGATGCGCTGGAGGAGGATACCATCCGGGTGGACATCCGCCGGGGCGAGCACGACGACCAGCGCATCATCACCATTACGGGAGGTCCCCAACCATGAAAATACTGGCTCTGGAATCCTCCGCCACCGCCTGCTCGGCGGCGCTGTGCGAGGATGAAAAGCTCATTGCCCAATCCTATCAGAACAACGGCCTGACCCATTCGGTCACCCTGATGCCCATGACCACTTCCCTGCTCTCCGGGTGCGGCCTTACTCTGGAGGATGTGGACGTCATCGCCGTAGCGGCGGGCCCCGGCTCCTTTACCGGCCTGCGCATCGGCGTAGCCGCCGCCAAGGGCCTGGCCTGGCCAGGCAGCAAGCCCTGCGCCGCCTGCTCCACCCTGGAATCCATGGCCTGGAACCTGGCCCACACCGGGCTGGAGATCTGCGCCGTCATGGACGCCCGGCGGCATCAGGTGTACAACGCCCGCTTTGCCAGTAACGGTGAAACGCTGGAGCGCCTGACTCCCGACCGTGCCATTTCCCTGGAGGAGCTGGGGGCGGAATTAAAAAACAGCGGAAAAACGCAATTACTGGTTGGAGACGGCGCGGTTTTATGCTATACTACCCTCAAAGGGCTGGGGCTGGACGTCCGCCTGGCGCCCCCCCATCTGCAATTCCAGAGCGCGTGGGGCGTGGCCCGGTGCGGTCTGGAGCTTGCCCGGCAGGGCCTGCTCACCGACGCGGCGGGTCTGGCGCCCGACTATCACCGGCTCTCCCAGGCTGAACGGGAGCGGCTGGCAAAAGAACAAAACAAAGGGGAATAGCGCCATGGATATGGAAAAAGTACACATTCTCGATCATCCTCTCCTGCAGCACAAGCTGTCTATCCTCCGGGATGAGACCACCGGCGTCAGGGACTTCCGTCAGGTCGTCTCTGAGATCGCCACCCTCATGTGCTATGAGGCCACCCGCGACCTGCCCATGGAGGAGGTAGAGATCAAGACCCCCATCACCACCGGCAAGTTCAAGACCATCGCCGGCAAGAAGCTGGCCATCGTTCCTGTTCTGCGGGCCGGCCTGGGTATGGTGGACGGCATCCTGACCCTGATCCCCTCCGCCAAGGTGGGCCACATCGGTCTGTACCGTGACCCCGATACTCTGGAGCCTGTGGAGTATTACTGCAAGATGCCCAACGACATCGCCGAGCGCGAGGTTATCATTCTGGATCCCATGCTGGCCACCGGCGGCTCCGCCTCCGCTGCTATCCAGTTCATCAAGAACTATGAGGTCAAGCACATCAAGCTGATGAACATCATCGCCGCCCCCGAGGGCATCGAGCGGGTCCATCACGATCATCCCGATGTGGACATCTACTGCGCCGCTCTGGATGAGAAGCTGAACGAGCACGGCTACATCGTTCCCGGTCTGGGCGATGCCGGCGACCGCATCTTTGGCACCAAGTAAATTATATTGCAAAAAGGTCCTCTTCCCCACTGGGAAGAGGACCTTTTTTATTATTCTTTCATCTGCACCAGCCGCCATCGCAGGCCGGAGTACCGCCGCTGCTGGCGGTCGTTGGCGGTCATGGTGGCCACCACTTCCTCATCCCCCACCAGGATGAGCAGTTCCCGGGCCCGGGTGATGGCGGTGTACAGCACTCCCCTGGTGAGCAGCATGGGGGCCCCCTCGCTCACCGCCAGGATCACCGCCCGGTACTCGCTGCCCTGGGCCTTGTGTACGGTAATGGCATAAGCGGGCTCCAGTTCTACCAGCATATCCTGGGTGTACTCCACCACCCTGCCCTCAAAATCTACAGTGAGGGTGCCCTCCCGGTTGTCCACCCGGGTAATGGTGCCGATATCTCCGTTAAAAATGCCCATGCCGCTGTCGGAACCGTCGTGCCAGATCACATCGTAGTTGTTGCGTACCTGCATGACCCGGTCACCCTGGCGGAACACATACTCCCCGAACCGCTTCTCCGGCTTGTCTGGCTGGGCGGGATTCACCGCCTCCTGAATGGCCCGGTTGAGAGAGGCAGTGCCGGTGACCCGCTTGCGGGTGGGAGAGAGCACCTGGATTTGATCGGCGGGAATGCCCATATTGTTGGGCAGCCGGGTCTGGATCAGCTCCACAATGGTCTCAGCCGCCCGGGCCGGGTCCTTCCGGCGCAGGAAGAAGAAGTCATGCTCCCGGTCCTTCAGGTCGGGCAGCTGGCCCCGGTTTACTCCGTGGGCGTTGCGGACGATGGCACTCTCGGCGGCCTGCCGGAAAATCTCGGTGAGCCGCACCATAGGGATGGCTCCGCTGCGGATCAGATCGGAAAACAGATTGCCGGGGCCCACGCTGGGCAGCTGGTCCGGGTCCCCCACCAGGATCAGGCGGCAGTCGTCCCGCAGGGCGGCCAGCAGCCCCTGCATCAGCACGATGTCCACCATGGAGGTCTCGTCCACGATGACGGCGTCCGCCTTCAGGGGATCGCTCTCGTCGTGGGCGAAGATCAGCTTGCCGGAGCGGGGGTCGTACTGGGTCTCCAGCAGCCGGTGGATGGTATATCCCTCCGCCCCGCACAGCTCTCCCAGCCGCTTGGCGGCCCGGCCGGTGGGGGCGGCCAGGGCGGTCTCCAGCCCCAGCTGGTCAAAGAGGGCCAAAACCCCCCGCAGGGAGGTGGTCTTGCCGGTGCCGGGGCCGCCGGTGAGGAGCATCACCTGGCTGGTGGCCGCCAGGGCCACCGCCTCCCGCTGCTGGGGTGCGTACACGATGCCCTGGCCGTCCTGGATACGGTCGATGAGTTCATCCAGGCCGTGGGGGGCGGTGAGCTCACCCCGGGACATCTCTGTGAGCCGCCAGGCCACATACTGCTCGGCCTCGCACAGGGCCTGGAGGTAGACGGCCTCCTCCCCTGCCACCGGCTCCTGGATCACCTCGCCCCGCTCCAGCAGGGTCTCCAAGGCATCCTCCAGGCTCTCCCCCTCCACGCCGATGAGCTGGCCGGTGGCCAGGAGCAGCTTGCGCCGGGGCAAAAAGGCATGGCCGTTATCCAGATTATAGGTTAGTTCAAAAAGAAGGGCGGCCTCAATGCGTTGAGGATCGTCCCCCTCCATACCCATGGACAGGGCCAGGGCGTCGGCTGTGGAGAAGTCCACCCCCAGCTTCTCGTCCACCATCAGATAGGGATTGCCCCGGATGACCTCCAGGGCCCGGTCCCCGTACCGGCGGTACAGCGGCATGGCCAGCTGGAGGGGCACCTCATGCTCTCCCAGAAAGGCCAGCAGCCGCCGCATCCCCATCTGAAGCCGGAAGTGCTCCCCGATGGTCAGGGCCTTCTTGCGGGTGATACCCTTGATGCGGGTAAGCTGCTCCGGGTGCTCCTCCAGCACGGTGAGGGCGTCCTCCCCAAACTCCTCGATCATCCGCCGGGCGGTAGCGGCGCCGATGCCCCGCACCGCCCCCGAGGACAGGTAGTCGAAGATGGCCTTGGCCCCGGCGGGCAGACGCCGCTCCACTGTCTCAGCCTTGAACTGCTCGCCGTAGGAGGCGTGGCGGGTCCAACTGCCCTGGACCGAGATACTCTCTCCAGGGGCCACCCCCGGCATACAGCCCACCACCGTGACCAGAGCACCATCCCCGACGTCAAGACGAAGCACCGTGTAGCCGTTCTCCTCGTTCTGGTAGATCACGGCCGACACGGTGCCCTGCATATAATCCTGTGACTCCTCCTGCATGGCTGCCCCTCCTTGTGTCGCTTGGAGAATATGATACCATCCGCAGGCGGATTTGTCGAATGCTATTTCTCTGTGATGTACTCGCTCAGCCGCCCGGCAGGACAGACCACCACGCCAGTGGCGCCGGTGAGCAGGGCGGCAGCCACCGCCTTTCCCGCCGGGTCCAGTCCGCCGTCGGCGATCACGATGGTAAACCCCTTTTTCTGCCGCCCCCGCAGCCACAGCAGCCGCTTTACATCCTGCTCCAGATGAGCGCCCTCCCCCGCCGCCGGGACTACGGCGTAGACCGGGCCGGCCCCTTCCGCCGGAGCAAGCAGCCATCCAAACAGCACCCAGCCCAGGGCCAGAAGGCCGATGGCCGCCAGCAGGGCCAATACGGCCTGTAAGATTCCGTCCAAACCCTTCACCTCCGCCCCATCCTATGCACGGGGCGGAAGAAGGGACTCAGCTCCCTACGGTGGAGACCACAATGCCGGTGGCAAAGGTCATGATCAGCCCGGCGGTGACCACACCCAGGAAAATGGAGGGCAGCGCTTTCCGCAAAGGCATATCCAGGAAGGCGGCCGCCAGGGCGCCGGTCCAGGCGCCGGTGCCCGGCAGGGGGATAGCCACAAATATCCACAGACCGATATATTTATATTTGGTCACCTTCTGCCCCTTCAGGTGGGCCTTTTTTTCCAGCTTGTCCACCAGGGAATTGAGCTTGGGGGATTTCCGGCGCATCCATAGAAAAATCCGCCGGATATAAACGATAATAAAGGGGATGGGGATCATATTGCCAATAATCGAGGCCACCAGCGCCTGTCCCGGAGGCAGGCCCAGAGCGGTACCGAAGGGCACGCCGCCCCGCAGCTCAATGATAGGCACCATGGACACCAGCATGGTAAAAAACATTTCGCCCAGATTGGTGGACGTCAGCCATTGCAGCAATTCCAAAAGAGAACACCTCGCTTGCGTCAGTTTCTGTATTGTATCATATTGGCGGGAAAAAGAACAATTAAAATTTCCTAAAACCATCTTTTCTTTGGACGGCGCAGGCCCTTGTCCAGTTCCTTCATCAGTGGTATAATATTTTGACTATTTTGAGAAGAGAGGTTTTTCACATGACCTACAAAGAAGAATTCATCACCTTCATGGTGCGCTCCGGCGTGCTCACCTTCGGCGACTTCACCACCAAGTCCGGCCGCAAGACCCCCTATTTCATCAACACCGGCAACTACAAGACCGGCGCTCAGGCTGCCAAGCTGGGCGACTACTACGCCGCCTGCATCCAGGAGAACCTGCCCGAGGGCGTGACCTGCCTGTTTGGCCCCGCCTACAAGGGCATCCCTCTGGCTGTCACCGCCGCTGCCTCCCTGTACCGCAACTATGAGCGGGACCTGCCCTACTGCTTCAACCGCAAGGAGGCCAAGGACCACGGCGAGGGCGGCTCCATGGTGGGCTACAAGCCTCAGGACGGAGACGACGTGGTCATCGTGGAGGACGTGGTTACCGCCGGTACCGCCGTGCGTGAGACCATTGAGCTCTTCAAACACGTGGCCAACGTGAACATGAAGGCCCTCATCGTGTCCGTGGACCGCATGGAGCGTGGCACCAAGGACTGCTCTACCCTGGACGAGCTGCGGGAGGACTACGGCATCGCCGTCTACCCCATCGTCACCGTCAAGGAGATCATTTCCTTCCTCCACAATAAGGAGATCGACGGCAAGGTCTACATTGACGACGAGATGAAGAGCAAAATGGAAGCCTATCTGGCTCAGTACGGCGCCAAGGCCTAAACATATAAAGGAGGAGTCCGGCCATGGGAACCCATGACGGCCACCGTCAGCGGTTAAAAACTGAATTTCTGGCCCGGCCGGACTCCTTTCCCGACCACAAGCTGCTGGAATTGCTCCTGTTCTACGCCAATCCCCGCAGCGATACCAATCCCCTGGCCCATGAGCTTCTGAATCATTTCGGCTCTCTGGCTGGGGTACTGGACGCAACACCAGAGGAGCTGCAAAAGGTCAAAGGTATTGGCGAACACGCCGCCGTTCTGTTCAAAGCCGCCAAGGAATTGTCCGGCCGCTATCTCACCGCCCGCACCCAGATGGACGACATTGCCCGGAACACCAGAGACTATTTTGCCCTGCTCCAGCCCTACTTCTTCGGCGCCCGCAACGAGCAGCTCTGCCTGCTGTGCATGGACGGTAAGGGCAAGGTGCTGGGTATCCGCAAGCTGGGCGAGGGCAATGTAAACGCCGTCAACATTACCACCCGGCTCATCGCTGAGGCCGCCCTCTCCCTCAATGCCGCGGCGGTGGTGCTGGCTCACAATCACGTCTCCGGGATTGCCTTCCCCTCCGGCGACGATATCGCCACCACGGAAAGTCTGGCCCCCTTCCTGGCCCGGATGGGTGTGGAGTTGGTGGACCACCTGATTTTCGTGGACGACGATATGGTGTCCCTCCGGGACAGCGGCTTCTACCGGCCATAAGAACATTCTTTCGATTCATCGTTGCAATGGAACTGATGTTCTGATACAATGTGTCTGAGAGGTGATGGTATGCCTAAATTTGAAGTGGTCAGCGAATATCAGCCGGCAGGCGATCAGCCCGAGGCCATTGCCGCCCTGGCGGCAGGCATCGAAAACGGGTTGGATGAGCAAACCCTGCTGGGCGTCACCGGTTCGGGCAAGACCTTCACCATGGCCAAGGTCATCGAGGCGGTCCAGCGGCCCACCCTGGTGCTGGCCCACAACAAGACCCTGGCCGCCCAGCTGTGCGCCGAGTTCAAGGAGTTCTTCCCCAACAACGCGGTGGAGTATTTCGTGTCCTACTACGACTACTACCAGCCCGAGGCCTATATCCCCCATACCGATACCTTTATTGAAAAGGACTCTGCGGTGAACGAGGAGATTGACCGGCTGCGGCTGGCGGCCACCGCCTCCCTGATGGAGCGGCGGGACGTGATCGTGGTGTCCTCGGTGTCCTGTATCTACGGCCTGGGCGAGCCGGAGGACTTCGCCAAAATGATGGTCTCCCTCCGGGTGGGCGCTCAGATGGAGCGGGACGAGCTGCTGAAAAAGCTGGTGGCCATCCGCTATGAGCGCAACGACATCGCCTTTGAGCGCAATATGTTCCGGGTCCGCGGGGACACGGTGGAGATCTTCCCCGCCTACTGGAAGGACTCCGCCATCCGGGTGGAGTTTTTTGGCGACGAGATCGACCGCATCAGCGAGATCAACGTGGTCACCGGCTCCCCCATCCGGCGGCTCAACACCATCCCCATCTGGCCTGCCACCCACTACGTCACCCCCAAGGAAAAAATGGACGCCGCCATTCAGGAGATCTATAAGGAACTGGAGGAGCGTGTGGCCTTCTTCGAGCGGGAGGGCAAGCTTATCGAGGCCCAGCGCATCAAGCAGCGCACCATGTACGACGTGGAGATGATGCAGGAGCTGGGCTACTGCACCGGTATCGAGAACTACAGCCGGGTCATTGAGGGCCGCCCCGCCGGGTCGCCCCCCCACACCCTGCTGGACTACTTCCCCAAGGATTTTGTCCTCTTCATCGACGAGAGCCACGTGACCCTCCCCCAGGTGCGGGCCATGTACAACGGTGACCGCGCCCGAAAGACCTCCCTGGTGGACTACGGCTTCCGTCTCCCCTGCGCCTTTGACAACCGGCCTCTGAAGTTTGAGGAGTTCCAGAAACGCCTCAATCAGGTGGTCTATGTGTCCGCCACCCCCGGCGAGTACGAGCGGGAGCGGTCAGGCCAGATCGTGGAGCAGGTCATCCGTCCCACCGGCCTGCTGGACCCCAGGATCGAGGTGCGCCCGGTGGAGGGCCAGATCGACGACCTCATTGGGGAGATCAACGACCGCACCGCCCGGAAGGAGCGGGTGCTGGTCACCACCCTCACCAAGAAGATGGCGGAGGATCTCACCGCCTATCTCACCAATGCCGGCATCAAGGTGCGGTATATGCACCACGATATCGACACCATCGAGCGGATGGAGATCATCCGGGACCTGCGGCTGGGCACCTTCGACGTGCTGGTGGGCATCAACCTGCTGCGCGAAGGTCTGGACCTGCCGGAGGTCTCTCTGGTGGCCATTCTGGACGCCGACAAGGAGGGCTTCCTCCGCTCCGAGACCTCCCTCATCCAGACCATCGGCCGTGCCGCCCGAAACGCCCAGGGTCTGGTGGTCATGTACGCCGACTCCATCACCCCCTCCATGCGCCGTGCCATGGACGAGACCGAGCGCCGCCGGGCCAAGCAGGACGCCTTCAACCAGGCCCACGGCATCGTGCCCAAGACTGTCATCAAGTCGGTGCGGGACGTCATCGACCTGTCCGAGGACAAAGGCGAGCTGCCCCACTCCAAGAAGGCTCTGTCCAAGAAGGAGAAGGAGGCCGCCATCGCCAAGCTGGAGAAGGAGATGAAAGAAGCTTCCAAGAGATTGGAATTCGAGTACGCCGCCATCCTCCGGGACCGTATCATCGAGCTGCGGGGCCAGGGGTGACCTCTTACAAGGAGGGCTGTTATCATGTACGACCGGCTGAAAAAGATCCTGCCCATTGTTTTGATCGTTATTGTCGCTGTCTTTTCCGTCCTCTATTTTTTTATTGGCCGCCGGTACGGCGTGGAGTACCAGGACGCCCTCTACTTCCTCAACTCCGAGCGCGGCGCCACAGTGTACTCCGCCAAAGTGGACGGTCAGAGTGCCTCCTTCACGGTAGAAGGAAACACCGTCACTTACCACTGGGGGGACACGGTCTACGGCCCCTATACCGTCCGTGAAGACCCCACTGCCGCCCCAGGCGGAGAGTGGGAGTCCCTGGACCTGATCGGTGTAGAGATCCGGGAGGAGGACAGCATTCTTTTTCGGGGCGGATACACCGAAGATCTGTTTCTGTTTATACGGGAGGACGGCGAGCCTGATTCCGACCTCTTTCATGTCACCTACTCGGTGAACGGTGTCGAACACGACGCAGACGGCAATGTGGTGGACCCACACCGGCCCAGCCTGTCCACCCTCATCCGATTCTCCCAGCTACCCCAAGCGGACACCCACCGGGGCAGCCTGATGTACTGGTTCTTTGGGCTTTTGACGGCTGGAATTGCCGCTCTGCTCATCAGGTTCGACGACACCCTGTTCCGGTGGGACCTATCCTTCCGCATCCGGAACCCGGAGTATGCCGAGCCCTCTGACTGGGAGATTTTTTCCCGTATCTTCAGCTGGATCGCATTTACACTTCTCTCCCTCGGCCTGTTTATCGCGGGACTCGTTATCATTAACTGACCAAACATCATACAAAGTGAGGTTTTTGTCATGAATTACGTCACACTTGGTAAAACTGGACTTAAAGCCGCCCAGGTTTCCTTCGGCGGCATTCCCATCCAGCGCTCCGACGCCGCCAATACTAAGGCGGTAGTGGACAAGCTGGAGCAGTACGGCATGAACTACATCGACACCGCCCGTGGCTACACCGTGTCCGAAGAGTATCTGGGCGCCGCCCTGGAGGGCCGCCGGGACAAGTTCATCCTGGCTACCAAATCCATGGCCCGTGACAAAGAGTCCATGGCCAAGGATATCGACATCAGCCTGAAAAACCTGCGCACCGACTACATCGATGTATATCAGATCCACAACCTGCCCGAGGCCGAGATTGACAAGGTGTTTGGCGAAGGCGGTGCCTGGGAGGCGCTGGAGGAGGCCAAGGCCGCCGGTAAGATCGGTCACCTTGGCGTCACCGCCCACAACGTGGATGCGTTGAAGAAGATGATCGAGCTCCACGGCGACAAGATTGAAACCATCATGTTCCCCTACAACATCGTGGAGATCCACGGCCATGAGGTATTGAAGAAGGCCAAGGAGATGGATATCGGCACCATTGCCATGAAGCCCATGGCCGGCGGCAATCTGGACGACTGGAACCTGGCTCTGCGGTTCATTGCCGCCTCGGGCGTCATTGATATTTCCATCCCCGGTATGGGCTCCCCTGAGGAGGCCGACCGCAACGCCGAGGCCGCCGGGCACTTCTCCCCTCTCACCCAGGAGGAGCTGGCCGAGTGCGACCGCATCCGCAAGGAGCTGGGCAACGAGTTCTGCCGCCGCTGCAACTACTGCGCCCCCTGCCCCAACGGCATCAGCATCCCCAACTGCTTCCTGATGGCCAACTATGCCCGCAAATACGGCCTGGCCGACTGGGCCAAGGCCCGGTACGACGCCATGCAGTACCACGCCGGCTCCTGCGTCCAGTGCGGCGCCTGCGAGAAGCGCTGCCCCTACAACCTGCCTATCCGTGATATGCTGACCAAGGTGGCCGATCTGTTCGGCTATTGATCTTTTCCCTCCAAAGGAGTACCTGAACCATGCTCGACCATATTTCCGTCAAAGGCGCTCGCGCCAATAATCTGAAAAACATCGATGTGGACATCCCCCGTGACAAGCTGGTGGTGCTCACCGGCCTGTCCGGCTCGGGCAAGTCCTCTCTGGCCTTTGACACCATCTATGCCGAGGGACAGCGCCGCTATGTGGAGTCCCTGTCCTCCTATGCCCGGATGTTTCTGGGGCAGATGGAGAAGCCTGACGTGGATTACATCGACGGTCTCTCCCCCGCCATCTCCATCGACCAGAAGACCACCTCCAAAAACCCCCGGTCCACCGTGGGCACCGTCACCGAAATTTATGACTACCTCCGTCTGCTGTGGGCCCGGGTAGGCACCCCCCACTGCCCCAAGTGCGGCAAGGAGATTAAGCAGCAGACCATCGACCAGATCATTGACCAGGTGCTGGAGCTGCCCGAGGCCACCCGCATTCAGGTCATGGCCCCGGTGGTCCGCGGCAAGAAGGGCACCCACCAGAAGCTGCTGGAGGACGCCCGCAAGTCGGGCTACGTCCGCTGCCGGGTGGACGGCTCCCTGTACGACCTGACGGAAGAGATCGAGCTGGACAAGAACAAGAAGCACAACATCGAGATTGTGGTGGACCGGCTGGTCATCAAAGAGGATATCGCCCGCCGGCTCACTGACTCGGTGGAGGTGGCCTCTAACCTGGCCGGCGGTCTGGTTGTCATCAACATCGTAGGCGAGGACCGGGATATCATGTTCTCCCAGAATTACGCCTGTGAGGACTGCGGCATCTCCATCGAGGAGCTGTCCCCCCGTATGTTCTCCTTCAACAACCCCTTCGGCGCCTGCCCCACCTGTACCGGCCTGGGCTCTCAGCTGAAGGTGGACCCGGACCTCATCATCCCCAACAAAGAACTGTCCATTCTGGAGGGGGCCATCACCGCCTCCGGCTGGAACAACATCAAGGGGGACTCCATCTCCCGGATGTATTTTGAGGCTCTGTCCAAGAAGTACAACTTCAAGCTGACCACCCCTATCAAAGACCTGTCGGCAGAGATCATGGATATCATTCTCTACGGCACCAGGGGGGAAAAGCTGAAGCTGACCTATGAGCGGGAAAACGGCCACGGCACCCTGATGCAGCCCTTTGAGGGCATCATCAACAACCTGGAACGCCGTTATAAGGAGACCCAGTCCGACGCCATGCGCCGGGATCTGGAGGACTGCATGGGCGAACGCCCCTGCCCCGACTGCGGCGGCAAGCGCCTGCGGAAGGAGGCTCTGGCTGTCACCGTGGGGGGCATCAACATCGACACCTTCTGCCGCAAGTCTGTGACCGAAGCACTGGACTTTGTGGACCACCTGGAGCTCTCCGATCAGAAAATGCTCATCGCCGACCGCATCCTGAAGGAGATTAAGAATCGTCTGGGTTTCCTCCAGAGCGTGGGCCTGCAATATCTGACCCTGAGCCGGGCCGCAGCCACTCTGTCCGGCGGTGAGAGCCAGCGTATCCGCCTGGCCACTCAGATCGGCTCCTCCCTGATGGGGGTGCTCTACATCCTGGACGAGCCCTCCATCGGCCTGCACCAGCGGGACAACGACAAGCTGCTGGCCACACTCAAGCACCTGCGTGACCTGGGCAACACCCTGCTTGTGGTGGAACACGACGAGGATACCATGCGTCAGGCCGACTATATCGTGGATATTGGCCCCGGCGCAGGCGTCCATGGCGGCCAGGTGGTGGCCTGCGGCACCGCCGAAGAGGTGATGAATACCCCCGGCTCCATCACCGGTGACTACCTGTCCGGCCGGAAGAAAATCCCCGTTCCGGCGGAGCGGCGGACCGGTAACGGCCACTTCCTCACGGTCAAGGGCGCGGCGGAGAACAACCTGCAAAATGTGGATGTGTCCATTCCTCTGGGTACCTTCACCTGTGTCACCGGCGTGTCCGGCTCCGGCAAATCCTCCCTGGTCAACGAGATCCTCTATAAGCGGCTGGCCGCCGACCTGAACCGGGCCAAAACCCGCCCCGGCAAGCACCAGTCCATCGAAGGCGAGGAATATCTGGACAAAATCATTGCCATCGACCAGTCCCCCATCGGCCGCACCCCCCGGTCCAATCCGGCCACCTACACCGGCCTCTTCAACGACATCCGGGACCTGTTCGCCTCCACCCCCGACGCCAAGGCCAGAGGTTACGGCCCCGGCCGGTTCTCCTTCAATGTCCGGGGCGGACGGTGCGAGGCCTGCCAGGGCGACGGTCTCATCAAGATCGAGATGCACTTCCTTCCTGATATCTACGTCCCCTGCGAGGTATGTAAGGGAAAGCGGTACAACCGGGAAACCCTGGAGGTACGCTACAAGGGCAAGAACATCTATGAGGTGCTGGATATGACGGTGGAGGAGGCCCTCCCCTTCTTCGAGCACCTGCCCCGGCTGTACAACAAGCTCCAGACCCTCTACGAGGTGGGTCTCAGCTATGTAAAGCTGGGCCAGCCCTCCACCGAGCTGTCCGGAGGCGAGGCCCAGCGTGTCAAGCTGGCCACTGAGCTGGCCAAGCGCTCCACCGGCAAGACCATCTATATCCTGGATGAGCCCACCACCGGCCTTCACACCGCCGATGTGCATAAGCTGATCGAGGTACTTCAGAAGCTGGTGGACGCGGGCAACACCGTGGTGGTCATCGAGCACAATCTGGACGTGATCAAGACTGCCGACCACGTCATTGATCTGGGCCCCGAGGGCGGCTCCGGCGGCGGTACTATTGTTGCGACCGGTACCCCCGAGGCGGTGGCCCAGTGCCCCGCCTCCTACACCGGGCAGTATCTGAAGCGGATGCTGGAGTGACCTCAGGAGAGCTGACAGCCCATTGTGATGAATAAAAAACAGGCGCACTGCTATAGGCGTCAGTTTGCCTGTTTTTTTGCCTTTTGAGCGGAACAGCGTTGACAAAACACCGTTATTGTATTATACTATCATTAGCTAAACTATTTAGTTCATTATATAAACGTGAATTTTTTAACAGGAGGCAGCGCAATGAGCATTCAGAATGTGGTTCTCATCGGCGGCGGCGTGCTGGGCAGTCAAATTGCCTACCAGACCGCCTACAAAGGCTTTCACGTCACCATCTGGCTGAGGAGCGATGCCTCCATCGGCCGGGCCCAGCCCAAGCTGCAGAGGCTTCACGACATCTATGTGGCGGAACTCACTGCCGCCAAGTCCACCCCTGGCCCCTATAGTCCCGGTCTGCTGGACAACAGCCGCACCTACACTCCGGAGGAGATCGACGGGCTGATCGCCCAGGCGGACGCAGCTTTGACCGGCCTGACCCTGACCACCGACCTGGCCGGGGCGGTGAAGGACGCCGACCTGGTCATTGAGGCCCTGGCAGAGGTTCCCCAGGAAAAGATCGAATTCTATCAGAAACTGGCTCCTCTGCTGCCGGAAAAAACCATCCTGGCCACCAATACCTCCACCCTGCTCCCCTCTTCCCTGGCCCAGTATACCGGCCGGCCGGAGAAGTACCTGGCGCTCCACTTTGCCAACAACATCTGGAAGCAGAACACCGCGGAGGTCATGGGCCACCCCGGCACCGACCCGGCCGCTTACGAAGAAGTTGCCCAGTTTGCCGCGGATATCAGCATGGTGCCCCTGCGTCTGAAGAAGGAAAAAAACGGCTACCTGCTCAACTCCATGCTGGTCCCCTTCCTGATGGCAGCCCAGAGCCTGTGGGCGGAGGATATCGCCGACTTCGAGACCATCGACAAGACCTGGGTGCTGGCTACCGGCGCCCCCATGGGCCCCTTCCGCATCCTGGACATCGTGGGTATCACCACGGCCTACAATATCCTCACCAACAACCCTGCTGCCGCCGACCCCAATACCACCTACGGCAAAATGGCCAAGCGGCTGAAAGAAGAGTACATTGACACCGGTAAGCTGGGCATCAACGCCGGTGAGGGATTCTACAAGTATAAATAAGCATTCGTACACAAAAGGGGCGCCGCGTATCTCGCGGCGCCCCTTTTTTCATTCCTTACAAAGTCGTTCCCGTCCACTGACCTGCTCCAAATCAATCCGCCACACCGCGGTGCGGGGCAGGTGCTTCTCAATGACCTCCTCCACCCGTTCCGGGCAGTCGGGGGCATATTTTTTGCAGATGGCCCGCAGAGCTGCCTTCTGCTCCTCCGGGTCGGTCACCTCATGGGCGGTCCCACGGGCTACGGCGCTGGTGAACTCCGTCTCGTAGGCCGCCTGTACCACCCGCTGATGGCCTACAGCCGTCAGGCAGACCTGGGGGTGGAGTCTCAGGCAGTCCAGCTTTTCTCCCCCCAGCCTGGAGTGAAAATAGACCGCCTCCCCCACCCGAACGCCGTTAAGCGGCATACAATAGGGCAGCCCCTCAACGTCGTTTACCGCCAACACCATATATTCGCACCGGTCCAGGGCCTCCAGGCCCACATCCCGTCCATCATCTCGCTTCATATCTATCCGTCCCTTCCGGCCCCAAGGGCCTGTTCTCTCCCCCATCATACCCCCGCCCGAGCCCCATCGCAAGAAAAACTTCCATTCCCTCTTGACATCCTGCCGAGCAAGTATATAATAACACATGAACAATAGCTCATACGTTATTAGAAAGGATGGTCGCCATGACAGACAGCAACGGCGTGGAACGGTGCGATTACAGCCACGTCCACCAGGAGATCGTGGATAAAGTGGAGCGCACCATGCCGGAAGATGAGATCCTCTACGATCTGGCAGAGCTGTTTAAGATCTTTGGGGATTCTACCCGCATCAAGATCCTGTATGTGCTTTTTGAGTCGGAGATGTGCGTGTGCGACATCGCCAAGCTGCTGGGCATGACCCAGTCCGCCATCTCCCATCAGCTGCGGGCTTTGAAGCAGAGCAAACTGGTGAAATACCGCCGGGAGGGCAAGACCGTGTTTTACTCCCTGGCGGACGGCCATGTCCGCACCATTCTGGGCCAGGGCATGGAACACATTGCGGAATGAGAGGAGTTTTACGATGAGAAAGTCATTCAAGCTGAGAGATCTGGACTGCGCCAACTGCGCCGCCAAGATGGAGGACGCCATTCGCAAGCTGGACGGGGTGAACAGCGCCACCGTCAGCTTTATGACCCAGAAACTGACCCTGGACGCCGACGACGCCCGGTTCGACGAGATCCTCCAGCAGGCCGCCAAGGTCTGCAAAAAGGTGGAGCCCGACTGCACCATTGTGTTCTGATCCTGTCATCTGTGTGCAAAGGAGAGATGGATCATGACCAAAAAGCAAAAGCGGATGCTCATCCGCATTCTGGCCAGCGGGGTGCTGTTTGTTGGGGCTGTACTGCTTCCCCTGTCCGGCTGGGCGGAACTGGCGGTCTTTCTGGTCCCCTACGCCGTCATCGGCTGGGATGTGCTGTGGCGGGCGGTGCGCAACATCGCCCACGGGCAGGTATTTGACGAGAACTTCCTTATGGCCCTGGCCACCATCGGCGCACTTGCCATCGGCGAATACCCGGAGGCCGTCTTTGTTATGCTGTTCTATCAGGTTGGAGAGTGGTTCCAGAGCTATGCGGTCAACCGGTCTCGCACCTCCATCGCCGCTCTGATGGATATCCGGCCTGACTACGCCAACATCGAGGTGGACGGCCAGCTGCAGCAGGTGGACCCTGAGGAAGTATCTGTGGGAGACGCCATTGTAATCAAGGCTGGGGAGCGGATTCCCCTGGACGGCGTGGTGTTGGAGGGAACCTCCACCCTGGACACCGCCGCCCTCACCGGCGAGTCCCTCCCCCGCCGGGTCCAGCCCGGCGACGATGTGGTCTCCGGCTGTGTCAACCTGTCCGGCCTGCTGAAGGTTCAGGTCACCAAGGCTTTTGAGGAGTCCACTGTATCCAAGATCCTGGACCTGGTGGAGAATGCCAGCAGCAAAAAGGCCAAGGCAGAGCACTTCATCACCCGGTTTGCCCGGTACTATACCCCCATTGTGGTGCTGGCTGCCGTGGCTCTGGCCCTCCTGCCTCCCCTCTTCACCCAGGTGAGCTGGCTGGATTCCATTCAGCGGGCGCTCAATTTCCTGGTAGTATCCTGCCCCTGCGCCCTGGTGATCTCGGTGCCGCTCTCCTTCTTCGGCGGCATCGGCGGGGCCTCCCGGGCCGGTATTCTGGTCAAAGGAGGCAACTACCTGGAGGTGCTGGCCAAAACGGAGATCGTGGTCTTTGACAAGACCGGCACCCTGACCCAAGGAGTCTTTAACGTCACCGCCATTCATCCCGATCACTGTGACCAGAGCCAGCTGCTGGAGCTGGCCGCCCTGGCGGAGGTCTCCTCTGATCATCCCATCTCCCGCTCTCTGCTGGAGGCCTGGGGCCAGCTGCCCGACCGCAGCCGGGTCACTCAGGCGGAAGAGCTGTCCGGCCGGGGCGTCCGCGCCATGGTGGACGGCAAGGTGATCTGCGCCGGCAACGACAAGCTGATGGATGAGATCGGCGTCACCTGGCACCCCTGCCACCATGTGGGCACCACGGTCCATGTGGCCGCCGACGGGGTCTATCTGGGGCACATCGTCATCTCCGACCAGGTAAAGCCGGACGCCCAACAGGCCATCACCGCACTGAAAGCGGCAGGAGTACGCAAAACTGTGATGCTCACCGGCGATGCCAAGCAGGTTGGCAAGGCGGTAGCCGCCCAGCTGGGGCTGGATGAGGTCCACACCCAGCTCCTCCCCACTGACAAGGTAGACCGGGTAGAGGGACTGCTGAAAGAGGTATCCCCCAAGGGGGCCCTGGCCTTCGTGGGAGACGGCATCAACGACGCCCCCGTCCTTTCCCGGGCGGATGTGGGCATTGCCATGGGCGCCCTGGGTTCCGACGCTGCCATCGAGGCGGCAGACATCGTCCTCATGGATGACAAGCCCTCCAAGCTGGCTCAGGCCATTGCCATCGCCCGCCGCACTCTGGCTATTGTCCGTCAGAACATCGTGTTTGCTCTGGGGGTAAAACTGCTTGTGCTGGTGCTCAGTGCTCTGGGTCTGGCCAATCTGTGGGAGGCCGTCTTTGCAGATGTTGGAGTCTCTGTTATCGCCATTCTCAACGCCATGCGGGCCATGCGCACCGCCAAGATGTAATAAAAAACGCGAGCCTTACGGCTCGCGTTTTTTGTGTTGTGCATTTAACTCAGACGCAGGGCGGAAACCTCGTTCAGCACGGTCTGCATGGTGGCCTTGTCATACCCGCCGTTGGAGGCAGTGCGGTCCAGCAGGATTCCGCCGTCCTTGGTGGGAGCAGAGAGGGCGCACACCGACAGATAGACTACCTGGGCCCGCAGGAAGGTGCCGCTCTCCAGCATGGTGCGTTCACTCTGACGGATGGCACCCAGCGTTACCCCCGCCTCCATGGCAGTCTGCCAGGTAAAGTCAGGATTGGTGCCAGTCTCGGAATAACCCAGCGCCCGGAGCACAAAGGTCATATACTCCCCTGCCGTAATGGTGTTGTTGGGGGCAAAGACCAGCTGACCGGCGGCGTTGGTACCAATGCCGGTAGTGTAGCCCTTTTCATAGGCATAGGCCAGATAGCGGTCGGCCCAACTGGGGCTGTCCACAAAGGGATTGGTTGCCGTACTGGACAGGGCGGCCTGTTCCTCCCCCAACAGGCGAATGAACATGACCAGGCCCTCCACCCGGACCGGCTGGCGCTCCAGCTCATAGCCGGAGCCGTAGGTGGCGCCGGTGCCCTTCAGAAGACCCATCTTAGTCAGACCGTCAGCCATCGCGTTATAATCTACGTTTCCGCTGGCGGAGAGGGTATAGCTTCCCTCCAGACAGAGGACTGCAGTATCAGAGGTCACAGTCACCGCCACAGCGGCGCTCTCCCCTGCCAGACAGCGGTGGCGGGCAGTCAGGCCACTGCCGGAGGCCACCGTATTGCCTGCCGTTGTATCCACCAGCACGCCACCGGAGGCCGTAGCACTTCCTGCCAGCAGCATCACACCGGAGCCGGAGGTAAGGGTCAGCACATCGCCCTTTTTAAAGCGCAGGTCATTGAGTCCGGACGTTCCGCCTGCTTGGGCCAAATATGCGGAATGCTCGCTGTTGAGTTGGTTCAGCGCCTGATGATAGACAGGTGCCGTCAATTCCTCCACCCGCTGCTCCGCCTGCTTCAGGGCCTCATCGGTAAACGTACCATTTACATAACTTTTGCTCACCAAAGACTGGTCGGCGGCTACCACCGCCCCGCAGCTCACCAGGATCACCCCGGCAAGCAAGATTGCCGCTGCTTTTTTCATGCGTCCTCCGAGATCATATAGCTGAGGGCCAACAGGCTGTCCGCAAAGTGAACATCTTCAATGACCACGCCCGGCGCCTCCACCGTCAGCTCGCTGTTAGTAAAATTCCAGATACCCCGTACACCGGCTCGCACCAGTCGACTGGCGGTGGTATTGGCAACGCTCCGGGGCACGGTCAATACACCGATGCTGGCCGGATGCTCCACCAGATACTCCTCCAGCCGATCCACATGATAAATGGGCACGCCAGAGCGAGTCTGGCCCACGATCTCCGGGGCCACGTCAAAGGCCGCGGCCAGCGCCACACCCGAGCGCTCAAAGTGGAAGTTCTCCATCAGGGCCCGGCCCAGATTGCCCGCGCCCAGAATAACCGCCGTATGTCCCCGGTTCATACCCAGGATATCAGAGATCTCATCCCGCAGTTTCTCCACGTTATAACCATATCCCTGCTGGCCAAATTCCCCAAAGCAGGACAGATCCTGCCGGATCTGGGAGGCTGTCAATCCCATGGAGCGGCCCAGAGCACTGGATGAAATACGCTCCACACCGGCCGTATGCAGGTCCGTCAAATGGCGGTAATACCGGGGCAGCCGCCGAATCACCGCACTGGACACCTTTTGCTTTCTCATGCGCCATCACACTCGTTCCAGAGGATATCTTTCCTATTCAGTTTACTCAAAACCGGCCCCGATGTCAACGCCTCACGGGCAATTCCTCCGTTGACGGCATAGAGTGGAAAGAAAAGGAGGAATGCAACTTGGCCGCAACAGGAACCATTCTGACCCGGGTATTTACGTCCCGGGCCCAGATCCCGGTGGCAGGCGCCACCGTAGCTTTTACCCAGCGGGGCACCGAAGGACGCCACACCCTGCTGGCCCTGCGGGTCACCGACGCCAATGGCCGCACCACACCGGTTCAGGTAGAAACGCCTGACGCCTCAGCCAGCGAGTCTCCCGGCACCGTCACTCCCTTTGCCGTGTGTGATATCTGGGCTGAGACCCCGGGCTATGAACTGCTGGTGGTGGAGAACGTCCAGATCTTTGCCGGCACCCAGACCTTGCAGGAGCTGGAGCTCATCCCTCTGCCGGAGCAGTCTGCCATTCTGCTGCCGGAGGACCCGGTCAACGTACCGCCTCAGAATCTGTAAAGGAGGGATACCATGCCAGAATCGCTGCCCATTACCCCCTATGTGCCGCAATACATCACCGTCCATCTGGGCCCGCCGGGCTCCAGCGCGGAGAATGTGACGGTATCCTTTCCGGAGTATGTGAAAAACGTGGCCTCCAGCGAGATCTACCCCACCTGGGAGCCCGCCGCCCTCCAGGCCAACATCCTGGCCATCATCTCTTTCGCACTTAACCGGGTATACACCGAGTTCTATCCCAGCCGGGGCTACCCCTTCAATATCACCTCCTCCACCGCCTACGACCAGAAATTTATCAAGGGCCGTAACATCTTTGAAAATATCAGCCAGCTGGTGGATGAGATGTTCAACTCCTACATACGGCGCATCGGCTTTGTAGAGCCTCTGGCCGCCAAATTCTGCAACGGCACCACCGTCACCTGCGACGGGCTGTCCCAGTGGGGCAGCCAGGCCATGGCGGAACAGGGGGCGGACTATATGACCATCCTGCGCTCCTACTACGGCGATAACATTGAGCTGGTGACCAACGCCCCGGTCCAGGGCATCCGCTACTCCTACCCCGGCTATCCTATCCGCCGGGGAGACAGAGGCGAGGCGGTCCAGCGCATCCAGGTCATGCTCAACCGTATCTCCCGGGACTACCCAGCCATACCCAAGGTCTACCCGGTGGACGGGGTTTTTGGTCCCACTACGGAGGCAGCGGTAGAGAAATTCCAGTCCATCTTTGACCTGACCCCCGACGGTATCGTGGGCAACTCCACCTGGTACAAGATGGTGTTTCTCTATGTAGGGGTGCTGGATCTGGCAGAGCTCATCAGTCAGGGGCAGACCTATTACCCCGGCAGCGGAAGCCAGCCCTTCCCCAACGTGCTGGCCGAGGGCGCCAGAGGCGATTCGGTACGAACCGTACAATATGTGCTGTCGGTAGTGTCGGAGTTCTACAGCAATATCCCCCGGGTGGCCATCGACGGCATCTACGGTCCCGCCACAAAAAACGCTGTCATCGCGGTTCAGCGCATGGCCGGCCTGCCCCAGGACGGTATCATGGGTCCACAGACCTGGGCCGCCCTCTACCGGCTCTATGCCGGTATCGCGGACACGGTGGAGACCTATACCAACGTGATCCCGGAGCAATTCCGCCCCGACCTGCCCGAAAGTCAGGCCACCGGCCTGACTCAGTATCCCGGCCAGCCCATGACCCTGGGTTCCGCCGATGAGAGAGGAGTAACCCAATGATCGTGCCCCAAGAGATCCGACTGATCGGCCAGCCGGTCCGCAGCCTGCAAACCATGCTGCGGGAGCTGTCCTTCCTCTACGACTTCCTCCCCCGCCTCACTCCTGATGGGGTCTTTGGGGAGCGCACCCTGGAGGCCGTCATGCTCTTTCAGCGAGAATTCTTCCCGCCGGTCACCGGTCGGGTGGACCAGGCCACCTGGGAGGCCATCGTAGCCCTCTTCTTGCAGGCCAGAGCCAGGCTGGCCGGGCCTCTCCCCTGCCGCGGCTACCCCAACTGTGATTTTTCCGTTCAGCCTGACCAGGACAGCGTCCACCTCTATCTGGTGCAGTCCATGTTCCGGGCACTGGCCCGCCTCCTCAATGGCATCCAGTCCACCCCGGTCACCGGCCAGAACGACACCGCCACTCAGCATAATATCCGCTGGGTCCAGCAGTTGGACGGCCGGCCCCAGACCGGCGTACTGGATCAGGACAGCTGGAATACCATCAGCCGTCTATATACGCTGTTCGTCACCTACGGGCAGAAATAGACTACTGCAGCTATTTCTGTAAAAGAAATAGGGTCGATGCAGAGTTTTCCTCTGCATCGACCCCGCTCTTTTCTCAGGTCTCGTGGTCCACTGTCTTCATCTGTTTCAGATTGCCGATCTTATGACTCCGACGCTCCAATTCGGCCAGCACCGCGTCCAGAGGGATGTTCTGGTCGGCCATCATCACCATCAGGTGGTAGATGAGGTCGGAAATCTCTCCCACCGTCTCCTCCTGCTTGCCGTTCTTGGCGGCAATGATGGTCTCGGAGCACTCTTCCCCCACCTTCTTCAGGATTTTGTCCAGGCCCTTATCAAACAGGTAGCAGGTGTAGGACCCCTCCTGGGGATCGCTCTTGCGGCCCAGCACCACCTGGTACAGGTCCTGTAAAATGGTATCGCTCATGGTGTTTCCTCCCAAATCGTGTTAAAAAAGCAGCTGCGTGCTCCGGTATGGCAGGTGGGGCCCTCCGGGGTGCAGAGATAGAGCAGGGTGTCGGTGTCACAGTCGGTAACCATCTTCTTCACATGGAGGAAGTGGCCCGAACTCTCGCCCTTATTCCACAGTTTCTGGCGGCTGCGGGACCAGAACCAGGCGGTCTTGGTCTTTAAGGTCAGCTCTACCGCCTCTTTGTTGGTAAAGCCCAGCATCAAAATATCTTTGGTATCCGCGTCCTGGATGATGACGGGGATCAAATCGGATTTCTGAAACAAAAGGTCCAGATCCAGCATACTATCACCTCAAAACTCCCAGGGCGGCTTCTCCTCTTTCCAGTCCCAGGGATCTTCTCCTCCCCGCCGGTCCCGGCGGGCGGTCAGCTTGGTCTGCTCCGCCGATGTGCGAGACGCCGGCCGGCTGGTGGCCGGTCTTTGTTTCACCGGTTTCCGCATCTGGTTCCCGCCCGGCAGTCGCTTTCCAGTCAACTGATTGACATTGTCTTCTCCAATCAGATCGGACACCAGATCAAAAATGTTATCCAGCATATCATCTTCCCCCTTGTGTGAGTTATCGCACCGGGATCTGTCTGGTTTCAAGATACTCCTTTACCTGGGGCACTGTCAACTCCCCAAAATGGAATAAAGAGGCTGCCAGGGCCGCGTCGCACCCGGTCTCTTCAAATACCTCCGCAAAATGGGCCAGGCTACCGCAGCCACCGGAGGCAATCACGGGGATGGATACCGCATTGGTGACCGCTTTTGTCATGGCCAGATCAAAACCAGCCTTGGTTCCATCTGCGTCCATGGAGGTGAGCAAAATCTCTCCCGCTCCCAGGGCCTCGCCCTTCTTCACCCATTCGATGAGGTCCATGCCGGTGGGCTTGCGGCCTCCGGCCACCACCACCTCCCAGGTGCCGTCTCCCCGGGACCGGGCGTCCACCGCCAGCACCACGCACTGGGAACCAAACCGCTCTGCCGCTTCGGAAATCAGTTCAGGCCGGGCCACGGCGGCGGAGTTGACAGAGATCTTGTCCGCCCCTGCCCGCAGCAGCCGCTGGAAGTCCTCCAGAGTACGGATGCCACCCCCCACGGTTAGTGGGACAAAGACCTGAGCGGCGGTGCGTTCTACCACGTCGGCCACGGTATCCCGGGCATCACTGGTGGCGGTGATGTCAAGAAAGACGATCTCATCAGCTCCCTGATCGGAATAGTATTTGGCCAGCTCCACCGGGTCGCCGGCGTCTCGGATATTGACGAAGTTGACCCCCTTCACCACACGGCCGTCCCGCACATCCAGGCAGGGAATGATTCGTTTGGCTAACACTGCTCCCCCGCCTCCTTTACCGCTTGTGCCAGGTCCACCGTTCCGGCGTAGTAGGCCTTGCCGATGATGGCTCCATACAACTCCATGCCGTTCAGCTTGGACAGGTCTCCGTTGGAGGATACCCCGCCGGAGGCCACGATCTGACAGCTTACCGCTTCTTGAAGCGCAGCCAGCCGGTCAAAAGAAGGGCCGGACAACATCCCATCGGTAGCGATATCTGTAAAGATAATCGTCCTTACACCTATCGCCTCCATGGACTTGGCGAAGTCCAGGTAGTTGAGGCCGGAGGACTGCTCCCATCCGGCGGTCTTGACGATGCCGTCCATGGCATCAATGCCCACGGCAATGCGCTCGCCATACTTGGCTACCGCCTCTTTCACAAACTCCGGATGGCTGACGGCGGCGGAGCCGATCACGCACCGCCAAACTCCCAGGGCAAAGACCTCCTCCAGGTCGGCCATAGAGCGGATACCGCCCCCCAGCTCCACCTTCAGGCCGGAGCTCTGAGCCACCGCCTGCACAATGGCGCCGTTCTGCCGGGCTCCACTGCGGGCTCCGTCCAGGTCCACCATGTGGATATGGCGGGCCCCGGCGTCATAAAAGGCCTTTGCAGTCGCCAGCGGATCATCCGCCACCTGGTGAGCCGTTGCGAAATCTCCTTTGTAAAGGCGGACAGCCTTACCATCTTTCAAATCAATGGCGGGAAATAAGATCATCTGTTCAGCCCTCCGAAGTTTTTCAGAATCTGCAAGCCCACCTCACCACTCTTCTCCGGGTGGAACTGGCAGCCGTACACGTTGCCCTTCTGCACCGCCGCCACCACCGGGATACCGTAGTCGGTCTGGGCGATAACGGTGGCCGGGTCAGCGGCCACGCCACAGAAGGAGTGGACAAAGTAGACGTAGCTACCCTCCTCCACCCCAGCAAACAGCGGAGACGGGTTGGGGTAGCTCAGGCTGTTCCAGCCGATGTGGGGCAGCTTAAGATTGGTCTCAATCTTACGGACACAGCCAGGTACAAGTCCAAGTCCTTTACACTCCCGCACCTCTTCGCCCCGGTCGAAGAGCAGCTGCATTCCCAGGCAGATGCCCAGGATGGGTTTGCGTTCTGCCTGGGCCACCAGCACCTGGTCCAGACCGGTCCCCCGCAGCTTGTCCGCCGCGTCGGGGAAGGCCCCTACGCCGGGCAGGATGATGGCGTCAGCCCGTTCCAGCTCCCCGGGGGCGCTGGTGATACAGGTTTTCAGGCCCAGGTAGTCCATGGCGTTGGTCACGCTCTTCAAATTGCCCACGCCGTAGTCCACGATAGCGGTATAACCCATCACAGCACCCCCTTGGTGGAGGTGACCCCGGTACCGGTAATCTGCACGGCCTCCTTGACCGCCACACCCAGGGACTTGAACAGGGCCTCAGTAATGTGGTGGGCGTTCTTTCCGTAGTGGCACTTCATATGTAAAGTTAATCCACTATTCACCGCGAAGGCCCTCATAAACTCCTCGGTAAGGCAGGAATCATAGGCCCCGATCATGGGTTGAGGCATCTCGGCGTCAAACACCAGAAAGGGCCGGTTGGAGAAATCCAGGGCGGTAAAGCATAGGGCCTCATCCATGGGGATGAAGGCAGAGGCAAACCGCCGGATGCCCTTCCGGTCCCCCAGTGCCTCCTTCATGGCCTGGCCCAGCACGATGCCTATATCTTCCACGGTGTGGTGCCCGTCCACCTCCAGATCGCCCTGGACATAGAGCTCCAGGCCCAGCCCACCATAGAAGGCGAAAGCCGTCAGCATATGATCGAAAAAGCCGATACCGGTGTGGACGTCCACCCCTCCTCCCTCCAGAGAGAGGGTCAGGCGGATATCGGTCTCCTTGGTGGTGCGGGTCAGTTGGGCTGTTCTCATGGTCATTCTCCTTTACTCAAACCGCACCCTGATGGAATTGGCGTGGGCGGTGAGATGCTCCGCATTGGCCAGGGTGATGATCTGCTCCTTAATGGGACCCAAGCTGGCCTGGTCATATTGGATGACACTCATAGTCTTGAGGAAGCTGTCCACGCTGAGGGGCGAGAAGAACCGGGCGGTACCGCTGGTGGGCAGCACATGGTCAGGTCCGGCCAGATAGTCCCCCAGAGGTTCCGGGGACCAGGCGCCCAGGAACACCGCACCGGCGTTCTTGATGGAGGGCAGCAGGGCCCGGGGGTCCTCGGTGACGATCTCCAAGTGCTCCGGGGCTACCTCGTTGGCCAGGGCGGCGCAGTCAGCCAGACTATCGCACACGATGGCGCAGCCAAAGTCCCGCAGGGAGCACTCCATGATCTCAGAACGGTCCAGATAGCCGGTCTGGCGGACGATTTCAGCGTCCACCGCCTGGGCCAGTTCCATGGAATCGGTGAGCAGCACGGCTGAGGCCAGTTTGTCATGCTCCGCCTGGCTGAGCAGGTCGGCGGCTACAAATTTGGGGTTGGCCTTGCCATCTGCGATAATCAATATTTCGGAAGGCCCGGCCACCATGTCGATGTCCAGCTTGCCGTAGGCCTGCCGCTTGGCGGAGGCCACAAAGGCGTTGCCGGGGCCCACCAGCTTATCCACCCGGGGGATGAATCCAGCCCCGTAGGTCAGGGCCGCCACCGCCTGGGCGCCACCGACAGCAATGACCCGGTCCACCCCAGCGATTTTGGCGGCAGCCAGCACAGCATCGTTCAGGTTCTCGGTGGGGGGCGTCACCATGACGATCTCCTCCACCCCGGCCACCTTGGCAGGCACCGCATTCATCATCACACTGCTGGGATAGGCTGCCGTGCCGCCGGGCACATAGATGCCCACCCGGGTCAGGCCACGGACCACCCGGCCCACCACGCCCCCGTCAAGGGAAGTCCACTCCATGGTGTGGGTAAGCAGCTTCTCATTGTAATCCCGGATGTTGGCCGCCGCCCGCTCCAGGGCGGAAATCAAGTCCGCCGGGCAGCGGTCATAGGCCGCCTGGAGCTCCGCCTGGGAGATCTCACGGGGTTCAGCCTTATCAAAGCGGAGAGAATAGTCCCGCACCGCTTCAAAACCCTTCTCCCGGACCGTCTCCATAATCTCGGCTGCCGCCGCGTCAATGGCCTGGTTTGCCTGGGCCGCTCGGGCCTTCATAGCGCTGATAACCGCTTTTTCGGCCGCGCCGTCTGCTTTTACGATCTGAATCATTTCCGCTTCTCCAATTCTCCCTCACAACGGGCTATAAAGTCTTCAATCTGATTCTTGTACAGCTTCATGCTGGCAGTATTCACGATAAGCCGGGCAGAAACCGGCGCCACATCCTCGATGGGCACCAGACCGTTGGCCTTCAGAGTAGCTCCCGTCTCCACGATATCCACGATGGCGTCGGCCAGGCCCAGAATGGGGGCCAGCTCCACGCTGCCCTCGATCTTGATGATATCCACGTCCATACCCTTGCCTGCAAAGAAGGCACGGGTCACCTCCGGGTACTTGGAGGCGATGCGCCGGGTCTTGTAGGTACCATAGAAGTCGCTCCCCGCCTTGACAGCCAGGGCGAACCGGCATTTGCCGAACCCCAGGTCCAGCACTTCATAGAAGGAGCCTCCCTTCTCCAGGATGGTGTCCTTCCCTACGATGCCCAGGTCGCACACCCCATGCTCCACATAGGTGATGACATCGGGCGCCTTGGCCAGCACCGCGTCCAGAGGGTAGTTGGGCACACAGTGGACCAGACGGCGGCCCGGGTCCTTGATGGGGGAACAGTCCAGCCCAGCCCCCTCAAAGAGCTCCATGCTCTTGTCCAGCAGCCGCCCCTTGGTAATGGCGATCTTCAGCCGCTCACTCATACCCGCACCGTCCTTTCTCCGTCCTTATCCAAAACCAGCACCATCTCCGCGCCCTTGTCCCGGGCCAGATTCAGGCTGGACTCCAAAGTCCGGCAGGGGGACAGCTCGCAGGTACCGGCAGGGCGGCCATCCACCGCCTCCAGGGCCTGGGCCAGATAGCCCGGCTCATAGTGGACCACGGTGCGCAGCACCGGCAGCACCATCTCAGGCAGGGTGCGGGCCACCGCGTCCACGTCCACGGCAAAGCCGGTGGCCTGGGCCTCCCGGCCAAAGATACCCACCAGGTTATCGTATCGACCGCCGGAGAGGACGGCGTCTCCCGCGCCCTCCACATAGCCCCGGAAGACTACGCCGGTGTAATAGTCGATCTGGTGGACCATGCCCAGATCGAAGCGGATATAGGGGCCGTAGCCCGCGGCGGACAGCTCGTCATACAGCTCGGACAGGTAGTCCACCGCCGGGGTCTTCCCCGCCAGCTTCTCCGCCTGACCCAGCACCTCCACCCCGCCGAATAGGCGGCTGAGCTGTTCCAGAGCGGCGCAGGCCGGGTTGCCCCGGTAAGGCTCCAGGAAATCCTTCAGGGCCGCGAAGTTCTTGCCCTCGATGAGAGCCCGGATCTCCTCCACGGCGGAATTCTCCAATTCCAGCCGACCGGCCAGCTCCCGGAAGTACCCGGCGTGACCCAGCTCAACATGGAACTTGGGGGCTCCGCAGCACCGCAGGGCATCAATGGCGGTAACGATGATCTCCACGTCCGCCTTCTTCCCTTTTGCACCGATGAGCTCCACCCCGCACTGGGGAATCTCCCGGCTGCCGCCGTTGTGGGCGGGGTTGGCGCGGTACACTGTCTGATCGTAGTACAGCCGCTGAGGCATGGCCACCGCCTTCAGCTTGGTGGCCGCCACCCGTGCAATGGGGGTGGTAGAGTCGGGCCGCATAACGCAGAACTTACCGCTGGGGTCCCCTACTTTGATCATGCGCTCCTGGGGAATAGCGCTGCCCGACCGGGCAAAGAGATCATAGAACTCGGTCTCCGGGGTAGAGACCTCCAAAAAACCCCTCTGGCGGAACAGGCGGGTCAGCTTTGCCTGAACCTGCCGCCGCTCCTGGCACTCGGCAAACAGCCGGTCCCGGGTGCCCTCGGGGGTGTTGATGTTAAATTTCATGGGATCACGCCCTTTGCTTTATCACTTTACCACGCTAATATACTATAGCATCCCAATTTTGTCAAGTGCGAACCGAATAAAATACGGGCAGCCCCCTGGGGGCTGCCCGCTGCAATCGCTTAAAGAACCAGACTGGGGGCGCTGTAGACCCGGGCAGCCATTTCACTGTTAAGCATATACAGGCCCTTGGCGTCATCTCCAAAGAGCTTCATCTTTTTGATCATGTCCTCGGCGTTCTTTTCCTCCTCACCCTGCTCCTTGACAAACCAGTCCAGGAACTGCGTGGTGCGGAAATCCTTGGCGGCCTGAGCAGCCTCATAAATGTTGTGGATCAGGCCGGTAACATAGCGCTCATGCTCCAGGCCGAACTCCAGCACCTCCAGCTTGTCCTTGAGCTCCTTATCCGGCTTCTGGATGGTATCCAGAGTGACCTTGCAGCCGTTGTTCTGCAGGTATTGGAGGAAGAGCATGGCGTGATCCCGCTCCTCCTGGGCCTGTACCTTGTACCAGTTGGAGAAGCCGTCCAGTCCAATCTCGTCATAGTAGATGGAAAAGTCCAGATAGAGGTAGGCGGAATAGAATTCCTTATTCACCTGTACATTCAGCAGCTCAGCAACCTTTTGATCCAACATGGTCACACACCTCATTTATGTAATAGGATGAGTTTATGGTATCATTTTCCCAGTCAAAATACAAGCCCACAAAGGGGGACGGTATGCCTTTCCTTAAAATCCGTCAAATAAAGTGATTTGGCTGGTATCGGGCATACCGTCCAGGGCACCCACTGCTTTCAGCTGCTCAATGTGGGTCTTGGACACCTTGGGGCAGGCGGCGGAGAATTCCTCGATGGAGATGAACCGCTTACCCTGCCGCTGCTCCATAATGGACAGGGCCGCCGTCTCACCCAGGCCAGGGATGGAGGTAAAGGGCGGCAGCAGGGTCCCCTTCTCCATATCGGGCAGGAAGTTGATTGCGTGGGAGCGGTACAGATCCATATGCTCAAAGGTGAAGCCCCGAAGATAGAACTCATACACCACTTCCAGGGTGACCAGGGTATCCTCCTCCACAGGCGTAGGCTTCTCCTTACTCTCAATCTCCTTCATCTTGGCCTTACACACATCCATGCCCATACACATACAGGTGGCGTCGAAGGCCTTGGCCCGGATGGAGAAGAAAGCGGCGTAGAAGGCCAGGGGGTGGTGTACCTTGAACCAGGCAATGCGGAAGGCCATCATAACGTAAGCCACGGCGTGGGCCTTGGGGAACAGGTACTTGATCTTCTTACAGGAGCCGATATACCAGTCGGGCACACCGGCGGCCTTCATCTCCTCCTCTGCTCCCTCAGGCAGGCCTCTTCCCTTTCGCACCGCCTCCATGATCTTGAAGGAGCGCTTCTCCGGCATACCGCAGGAGATCAGGAAGATCATGATATCGTCACGACAGCCGATGGCCTGGCCAACAGGGATACCCTGATCCACGATCAGGTCCCGGGCATTGCCCAGCCACACGTCGGTGCCGTGGGAGAAGCCGGACAGGCGCAGCAGGATATCAAACTGGTGGGGCTGGGTGTCCATGAGCATTCCCCGGGTAAACTTGGTGTTGAACTCAGGAATGGCCACAGCGCCGGTGGGGCCCAGAATGGGGTCGTCCTCAAAGCCCAGCACCTTGGAGGAGGTGAAGATACTCATGGTGTCCTTGTCGTCCAAAGGGATCTTCTGGGGGTCCACCCCTGTCAGGTCCTGAAGCATACGAATCATAGTGGGATCATCGTGGCCCAGCATATCCAGCTTCAGCAGGTTGGACTCCATGGAGTGATATTCAAAGTGGGTGGTGATAATGTCGCTGTCCGGGTCGTCGGCGGGGTGCTGCACCGGACAGAAGTCGTAGATCTCACGGTTCTGGGGGATGACCACCATGCCGCCGGGGTGCTGGCCGGTGGTGCGCTTAACGCCGCTGCATCCCAGGGACAAACGGTTCTCCTCCGCACGAGTGCCATGGAGACCGTGGTCATCCAGGTAGTGCTTCACATAGCCGAAGGCAATTTTGTCCTTCACCGTACCAATGGTGCCCGCCCGGAACACATGGGTCTGTCCAAACAGTTCAAAGGTATAGCGGTGGGCGCTGGACTGATATTCGCCGGAGAAGTTCAGGTCGATATCAGGCACCTTGTCGCCGCCGAAGCCCAGGAAGGTCTCAAAGGGGATGTTGAAGCCGTCCTTGTCATAGGGGGTGCCGCACACCGGACAGTTGGCATCCGGCATATCGGCGCCGCAGCCGATGCCCAGTTCCTTGGCCGCCTCAAAGTCAGAGTGCTTGCACTTGGGACAGCGGTAGTGGGGGGGCAGTGAGTTTACCTCGGTGATGCCCGACATGAAGGCCACCAGAGAGGAGCCTACCGAACCACGGGAACCCACCAGATAGCCGTGGTCCAGGGAGTCCTGCACCAGCTTCTGGGCCGACATATAAATCACGTCATACTTACACTTGATGATATCCCCCAGCTCGGCGTTGATCCGGTCCACCACAATCTGAGGCGGTTCCTCACCGTAAAGTGCTTTCGCCTTATCCCATACCAGCCGGGTCAGCTCCTCGGCGGAGTTTTCAATCTTGGGGGCAAACAGGCCCTTGGGCAGGGGCACCACGTCCTCGCACCAGTCGGCCACCAGATTGGTGTTGCGTACCACCACCTCATAGGCCTTCTCCTTCCCCAGGTAGGCAAACTCATCCAGCATCTCCTGGGTAGTCTTGAAGTAGAGGGGCAGAGGCGAGTCGGCGTCGTCAAAGCCCTTGGAGGCCAGCAGGATATGGCGGTAGATCTCATCCTCCGGGTCCAGAAAATGGACGTCGCCGGTGGCGCACACCGGCTTGTCCAGTGCCTCGCCCAGAGCCACCACCGTGCGGTTGAAGTCCCGCAGCTCCTCCTGGCTCTTCACCATCCCCTTGCGGAGCATAAAGGCGTTGTTGCACAGGGGCTGGATCTCCAGGAAGTCGTACCAGGAGGCAATGCGCTTGAGCTCGTTCCACTCCTTCCGTTTGACGATGGCCTGGAACAGCTCGCCGGCCTCGCAGGCAGAGCCGATGATGAGACCCTCCCGGTGCTGGTTGATGAGGCTTTTTGGCATGATGGGATAGCGCTTGAAGTGGTCCAGATAGGAAGCGGAGATCAGCTTATAGATGTTCCGCAGGCCCAGCTGATTCTTGGCCAGCACGATCAGGTGCTTGGGCTGCCGCTTGGCCTTGCCGCCGGAGCGGAGCTTGGACATGGCCGGGTTGATCTGCTGGAGGGTATGCACCCCCAGGTCGGCCAGCATCCGGAAGAAGGGTACCAGCATATAGCCCACCGTGGCCGCGTCGTCATAGGCCCGGTGATGGTTGAAAGCAGGCAGATTCAGGTGGTTGGCCACGATATCCAGCTTATACTTGCCCAGGTCGGGCAGCAGGTTCTGGGCCAGGATCAGGCTGTCCAGAGAGGTATTCTCGAAAGGCCGGCCCATGCGGCGGCAGGCCTCCCCAATAAAGCCCATATCGAACTCCGCGTTGTGGGCGGCCAGAGGCCGGTCCCCCACGAAGTCCAGGAACGCATTGACCGCCTCCTCCTGGGAGGGGGCCCCCTTCAGCATCTCATCCGTGATGCCGGTGAGCTGGGTGATCTCCCGGGTCAGGGGCCGGCCCGGGTCGGCGAAGGTGGAGAACTGCTCCACCACTTCCCCGTTCCGCAGCACCACGGCGCCGATCTCAGTGATGGCCTCGGTGCGCTTGTCCAGGCCGGTGGTCTCAATATCAAAGCAGACGATATCTTGTGTAAAGTCCTGATCCTTGTCACCGTGGATGACCACCCGGTCATCCACGTCGTTGATGAAGTAGGCCTCCACACCGTAGAGGATCTTGATGTTCTTGGCCGAGTGCCAGGCGTTGGGGAAGGAATGGGCCACTCCGTGGTCGGTGATGGCGATGGCCCGGTGGCCCCACCGCTCCGCCCGCTTCACCACGTTCTTGTCCACGCCGATGGGAGAGTCCATCTTGGAGCCCACAGCGGTAAGGGCATCCATGGCCGACATATTGGTATGGAGGTGGAGCTCCACCCGTTTCTCGGGGGCGTTGTCCATCTTGGGCTCTTTTTTGCCCTCCATCACCGCGAAGGGCTCCAGCACCATGTCACCGGTAAAGCGGTCGATATTCAGCTTACCCTGGATAAAGAGATGCTGACCTTTCTTCACACCCTCTACCAAGGGCTTGCCCTCATCGCCGGGGAAAAACTTGTTGACCCGCACGGAGCCGGTATAGTCGGTCACGTCGAAGGACACCACCCAGGCCTCCCGCCGCTTCAACTCCCGGTGGTCTACCGCGAACACATCGCCCTCCACAATGACGGTACCCATATCCAGATCCAGGGTACCCATTGGGATAGGTTCCTTCTTGATCTCATGGCGTCCGTAAAGCAATTTCCCTTTCCCCTCTTTAGGGGTCTTTTTCTCTGCGGGACGGGCCACCTTCAGGCTCTCCAGAGCCTTGCGGCGGATCTCCTCGGTACGGCGGAAGGCCGCGGCGGCATCATCCTCCACCGGCGGCTTTTGGGGCTGCTGGACGGGAGCAGGCTGCTCCGGAACCGGGACGGCTGCCGCAGGCTTCCGGGGCGCTTCGGGCGCAGGAGCAGACTCATCCCCAGCCGGGACAGTCATCTCCAGCGACACCTGTTCCACCCGGTAGGCCAAGGCAATGCTGCGCTCGATTTGGTGACGCAGCTTCTCTGCCGGGAGCGCAGTGCACTCCACCTGGGCCTTGATGGACCGGGTATGTTTATCGATGACCGCCCGGGTCACTAGGTAGCCCTGGACCATCGCCGTCAGCTCCGGGCCGGGCCGCCAGGCGGAAAACAGTTTTAAAAATGGGATCTTTTGTGCTTGAGGCATAGGACACGCTCCTGCTTTACAGTTGGTCGATCAGGGTAAACAGCTCGTCCACCAGCTGCTCCTGGGGGACCTTCTTCACAATCTCGCCCTTGCGGAACAGAAGGCCCTCCCCCTGTCCACCGGCAATACCTACATCGGCGGCGGCGGCTTCGCCGGGGCCGTTGACCACGCAGCCCATCACTGCCACGGTAATGGGCTTGTGGACTTCCTTCAGCCGATCCTCCACCTGGTGGGCCAGGTCAATCAGATCAATGCGGGTACGGCCGCAGGTGGGACAGGACACCAGATTGGGCTCGTTGGCTGCCATACCCAGGGCCTTTAGGATATCCTTGGCGGCGTACACCTCCTCCACCGGGTCGGCGGATAGAGACACCCGCAGGGTGTCGCCGATACCCAGGGCCAGCAGACCCCCGATGCCGATGGCGGACTTGATGGTACCCATACGGGTGGTGCCCGTCTCGGTAACGCCAAGGTGTAAAGGATAATCACTTTTCCCGCTCATCAGCTTGTAGGCCGCCATCGTGGTAACTACCGATGAAGACTTAAGCGACACACAGATGTCGTGGAAATCATACTGCTCCAACAGAGCGATATGGCCAAAGGCGGACTCCACCAGGGCCTCCGGGGTGACTCCGCCGTACTTGGCTAGCAGGGGCTTCTCCAGAGAACCGCCGTTGACGCCAATGCGGATGGGAATGTGTCTTGCTTTACAGGCTTCCGCTACCGCTTTCACCCGGTCTTCCCCGCCAATGTTGCCGGGATTGATGCGCACCGCGTCGCACCCCTCCTCCACACAGGCCAGAGCCAGCTTGTAGTCAAAGTGAATATCCACCACCAGCGGGATATGAATACGGGCTTTGATAGCCCCCACAGCCTTGGCCGCCGCCATATCGGGTACCGCTACCCGGATGATCTGGCAGCCTGCCTCCTCCAGACGGAGGATCTGATTCACCGTGGCTGTCACATCCTCGGTGCGGGTATTGGTCATGGATTGAATGGTGACCGGAGCGCCGCCCCCCACCGGGACGCCGCCCACAAGAATCTGTCTGGTCATTGGTATACCTCCCGCTAAAACAGCTTGATCACGTCGTTGACTGCCACCACCACCATTAAGGCGATGAGGCAGAAAAAGCCCACGGCATTCACATAGCCCAGATACTTTTCATTCATCTTCTTTTTGGTAATGAGCCGGTAGATCCCGCCCACAAACACAAACAGGATCTGTCCGCCGTCCAAAGCCGGGATGGGCAGCAGATTCATCACCGCCAGGTTAATGGCAATCAGAGCAGTAAAGTCCAGAATGTTGATGAACAGGCCGAACAAACCGGCCGCTGCGGCGCCTGCCTGGCCCACATCGCCTGCCACGGCTACAATGCCGATGACACCTGACATATCGTTCAGGCCCACCGCACCGGTAATCAGGTCGCCAAGGCCCATCCATACCATACGGACGTAGTCCACCGCCTGATACCAGGTGTTCCGCAGCAAGGTCAGGGGGGTATCCTCCTGGAACTCGCCCAGATAAATTCCCCGCTTCATGACCTGATTGCCGTTTTCATCGGTGAGCTGTCGATAGGGCAGGTCAATGGTGCCCAGATCCACCTTCTCACCGTCCCGCAGCACCACCACATCAACCTGCTCCCCTGCTCGCTCCAGGAAGATAAAGGCGTCGTTGTTGAAGTAAATGCGGTGGCCATCAATGGAATAAAACTGATCTCCCGGCTGTAGCCCAGTCTGGGCGATATCCTCTGCCCCGGGCATAAAGCCGGTGACCACCGGCATGGACGGACTGCCCGCCAGAGCCATGATGATGAGGATAAGCACCACACCGGTAATGAAATTCATGAACGCACCGGCCACCAGAATGATAAGCCGCTTCCAGCCCGCCTTGTTGCCAAAGGCACGGGGATCGTCAGAGGACTCCCCCTCTCCCTCCATGGCACAGAAGCCGCCGATGGGAAAGGCGCGCAAGCTGTAAAGCGTCTCCCCTTTCTCCCTTGAAAACAGCTTGGGACCCATGCCGATAGCAAACTCGTTCACCTTCACACCCATCAGCTTGGCGGCAATAAAGTGGCCGAATTCATGGATGGCAATCAGCAGTCCAAAAAACAGGATGATAAGCACAATGGAAAGTACGTTCATAGACACCTCAAACTCAGATTACTTGCCCGCTGCCTGGCGGGCCGCTTTGTCTGCTTCCAATACGTCCTCCAGTGTGGGAGAGTGGACCACAGGCACCTGGGCCAGTGCCCGCTCCACCCGCTTGGCAATCTCGCCAAAGGAGATCTGCCCCGCCAGGAAGAGGCCCACCGCCGCCTCGTTTGCACCGTTGAGGATAGCGGTAGCGGTGCCGCCGGTTTTGGCGGCCTCCAGCGCCAGAGAGAGGCAGGGAAACGCCTCATAATCCGGAGCATGGAAGGTCAGGGGCGGACAGGTCAGCAGGTCCAGCGGCTTTGCCACCGCCTGGGTACGGGCGGGCCAGGTCAATGCGTACTGGATAGGCAGACGCATATCTGGTACCCCCAACTGGGCCAGCACCGCGTTATCACAGTATTCCACCAGGGAGTGGATGATGCTCTCCCTGTGGACCACAATGGAGATTTTTTCCGGCGGCATCCGATAGAGCCGCATAGCCTCGATAAACTCCAGGCCTTTGTTCATCAGCGTAGCGGAGTCCACCGTGATCTTGGCGCCCATAGACCAGTTGGGGTGCTTCAGGGCCTGCTCCACCGTAGCAGAGGCAATCGCCTCTTTATCCCAGCCCCAGAAGGGCCCGCCGGAGGCGGTGAGGATAAGGCGTTTCACCTCTCCCCTGTCCCGGCTGCCCTGGAGACACTGGAAAATAGCTGAGTGCTCCGAGTCCACCGGTACGATCTCCGCGCCGTACTGATCAGCCCCATTCATCACCAGCTCCCCGGCACACACCAGGGTCTCCTTATTGGCCAGGGCAATGCGCTTGCCCTGACGGACCGCTGCCAGAGTAGGAACCAGGCCCACCATACCCACCACAGCGGTGAGCACAGTGTCCGCCTCCTCCAGAGTGGCGGCCTCCACCAGTCCCTCAGGACCGGAGGCCACCCGGATGGTCGTATCCCCCAGCCTGGTTTGCAGATCAGCGGCAGCGGCAGGGTCCATCATGACCGCCAGTCGGGGCCGGAACTGGCGGCATTGGGCCTCCATCCGCTCCACGTCCCGGTTGGCGGTCAAGGAAGCCACAGTCATGCCACAGGCGGCAATCACTTCCAGTGACTGCCGCCCGATGGAGCCGGTAGAACCCAGCAAAGAAATGCAGTTGCTCATGTGTTTAGCCTCCCACAGCGGGCAGGAATTGGATCAGCAGCTCGATCAGGGGCGCGCAGAAGATCACACTGTCGAAACGGTCCAGCACGCCGCCGTGGCCGGGGAAAATGTTGCCGAAATCCTTGATGCCATACTCCCGCTTGATATAGGAAAAAGACAGGTCGCCCAGCTGGGATACAATGCTGCCCAGAGCGCCGTAAATCACAAGATACAGGTAATTGACCTGCATGGAGAAGCCAAACTGGAGGACAGCGCCATAGATCACCGTGCAGATAATGGCACCTGCAAAGCCGCCCACAGCGCCCTCCACCGTCTTTTTGGGGGAGAGCTCAGGCGCCAGCTTATGCTTGCCAAAGGCCATGCCTGCAAAGAGGGCAAAGGCATCGCTGAGGAAAGCCACCTCAAAGGGCAGCACGATGAGGGCCATCCAGTGCTCCATGAGCCGGATCCGCAGCAGCGAGGACAGGAAAAAGGGAATGACTACACTGAGGAAGAAAGCGCCTCCCATTTTCTCCAGGGTAATGCGCTTATGGCTGCCAATGGCCTCGGCAAAGAGAAGCACCACATAGAGGAACATTCCAGCCAGGGCGGGCATCAGCTTGCCGTTATAGTAGACCCAGAACGGAATGAGGCCTGCCAAAACTATGGAATAGCCGGAAATACGGGTATGCTTGAGAAATCCGGTGGACCACAGTACCTCATGCACCGCGATCATAGACAATCCGGCCACCAGAATGGGCAGGATGACCGGATAGACCGGCGAGACACCGTATACCGCTGCCGCCAGCAGCGGGATACAGACCACCGCCACCATGATTCGCTTGACCACTCAGACACCTCCATAGCGGCGGGAACGGCCCTGATAAGCCGCCAGCGCCTTGTTCAGCTCTTCCTTGCTGAAGTCAGGCCACAGCACGTCGGTATAATAGAATTCCGCGTAGGCCGACTGCCACAGCAAGAAGTTGGAGATCCGCAGCTCACCGCTGGGCCGGATCACCAGGTCCGGGTCGGGTACCCCGGCAGAATAGAGGTAACCGGAAAAATCCGCCTCTGTCAGCTGAGCGGGGTCCTTCTTCCCCGCCGCACACTCCGCCGCAAAAGCCCGGGCCGCACGGACAATCTCGTCCCGTCCGCCATAGTTGAAGCATACGTTGACCTGCATACCATCATAGTGTGTGGAGATATCGTCGGTACGCACCGTCAATTCTCTCAACTCCGGAGGAAGTGCCTCCAGATCTCCGAAAAAGTGGAGTCTGATCTTGTCCCGCTCCATCTTCTCAATGGACTCCAGAAGATACTTCTTCAGCAGTCCGATGATGGCGGAGACCTCCTCCAGAGGCCGCTTCCAATTCTCCGTGGAGAAGGCGTATACCGTCAGATACTCAATTCCGATCTTCTGACAGTATGTGGCGATGGTACGGAAGGTCTCCGCGCCAGCGGCGTGTCCTGCCGTACGGGGCAGCCCCCGACGCTTGGCCCAGCGGCCGTTGCCGTCCATGATGATTGCCACATGACGGGGCAGGTGGTTGAAATCCACCTGGGCCTGCGCCGCCTTCGGTTTGAATAATGCCATGTTCAACCCGCCTATACGACACCAGTGCGGGACACTCTTCGCATCCCGCACCATGTGTCTCTTGTTTGATGTTATACCGCCATCAGTTCCGCTTCTTTTTTGACGGTCAGCTCATCGATCTCCTTGCACCGCTTGTCGGTGAGATCCTGGAGCTCCTTCTCATAGTCCTTGCGGTCGTCCTCGGTCATCTCGCCCTTTTTCTCCAGAGCCTTGAACTTCTCCATGGCGTCCCGGCGGATGTTGCGGATGGCCACCTTACCGTTCTCACCGTACTTCTTCACCTGCTTGGTCAGTTCCTTACGGCGCTCCTCGGTGAGCTGAGGGAAGGACAGGCGGATCACACGACCGTCGTTCTGGGGGTTGATGCCCAGATCAGAACACTGGATGGCCTTCTCGATGGCCTTCAGCAGAGTACCGTCCCAGGGCTGGATCATCAGGGAACGAGGATCGGGAGAGGAAATGGCGGCCACCTGATTCAGAGGGGTGGGGGCGCCGTAGTAGTCCACCGTAATCTTATCCAGCACGGCGGCGTTGGCCCGTCCGGCACGGACACTGGCGAAATCACTCATCACTACGTCGATGGTCTTTTTCATCTTGGCGTCGAATTCTTTATTGAGCTCTTTCATTTCACGGTTCCTCCTTGACGATGGTTCCGATTTTTTCACCCATGACCACACGCAGAATGTTCTCAGGGTCCTTGAGTGCGAACAGGATCACCGGGATCTTGTTGTCCATGGACAGGGACGTGGCGGTGGAATCCATCACCTCCAGGTGCTGAGCCAGCACATCGTCATAGGTGATGGTATCATACTTCACCGCGTTGGGGTCCTTGCGAGGATCGGCGGAATACACGCCGTCAATGTTCTTGGCCAGCAGAATGGCGTCGGCGTCGATCTCCGCCGCCCGCAGCACAGCCGCCGTATCGGTGGAGAAGAAGGGATTGCCGGTGCCGCAGCCGAAAATGACCACTCTGCCCTTCTCCATATGCCGGATGGCCTTGGAACGGATGTAGGGCTCGGCGATGGACCGCATTTCAATGGCGGTCTGCACCCGCACGTCCACACCCTTCTGCTCCAGCACGTCGGCCACTGCCAGTGCATTGATGGTGGTAGCCAGCATTCCCATGTGGTCGGCACGGGTACGCTCCATCCGGTCGCCGCCATCCTTCAGGCCGCGCCAGAAATTGCCGCCGCCAACCACGATGCCCACCTGGACACCGGCTGCCACGCACTTCTTGATTACGTCGCAAACGCTGCCGATGACATCGAAATCCAGACCCCGGCTGGCCTCGCCGGCGAGGGCCTCGCCGCTGAGCTTCAGAAGAATCCGCTTGAACTGCGGTTCACTCATATGTTCAACCCCTTTTCGGAAAATCATGCTATCTTATTTTAATATAGTTTTCCATTTTTGCATAGAGGTTAGGCTAAAGTTTTTCAAATTATTCGTATTCTCTCCTTCCCTTCCTGTAAAAATTGTCAAGGGCTCTGTTCCCGTCTTCAAAAAAGCGGGAACAGAGCCCGGTTTCCCCTTTTACGCCCTTTTGTGCCAGCGCAGCAGCAGGGCAGAATTGACAATGACCATCACCGAGCCCGCGTTGTGGACCAGCGCCCCCACCACAGGATTCAGAATGCCGGTAATGGCCAAGGCAATGGCCGCAAAGTTCAGCGCCATGGAGAAGGTCAGATTGCATTTGATGGTGACCATCATCCGCCGGGCCAGCCGCAGCAGATGGGGCAGCTGCCGTAGATCGTCCCCCACCAGGGCCATATCGGCGGCATCCACAGCGATATCGCTGCCCACACCGCCCATGGCAATACCCACCATGGCCCGTTTCAGTGCGGGGGCATCGTTGATGCCGTCGCCGATCATGCACACCGGTCTGCCCTCTTCCTGAGCCCGGGCAATCCAGTTCAGCTTGTCCTCCGGCAGGCATCCAGCCTTCACCTCCCGGATATTCAGCAGTGCCGCGATATGCCCGGCGGCGCTTGGGTGATCCCCCGTCAGCAGCACCGGCTGCACTCCGGCACCCTTCACTGCCAAAATGGTCTCTGCCGCGTCGGGCCGCAGGGTATCGGCCAGAGCCATCACCCCGATCAATGTTCCCTCCTCTGCCAGATAGATAAGGGTACACCCCTCGTCCAGCCGAGCCTGAACAAAGCCCTCCGCCTCCTGGGGCATGGGCACACCCAGCTGCTCCATCAGCGCCAGATTGCCTGCCCACAGGTCTCTGCCCTCCGTGATACCCTTCAGGCCCAGGCCGGGCAGCACCTCCACGCTCTCCCCCTTCAGCACCAGATCAGGAAAGCGCTCCCGTCCACCCGCGGTAACAGCCTTACCCAGAGGGTGCTCCGACCAGGACTCCAGGCCCACAGCCCCTGTCCACACCTGTTCCTCCGTCCGGCCATTCAGGGGAAGCACCGCAGTTACCTGCAGCTTTCCTAATGTAAGAGTGCCCGTCTTGTCAAAAGCCACACACTGGACCCCAGCCAGCCGCTCCAGCGCGTCTCCCTCCCTCACCAAGAATCCGTGGCGGGTGGCGTTGCCAATGGCCGCCATAATGGCGGTAGGGGTAGCCAGCACCAGGGCACAGGGGCAGAACACCACCAAAATAGTCACCGCCCGGATCAGCTCCCCGGTAACAAAGCCGGTGATGGCAGCAGCAGACAGGGCAATCACCACGATCCAGGTGGCCCACCGGTCGGCCAGTCCCACAATTTTCGCTTTACCTGCGTCCGCCGACTGGACCAGCCGTACCATCCGCTGGATGGAGCTGTCCTCCCCCACCCGGGTGGCCTCCATGGTGAAGGCCCCATATTGGTTGACCGTTCCGCTGGACACCTGGTCTCCTGGGGCCTTGTCCACCGGCAAGGACTCTCCTGTCATGACCGATTGGTCCACAGAGGTGCGCCCGTCCCATATGATCCCATCCACAGGAATAGTCTCACCGGGCAGCACCCGCAGCAGTTCCCCCACCTGTACCATCTCCGCGGGCACCACCTCTTCCCCGTCGCCAGTCAGCCGGCGAGCGGTGCGAGGCGTCAGTTTCACCAGCTTTTCAATGCCCGCTCTGGCTCGGGCCACCGTCAGATCCTCCAGTAGGGCGCCCAGCTGCATGATAAAGGCCACCTCACCGGCGGCAAAGTCCTCGCCGATGATCACCGAAGCCACCAAAGCAATGGATACCAGCACATCCGCCTTGATGTCAAAGGCAGTGATCAGCCCAATGAACGCCTCCAAAATAATGGGCAGACCGCACAGCACAATGGCCACCCAGGCCGGGTCTACCGGCAGATGAGTCCCCCACAGAATGCTGACCACCAGAGCCAGCCCTGAAAGAACAAGCAGTATGATATCCTTGCGGACACCGCCCCACTCCAGTATGGCCTCCAATTTTTTCATATCATCCGCCCCCCTATACCCCTATGGGTATCTCGCCATCATTATACCCATGGGGGTATAGGTTGTCAAGGGGAAGTGTGATTCCCTTGTTCTACAAAAAATCGGGCAGCCATATGGCTGCCCGATTTTCGGAAACAATCTGTTCAGTCGTCCCGCTCGGCACTTAGAATCCTGCCATCGGCAACGCTGATTTCATACTCATATTCATATTGGCCTGACTTAAACTCCACCTTGTAGCAGCCATCATCCGCTTCCACTTCCAACTCCCGTGTATCCGAAAGGGCCACTCCGGCGTTGGACAAAGCAATATCTCTGGCCTCCTGGCTGCTGATGGTGCCGCTGGAACCACCCTGAGGCTGTTGGGTCTGGCCCGGAGCCGGTGTCTGGATGGTCTGTCCCTCCTGCTCCGCCTTGATAATAGCACCGGTGGCCGCGTCGATGTCGTATTCATACTCCACACCGCTGACGCCAAATTCAACCTCGTAAACCATCCGGCCATCTTCATAGTCATAGTCAGCTTCCAGGTAGTCCAGCTGGGACTGCTGAACACCGGCATGGGTCAGCGCCGTCTGGGTGGCGGCATCCACACCCACATAGCCGCTCTGGCTTGCAGTACCGGTAGAACGGATGCTTTCCTGCTCACCGTTCTGGCCTGTCAGGTCGGCTGCAGCCTCCGAATTGGCCAACAGATTCAGTTCGTTGATGGACAAGCCTACCAGGGACTCAAAGGTCAGGTGGGAACTGCTGTCCACCAATGTCTGGATCAATGCGGCCTTACCCTGGGAGATCCCGTATTCTTCCGCCTTCTGCTGCAAGGCATCATCTGTGGCAAAGCTCTGGGAAAGGATGGCTCCATTGATAGAAGCCGACTCCAGCACCTGGGAGATCTCCCCTGTCAGCTTCTCTTCCAACGCAGCGCCCCGGGTCAAATCGTCATCCTCCACCGAAATCAGCACAGAATTGGCCAGTTCATCCACATATCCATGCTTCAGCAGAGAACCAATAATGGCATTGACTGCCACCTCCAAATCCGTACCGGTCAGATCCATGCCGTCCAAAATCTGATTGGCATCATCGTTGACCGGGGTGGCGGAAAGAACCTTTTCTTCCCGGTTTACCTCCAGCCGGACACAGGGATTCACGTCGAGGGAGACCACAGACGCCACCGCGTTGGCCTGCTGATACCGCACTCCGGCCACACCGCCGCCAATGGCAAGCGCCAAGCAGGCAGCCGCGATCCAGGGCAGGATGCGCTTTCGCCGTTTGGGTGCGGAAATCGGAATAATCTCCCCATTCTGGGGCCCCAGGCGAGCAAGCACCGCCTCCACATCGTCAGGCGCGGCGTGCTCCAGTGCCGCATGGAGTTTACGCTCCAATTCCTGATCATTCACGGTTTCTCACCCCCTTCCAGTATGGTCCGCAGCTTCTGCAGCGCCCGGCGGTACTTGGACAGCACCGTAGACAGCGGCAGATCCAGCAGGTGCGCGATCTCCTTATGTTTCCAGCCGGTGACTGCGTGGAGGGTAACCACCTGGCGCTCTTCATCGGTCAGACCTTCCAGCGCAGCCCGCAGTACCTGACGGTCCTCCACCGTTACCAGAGGACTGTCCGCTGCCAGCCGTTCCCAGGATTCCGGTTCCAATTCCTCCGTCTTGCCCCGCTCCCGCAGCTTCATCAGGGCCAGATTGCGGGCAACAGTGAGTACCCACGCCAGCGGTGTACCACGGGACTGGTATTGATGGACATTTTCCCAAACACGCACAAAAGTATCTTGCGTCACATCCTCCGCATCATGGGTATTCTTGAGATAGGAGAGAGCAAGGCCGTATACAGCAGTCCGGGCATGATGATAGAGTTCCGCCAGTGCCTCCTGTTCTCCAGCCTGCATCCTGACCAGCAGCGGCTCCAGAATATCTGGAGCGGTCACCCGGCGGCTCTCCTCCGCCATGGTCTCCAGCAGGATCAGCATAGTTTTCTCTCCTCTCATTGGTGGAATGCAAAACACAGGCATTTTATTGCACTCAAATCAAAATAATTTTGCCGTCCGCACGAAGGCAAGACAGTTATTGTTATTATAACCCAACAATCACCGCCGCGTAAAGTCCTACCGCTGGGTCCCCATGGCTGTCTCCAGTTTTTTCAGCGCCTTTTTTTCAATGCGGGATACATAGGACCGCGAAATGCCGCATTGGGCAGCCACCTCCCGCTGGGTCAGGGGCTTACGATCGTTGAGCCCGTAACGGAGGGTAATGATAGCGGCCTCCCGAGCATCCAGGCACTTCTTTACACACTCCCGTACCTGAATACACGCGTCTCTGGCATCCAGTTCCTCCAACATATCGTCATCCACGCTGATGGTATCCATCAGGGAAAGCGAATTCCCGTCCCCGTCTCCATCAATAGCATCCGACAGAGATACCTCTCCCTGGGTCTTACGCTGGGCACGAAAGTGCATGAGGATCTCATTTTCAATGCAGCGGGACGCATAGGTGGCCAGCCGTACCTTTTTATCCGGTTTAAAGGTACCAATTCCTTTGATCAGTCCGATGGTACCAATAGAAATCAAGTCGTCCTGATCCCCATTGGGGGTATAGTACTTCTTTAACGGCTAAAGCAAACGACCAATTTGAGGAAAACGGCGCACCCAAGCTGTTGTCAGGCTCCGTGCGGGTGGACGGGTATAACCGGCATTTGGACATCCTCTATGATGCCAAAATTCTGGTATCCAGATAATTTTAAGGAAGAATAAGGCCCGGAAGTCATTTAGGAGAAGGACTTCCGGGCTTCATCTGTCCCAGGGAGGTGATAGTTTGGCTGTGGAGCTTTCCTATTATTACGGTTATGAAGCGGAGCAGTTCTCGTTTTACCGCATTCCTATATCACCAATCCAGAGAAAACGGAGCAAAGTTTCTTTGTCTCTGCTATCAACTGTTTGACCGCCGAATCCGCATTCGATGAAATGATGAACACCAAAATCCGCTTCGGAAAAACAAGTGGAGTGCAGGGCTTTCATATCATCCAGTCTTTCGCTCCCGGCGAGGTAACACCGGAGCAGGCTCACAGCATTGGACAGGAGTTTTGCAAGCGGCTTTTGGGCGACCGCTTTGAAGCTGTGATTGGAACGCACTTGGATAAATCGCATCTGCACAATCACATCATTGTAAACTCGGTTTCCCACATAGACGGCAAAAAATATCACTCGTCTTATCAACACTACTACCGTGAAATCCGAAAAGTATCGGATGAGCTTTGTGCGGAATATCATTTGAAAGTCATTGATCCGAAAGACCACGGGAAACACTATGCCGTGTGGAAAGCGGAAAAGGCCGGGAAACCTACGCTCTCTCAGATGCTGCGGGATGAGATAGATTTAGTCATTCGTGATTGTTTTGATTTTCCCGATTTTCTCAATCTGTTGGAGAAAAAGGGATACGCAGTTTCCCGGAATCCTAACCGCAAATACCTGACGGTACGGCCACCAGGAGCGAAGCGGAATTTTCGTCTGGATCGGCTGGGCGAAGGGTACACCGTGGAGGACATCAAGCGGCGAATCCAGGAGCAGCAGCGAGCCATTTTGGAAGGCCGTATTTCTGCTTATCAGCCGCTTCCAGTTCGGCACTATCGTCTTGCCGGTTCGTGGCAGCATACCCGCAAAAAAAAGATCACCGGCTTTTATGCTCTGTATCTCAGGTACGTCTATTTGCTGCGCCGGTATAAACGTCCAACCCGAAAAAGAATCTCTTATGAAATGCGTCGTGAAGTGATCCGTCTGGAACGCTATCAGGCGCAATTTTTATATCTCCATGAGCATGGCATTTCTACCACGGAACAGCTTGCAATGCGGCAAGCACAAATCGAGCAGGAGATTCAGCAGCGGACGGAACGCAGGCAACCGCTCTATACAAAAAGGAGGTATGAACCCAATGAGGAAATCAAGGAAATGCTCACCCGTGAGATTGACCAGCAGACCACCGCCTTGCGGGAACTTCGGAAAGAGCGAAAACTCTGTAAGCAGATCGCAAATCAGGTTCCCGGCATTCAGCAGAACTTACGGGAGTTTGAGGCAAAAAGAACATCAAAACAAAAGGAGGTTATGAAACATGAGTACCAGCGGAGAAACCGCTGATCTGATGGTGCGGGAAGGGATTCAGATTACCGAGAGCGCCTTAAAGCTCGCTGGACTGGGAGCCAAGAATCTGGCGGCGCTGCTGATTGCCCTTGCCAACGACAACCAGAAAGTCGCCGGTAAAACCACGTTGAAGCGGCTGATTCAGGATCGGGAGGAACTCACGATTTTCTCCATCAAGGAGCAGGACTTGGCTGCGTTCAAAAAGGAAAGCACTCAGTACGGTGTCCTGTACTATCCGATCATCAATAAGGCGGAAAAGACCGGCACAGTGGAGATTATGGCAAAGGCCAAGGATGCACGACAGATCAACCGCATCCTGGAGCGTATGGGCATTGATGTTCCTGTTCGGCAGGAGGATGAGGGCGCAAAAAAAGAGCCGTCCCGTGTTCCATCCGGCGAAAAATCCAGGGAATGCGGGACAGATACGAGAGCGGCTGCCACTCAGAGTATGACCAATGACCCCAAGCAGCGCCCCTCTGTACGAAAAAAGATGGAGGCCATCAAAGCGCAGGAGGCACAGCGTGAGAAGGGACAGCCCCAGCGTGAGAAAGGCGCTCCTGTTTTCCACCGATCCAGGGGCGGCAAAAAACAAAAAGGAGGACTGGAACGATGAAGCGTTTCGTTTGCGCCATGTGTGCCATGACGCTGCTGCTTTTCGGAGCAATGCCTACCGCATTGGCCGCAGCAGCCCCTTCGCCGTCTGCTCAGACGGCAGAAAGCGAGGACAGCACCCCGGCTCCCTCTACCGAGGATTTGCCCACCTTGCCCATTCCTGAGCCTGACCCGGTACCGCTCTATCCCGCCGAAGTGAAGCAGAGCGAGGAAAACGGGATTACCCGCATTGAGAAGATTTATTATCTTTCCTCCCAGGATGACCCGGCTAACATTCCCACAGAGGACTTTGAGCGTGAGGGCAAGACCTACACGCTGCTGGATGTGTTGAAGCAGGCCCAGATCGAGAGCGACACCCAGGACTATGTGGAGGTAGTAACCCTGGATTCCGACACGCAGGACATGGAAAAAATTCTTGCCATGCTGGAGCCGGAACTGGAGGTACAGACCGAGGACGGCTATCACGGTGTTCTGTCTCTGGATCATACCACCATCACCGTGGAGGCCGCTGGCTATCAGACCAGCAGCCGTACCGTATCGGCCACCCGTACCTATCCCAACCTGTCTGGGGCGGATGTGTCCCTGATCCCTAAAACCATTACGGACAGTGGCCGGACGCTGACGCTGGCCGATGTGCAATGGCAGGAAGCAGCCACCACTCAGACTGATGGATATGACATGGCCCTTCGCTATACCGCCAATGCCACCTATACCGGCACAGCCACCAGCAAATACGCCACCGGCTATGTAGTCACCGCAAATTATGTGGGCGAGGTAACCCGGATCAGCACGGACGTGATTACCTATACCGCCGTATTTTCCAGCACCGACCCGGCACCCGCCGAAGAAACAACCGACACGCCGACCGAAACGCCGCAGCCTACCCAGGAAAGCAGTTCCTTCACCTTTGATTGGAAGTGGCTTCTGATTCCTCTGGGCCTGGGCGCTTTGGGCTGTGCCGGTTATTTTGGACAGAAAGGCTATAAGCACTACATCAATAAGAAACGGGGGTACGAATAACCATGAAGAAACTGCTTGCCATGCTGCTTGCCACCTGTTGCCTGACGGGAGCCACCCTGCTGCCTGCCAGTGCGCTGGAGTATTCCTTTGATGCACCGGACAACCCTCTGTTCGGCAGGCCCACCTCGGATGACACCATCTATGTGACTACCGATGCACCGGCCAACACCGACCGCAGCAAGAACGCTGCCCTGATCCCGCCTGCCTTTGGCTCGCCCACCTCCTACGTCCTGGGCAGCGGCGAGCTGCTGACCCCGAATCTGATCCGGGATGGGCAGATTTATACCGGCCCCGGAAACAACGTCTCAGCGGGCAGCGGCACACCCACCATCCCCAACACCACGGTTACGCCCACCTTGCCCAGCGTGGACACCAGCGGCAGCGTGACGGCCTATACGCCGGTTACGGATGCCCTCTATTACAGCGGGGGCCACCTGGCTACCCTGTCCATCCCGTCCATTGGGCTGAATGTCAAGGTATATGAGGGAACCGACGCCACCGCCCTGGCCACCGGCGCAGGGCATTTTGAAAACACCAGCATCTGGAATGGCAATGTGGCAATCGCAGGCCATAACAGAGGTGTAAATAACCACTTTGGCAAAATCCATACTTTGTCTGGAGGTGATAAGATTACCCTGACCACCAAGCTGGGAACCCGCACTTATGAGGTCTACTCAGTGCAGAAGATTCTCAGCACTCAGGTATCCGTGCTGGATGCCAGCCATGACAATATCATCACACTTGTGACCTGCGTCATGGATCAGCCGGAGTACCGCTGGTGCGTACAGGCAAAGATGGTGTAATTGATTTTTTGACAGTCCCCAGAATCCTTGCTATGATGTCAGCAGATACCATACTGACAAGGGAGGTAACCAAGATGAAAAAGAATATCCCCATGTTCCTTGCAGGTCTGTTCTGCGGAGCCGCCCTGTTCGGCGGCAGCGTAGCCTATGCTGCTGGCATCCTTGCAACGCCCACCACCGACACTGACCAGCGAATCACACTGGACGGTCAGGAAATCGAGCTGACCGGCTATCTGATTAACGGCAACAACTATTTCCAGCTCAGGGATATTGGCGACAAGCTGGGCTTTGGCGTGAGCTGGGACAACGACACCCGCACCGTGGTGATTACCACAGAACCTACCGGGCAAAATGGCGAGCAATCCACTACTACTGCTACTGATCCGTATCACGCAGCGGCAGCGACCGGCTCCAGATACCAGCCCAAAGTGGGCGACCAGATTCTCTGTGATGACGGTTCTACCTACACGATTACGGATGTGAGCCGCTGGGATAAGAATATGTTCCAGGACGGCCCTCTCCCCGAACTGCCCACGGCCACCTGTGACTGGAGCCTCATGCCCCAGGTGGAACTCCCGACCCCGGAGGTTCGCAGGTTTAACAGTGCAGGTCAAGACTACCTCTTTGTACGCAATGTCTATGAAACCCGCCGGATGCTTTATACACTCTACAATGCCATTGGGGACAATCCAGAAACCTGGAAGGATGGAAAGCCGGTTCTACACCCCAGCGGAAACGACAAGGTAAAGATTTCCCTTACCATTCCCGATGAAATCAATCCGCAAACCTTCTGGCCCTGGAGAGCTTCTGAAATTATCAATCTTTTTAACTCCTGTCCTCCTGGAACCTATTATATGGAAGCGTGGGACGTGTATAAAAACGGCATTTTCCAACGCACAGAGTACAACATCAAACACGCAATTTAACAACTTCATATCCACACCCAAAAGACGCCCAATGCGATTGCATCGGGCGTCTTTGCTATTCAAAAGGAGGTCATACCATGACACGGAGACTGATTGCACTTTTGTTGTGCATCGCTACCATTCTTAGCCTCTGTACCGGCTTTGCCTCTGCTGCCAACACCGAAGAAGAAGCCTTGGGCGAAGTCGATATTTATAACGGCGGCACGAAATTGTCCTACCTATCCGTTAATGGCAGAGTGCAAACCCTGATCTACACCTATTACAACTACGTCAACAGCAAAGGTCAGACAAAAGAAATTCCGGCATACTGTGTGAACCCAAATATCTATGGCGTTCCACAGACTGTTGGAGTTGGCGAGAGCATCCAATATCTTGCAGAAGAAAAGACCAGCGACCCCAAAATCATGGGTATTATTGCAAATGGCTATCCGACCCGCAGCCTGGGTGAACTGGGCCTGGAAAATAAATATCAGGGATACTACGCCACCAAAATTGCCCTGTGGTGTTATCTGCTCAGTAATTGGAATATCAACAACGTCAAGATCAATCCCTCTCTGACCGGCGAAGAACTTCAGCGAGGGCAGAAAATCCTTGCTGCGGCAAAGGACATTTATGCCAGAGGTACAAGCTGGACTGAAATTCTTTCGCCCAATGTTACCTGTACCCCGGATCGTGACACTGCATACGCTGTCACCGTAGACGGCAAGCAGTATAAGCAGCAGATTTTTACCTTCTGGAGCGAAACCTGGGTTTGTGATTACAGTGTTCAGGTAGCTTTCACCGATCCCGCCTCTGTTCCCGAAGGCACTCGAATCGTTGACCTCAACAACCAGGATATTACCACCATTACCACCGAAGGTACCGGCGATGGCTATGCCGGTCAGTTTAAGGTGCTGTATCCTGTCGAGAGCATCCAGGGTGAAACCGGCAGCGTACAGCTCTCTTTTAGCACTGATGTTTACAAATATGCTGTATTCTATGCCATTTGCCAAGAGAAAGATACCTACGGCAATTTGCAGAACTATGTGGTAGATACCGACCCCACCGTTACTATGGATTTGTCTGCGTACAGTAACTACACCGACGATCCTAACGATGATCCTGAAGGCACCGGCCTGCGGATTCTGAAATATGAAACCGGAACCGAGCTGCCCCTTGCTGGTGCGCTGTTCGAGGTCATAGGGCCGGAGGGTGACACTATTGGAACCTTTGCCACAGATGGCAATGGTGAAATCTACATTCCCCTGCTTCATACCGGCAACTATACCGTGATTGAGCGTCAGGCTCCCCAGCACTATCTCATCAGCGAGCAGCCTGCCCAGAATGTCACTGTGGTCTATGATGAGGTGGCGGAGGTCACATTTTTCAATGACCCCTACGGCAGTCTGCGGATTGAGAAAAAGTCTGACACGGGTATGAACCTGCCGGGAGCCGTTATTACCATCGAACACATTGAGAGCGGCCAGACCTATACAGCCACAACAAACTCCGCTGGCTGTGCCATTTTCACCGAAATCAAGCCTGGAGCCTATCGGGTTCAGGAAACGTCGGCCCCTGTTGGCTGGGAACTGGATGATACCATCTATACCACAACCGTAGTCGCCGGTGAAACCACCACATTCCCCATCATCAACAAAGAACTACCCGGCCTGCGGATTATCAAGTACGACCGCAAGAACTATGTGGCTATGCCTGGAGTAACCTTTGAAGTGTGGAAGGACGAGGAAAGCCTGGGTACGTTTCGCACGGATGAGTTTGGCGAGATTCTCCTGACCAACCTGGAGCCTGGAACCTACCGTGCCGTTGAGGTGGATACCGGCGATGATGGCTATATCCTGGACACCACCCCCCAGTCGGTGGAACTGGAAGCCGGTGACGGCATTAAGGAGCTGACCTTCTTTAATGACATGAAACCCGGCATGAAGCTCATTAAGGTAGATTCTGCCGACCCTTCCAAGGTCATTCCCAATGCAGTATTTGAAATCAAATCTGTGGCGGGTGACTACGGCCCGGAGGAGTTTACCACTGACGAAAACGGTGAAATCGACCTGTCCCATCTTCCTGCCGGTGCCTATGTGGTGACAGAAAAATCCTGCCCCGGCTACATCATTGACGAGGCCCAGCGGATTATCCAGCTTGACCCCAACGAGGATGCTCAGTTCGTGTTCACCAACTCCATCAAGCCGTCTTTCCAGCTGATTAAGCTCAGCGCAGATGGCTCCCGGCTGGCTGGCGTTACTTTCCGCATTGCTAAAATCGAAGATGGGAGCCACTACCTTGACCGCACCACCAATGCCCAGGGCGAAATCCTGATTGCCGATCTGGAGCTGGGTGTGTACTCCGTCAAGGAAACCGCCACCGTGTCCGACCACATCTTAGACCCTACCGAATACCATGTAGAGCTGTTCCCTGGACAGACCTCTACCATTACCATCCAGAACGATAAGCGGCCCAATCTGACCATCCGCAAAACAGACAAGGACACCGGCGAACCCATCCCCGGCGTGATCTTTACGCTGAACTATGCCGACGGCCCCACCATCACCACCGAACCCACCGGCGAGGACGGCACCGTGACCATCGAGAACCTGCTGCCCGGTGTCTACACCGTCACTGAGCAGAGTGTACCGGAGGGATATATCCTGGACACCACCCCCCAACAGGTGACGTTGGAGCCGAACCGGGATGCCACGGTGCAGTTCCAGAACTACAAGCGCCCCACGCTGACCATCCACAAAGTGGACATCAACGGCAACGCCCTCACAGGAGCCATCTTTGAGGTCAAGACCAAGGCAGGCGTGAAGATTGGGGACTTTCCTGTTGGACCGGACGGTTCCATTACCGTAGAAAACATCCATCTGGATGAAGGCTACTACATCGTCACCGAAATCCAGGCCCCGGACGGTTATATCCTGGACTCCACGCCCCATGAGGTTTATCTGCGGCCCGGTAAGACTACAGAAATCACCATTGAAAACGAAAAGAAGCCTGGACTGACCATCAAGAAAATTGATTCTGTCACCGGCAACCCTCTGAAGGGGGCAAAGTTTGAGCTTTGGGTATCCAAGGACAACACCGAGGACGGCACGTTCCAAAAGCTGGATCAGAATTACTACTACACCGATGAGAACGGCGAGATCTATCTGGACAAGCTGGATACCGGCTGGTACAAGGTAGTGGAAGTTGACCCGCCTACCGGATATGCCCTCCGTGACCCCTCCGAGCAGATCATCTATGTGGACAATGATAAAGGTGTGCAGCTGATCTTTGAGAACACCCCATTGTCCGCTCTGGTAGTCTGGAAATACGATTCCGTCACTGGCGAGGCCCTGGAGGGCGCTGTGTTCCAGGTGCGCTACCTGGGCGGCACCTCCGGCAGCGGTGGCACCGTCATCGGTACCTATAAGACCAGCGCCAATGGCAGTTTTACCGTCACGGGCCTGGAGGCAGGCACCTACGTTGTGGAGGAGCTGGCCAGTCCGAATGGCCACGTCATTGACACCGCACCCCAGACCGTTTTTATCTCCGGCAAGGAACAGGATGTGGTGCAGCTCTATTTTGGAAACAGCCCCAAGGGTAGCCTGCTGATTAAGAAAATTGACAGCGAAACCCATGAGCCGCTTAGCGATGTAGAGTTCATGGTTACAACCGCAGACGGCACGGTGGTGGGCGACGCCAACGGCAAATTTGTCACCGACAGCGCCGGTACGATTCTCATTGAAGGTATCGACCCCGGCACTACTCTGGTGGTGAAAGAAACCAGGGCTAAGACCGGCTATGAGCTGGACGATACTCCCCAGACGGCCACCATCAAAGCAGGGCAGACCGTTACGCTGGAGTTCCGTAATACTCCCCAGGGCTGTCTCCTCATTACCAAGGTGGACAGCGTAACTCGTAAGCCTCTGTCCGGTGTGCAGTTCAAAATCGCTGGGTGCAATGGCTGTGAGTATCCCGCAGGCACCTATACCACCGACGCCAACGGCCAAATCAAGTTGAGCAATATCCCCGCTGGCTGCTACTCCATCACCGAAACCAAGGCCGCAGAGGGCTATCTGCTCAACGACACCGCTCAGACCGTTAAGGTGGAAAGCGGCAGCTGCAAGGAAGTCACCATCGCCAATGAGCCGCTGGGTGGGCTGGTCATCAAGAAGATGGACAGCGTAACCAAAGAACCTCTCAGCGAGGTAATCTTCAAAGTGACCACTACGGACGGGGCCGTAGTCGGCACGTCCAACGGTGAGTTCCGCACCGATGAAAATGGTTATATCACCATCCCCGACCTGGAGCCGGGTGGCTATGTGGTGCAGGAGGTCAAAACCAAGGACGGCTATCTACTGGACAACACTCCCAAAACCATTGAAATCAAGGATCATCAGACCTACACATTGGAGTTTTTCAACCAGCCCAAGGGTAATCTGATTATCAACAAGCTGGACTCTGTAACCAAGGCCCCTCTGGAGGGCGTAGAGTTTAAGCTGACCTACTCGGACGGCTCCTATGTGGATGCCGAGGGCGGTACTCTGTCCAGCAAGGGCTTGTATACCACCGATGAAAACGGCCAGATTATCCTTTCTGGGCTGACCGGCACTATCGTGGTAACGGAAACCAAGACCATTGAGGGCTATACCATCCACGAAGAAACCCGTACCCAGACCGTGGTTATCAACCCCAACGATACGCAGGAACTGACTTTCTACAATGACCCGGTGGGCGGTGTGGAGATCATCAAGGTGGATGAGGCAGACAAAACCAAGCGTCTAGCCAATGCCACCTTTGAAATCCGCAAAATGGATGATGCTCTGGTGGGCACTGTGACCACAGACAAGAATGGCCGTGTGTTCCTCTCTTTGGAGGATGGGGCCTATTATGCGGTGGAGATCGAGGCCCCGGAGGGCTATAAGCTGGATGACACTCCCCATTACTTCGAGGTAAAGGAGGGTAAGACCAGCAAGCTGACCGTCACCAATAAAGCCTTCTCCGGTATTCTCATTCACAAGACCGACAGCAGCACCGGCAAGGGCATTTACGGCGTGACCTTCCTGCTGTATGACGCCAGCAACAACCCCGTAGGCCAGTACACCAGCGATGACCAGGGTTACGTCTACATCGAGAATCTGGAAACCGGACGATACTATCTCCGTGAGCTGGAAAACGAGGGCTACATCCTGGATACGCAGCGCAAAACGGTCTATGTAAAATCCGGTGAGACAACCCAGGTGGAGTGGGAGAACACCCCCATCATGGGACAGATCCAGATCATCAAGAAGTCTGCGGACGATAATCCCATCAACGCCCTGCCTGCGGGAACTTTGCTGGAAGGGGCCGTATTTGAAATCTACGACAAGGCCGGTAATGTCGTAGACACCATCGTGTCCGATTACAACGGCAGAGCGATATCCAAGCTCCTGCCTCTGGGCCGCTATACCATCCGTGAGGTACAGGCCCCCGATTACTACGCCATCAACCCCACTGTCCTGACCGCATACCTGGACTACGAGGGCCAGATCGTGACCTTTGAAGTGGAGGACAACAGCGTATCCACCGGCGTAGCCATCAAAAAGACTGGCTATGCCGAGGTCATGCCCAACCAGCCCATCCAGTACACCATCACCGGCATCGGCAACACCTCTACTGTGCCGCTGTCCTCCTTCTATTGGCGGGACACGCTGCCCGGTCAGGTATCGCTGTCCAAGGTAGTCACTGGAACCTATAACCAGCAGTTGTCCTATAAGATCGTCTACAAGACCAATCTGAAGGACAGCTATCAGACGTTGGCTGACAGCCTCTCCACCACAAAGAACTATGTTCTGGAAGCCAGCCCTGCGGCCCTGGGCCTTGCCTCTAACGAGCGTGTCACCGAGATTATTTTCGTGTTCGGCACCGTCAAGGGCGGCTTTGGTCAGGTGGAAACCGCCTATATCCACGGAAACGTGGTGGGTGGCCTTGCCAATGGCTCCAACATCGTCAATGTGGCTGATGTGGGCGGTGTCTATAATGGTCAGTGGATTCAGGCCGTCAGCCGTTGGGTGACCAAGGTTTACGCCAAGACCATCACGACCCTGCCCAAGACTGGGTATTAAGCCGTGAAGCGCAATCAGAATTTCCGCAGTGCCGCCCCTTTGTGGGCGGCACTGTCCATTCTGGTGGTTTGGGCCGCTTTACTGATTGCCACCGCCTATGAAGATGGCATGAACCTGTTTGCCCTGACGGAACGACTTTCTGGGCAGTTCGCCCATCCGTTCTCCATCCACTGGAAGCCGCACTCCATGAAGGTTGTGCTGATCTGTCTGGTGTGCTATGGCTGTGGTATTGGCCTCTATTACACCTCCAGGGAAAACCGCAGACCGGGGGAGGAGTATGGCTCTGCCAAATGGGGCGACCCCAAGGCCCTTTGCAAAAAGTACTCCGATGCAAAAGACCCCTTATCTAATGTCATCCTGACGCAGAATGTCAGTATCAGCTTCAACAGCTACAAGCACCGCCGTAATCTCAATATTGTTGTGGTGGGTGGCTCCGGCTCCGGTAAGACCCGGTTTGTGGCAAAACCCTGGCTTTACAGTGCAAATTGTTCCTATATCATTACTGATCCGAAGGGGGAGCTGCTGCGTTCCTCTGGGAATCTACTCAAAGAAATGGGGTATGAAATCGTGGTGTTTAATCTGATTGACCCCAGCCAATCGGACGGCTATAACCCCTTTGCCTATATCCGCAACGAGGCCGATGTGCTGAAATTGATGGACAATCTGATCCGCAACACCACGCCCAAGAACGCCAATAATTCTGACCCGTTCTGGGAAAAAGCGGAAATTGCACTGGATTCTGCCCTGATGCTCTACCTGCTCCACGAGGCTCCGCCGTATGAGCAAAACCTTGAAATGATTACCTATTTGCTGACCTGCGCTCAGGTAAGAGAGGAGGACGAGGAATACCAAAGTCCCTTAGACCGGCTCTTTTTGCAGCTGGAATATGACAAACCAGACCACATTGCAGTCCACCAGTACAAAATTTTCAAGCAGGCCGCAGGCAAGACCGCAAAGACCATCCTTGTCTCTGCTGCTGTTCGTCTGGCGGCACTGGCAATGCCCCAATTTGCAGCTATGACCTTCCGGGATGATATGGACTTCGGCTCTCTTGGCGAACGCAAGAGGGCTATTTTTTGTGTCATCCCTGTGGCGGATGGCAGCATGAACTACCTGGTGGGTATGCTCTATACCCAATGCTTTCAGGAGCTGTACCGGGTGGCGGATGAGAAGTATAAAGGTAAGCTGCCGATTCCGGTGCGTGTCATTCAGGATGAATGGGCCAATGTTGCCCAGCCGGACAGCTACCCTAAAATCCTGGCTACCTGCCGCAGCTACAATATCAGTCTCAACATCATTGTCCAGAATATCGCTCAGATCAAAAACATCTACGAGAAGGAATGGGAGAGTATCATCGGCAACTGTGATACCCTCCTGTTTTTAGGTGGCGGCAATGAGCCGACCTCCCTGGAGTTTATGAGCAAGCTGCTGGGCAAAGAAACACTGGATACCCGCACCCGTGGCCTGACCCGTGGACACAGCGGCTCCAGCTCTACCAACTATCAGCAGGCAGGCCGTGAGCTGATGATGCAAGAGGAAATTCGTTTAATGGATACCAACGATTCCATTCTGCTCATCCGTGGTGAGCGCCCTGTGCTGGACAAGAAATACGACCTCATGAAGCACCCCAATATCAAGCTGACGGAGGACGGCGGCGCAGCGCCCTATGTCCATAAGAGCCTGCCCACCAAATTTGAGGTATCCGATCTGCCCTACGATTTTCGTTCTCTGGACGATTATCAATTTGAAACAATGGAGGAATCCGAACATGAAAAAGCTGATGAAGAAGAATGAACAGTCCAACACCCTGAACCGCCGAGCTAGACGGCACTATTTCGCCGGAGCCTTGACGATGCTGACTATGACCCTTTGCACGGTGCCTGCTATGGCCGCTGGTTCTGACCCTCTGACCATTGTCAACAGCCTGTCCGACTTCATTTTCAACATCATCAAGGCCATTGGTGTCATCATCCTGGGCTGGGGTGTTGTCCAGGTGGGCATGAGCATCCAGTCCCATGACGCCAGCCAGCGTACCCAGGGCTTCCTCTGCCTGTTCGGTGGGCTGATGATCGCCTTTGCCAAGGAGATTCTCACCACCATCGGCGCTGTCTAACAGAAAAAGCAGCCGGTCTGCCATCCGACAGACCGGCTGCTCCTTTAGATATGCTCCGGGATATTCCGACGATTGTAGAGGATGCGGCGCACTTCCATGACATCGCCAATTACAACGTAGAAAATCACATAATTCTTCACATAAATCCGATAGTACGGATACTGGCGTTCTTTGGCGGAGTGGTATGGTTCAAAGGCTTCCGCACAGGTAGTTCGCTCCCGAATGGCCTCCTGGACGGCATCCACCAACTGGTCAGCCGCTATGGGATTCTTCAGGCGATAGGCAATATAATCCACAATGCCTGACAAATCTTCTTCAAATAGCGGCAAGAATCGCAGCTTATAGTGCTTTCCGTTCATGCAGCCGACTCCTCACTCTGCCAAACACTTCTTCCTCTGTATAGCGGACGGTATCTGCTGCCGCAGCCCGGTCAGCTTCATCCAAGCGCAGCTCCACTTCATCGGTCAAAGCAGCATACTGTTCCAGACTGAGTACCACCATGGAGCCGTAGCCATTTTTGGTCAAATAAACCGGCTGACCACCCTTGACCGTTTCCTCAATCTCGCTGAATTTGTTGCGTAGATCGGAAACCGGACGAATATCCAACATAGAAAAGCCCCCTTTCTAATATGGCTATATTTTATCATAATTACGCCATTTTATCAAGACGGCGGATAACCTGATCCCACCTAAAACTCACCTGGAGGTGAATCAATTTGGACAACAACTGGGTTGTAGACAACCTTCAAAACGCTTTTACCACATGGAACACCAAAATGGAGGAACTATGGGGCTTGCTGACACAATCCCCGGAAACCTTCAAAGGCGGCACAATCTGGAGTACCATTGTCACCATCAACGGCGGGATGCAGGCCATCGGCTATGGCTTGCTGGTGCTATTTTTCGCCATTAGCCTCTTTCGGAGTGCTGCCAGCTTCCGGGATTTTCAGCGACCGGAATATGTGGTGCGCCACCTGATCCAATTTGTATTGGCAAAGGTGGCCATTACTTACGGCATGGATTTTCTGACGAAAATCTTTGCGGTGTGCAACGGTATTGTGGCGACCGCAGCAGGCAGCGTCGGCGGTGCCGATGGAGCATCCATTACTATGCCAACGGAAATGATAGATGCCATCAATAGCCTGGGTTTCCTGGAGAGCATTCCGCTGTGGCTTGTCACGCTGCTGGGCGGTCTCTTTATAACGGTGCTGGCCTTTATTATGATTCTCACAGTTTATGGACGCTTTTTTAAGCTCTATATGTATGCGGCCCTTTCCCCCATAGCCCTATCCTCCTTTGCAGGAGAAAGCACATCTTTTATCGGCAAGTCCTTTCTCAAAAGTTATATCGGTGTCTGCATGGAGGGGGCTGTGGTGGTGCTGGCCTGCATCATCTTTACCGCCTATGCCTCCAGCGGTACACCTGTGATCGACGCCGAAGCAGCAGTCATCACGCAAGTCTGGGGCTATCTGGGCGAAACCATCTTTAATCTTTTGGTGCTGGTTGGTTTGGTAAAAGCTGCCGACCGAATTGCAAAAGAAATGTTTGGAGTGTGACGCATGGAAATTAAGATCAACAAAGAAATCCTGACCTATCAGGAAACCATTTTTTTTGGCTTGACCATGCGGCAGTTCGTCTGCTCTGCATTGGCCGTAGGCACGGCGGTTGGATTGTATGCCTTGCTCAGCAGATTTATGGGCCGGGAATCGGTGAGCTGGATTTGTATTCTGGGCGCTGCTCCCTTTGCCGTGTCCGGTTTTTTCCAGTATAACGGCATGAAGCTGGAAAAGTTCGCCTGGGTGTGGTTCAAATCCTGCTTTTTGCTGTCCAATCACCGTGTCTGGAAGTCCGAAAACAGCTATATCCCGAAACCTATGAAACAGGAGGGAAAGAAGAAATGATTAAACCCTTTAAGGGGAAAAACCCCAACCACGAGAAGTTTTTTATTCCCCGCAGCGTCCAGCAGTCCATCCCCATCAAAAAAGTGCATAAGGATGGCATTTTTGAAGTCGCCGGTTTTTACTCCAAAACCTGGCGTTTTTTTGATGTCAATTATGCCGTTGCTGGGCCGGAAAAGAAAGAGGCACTGTTTCTCAGTTATTGTGCTTTTCTTAACTCCCTGCCGGTACGGGCCTTAGTAAAAATCACCCTGTTTAACCGTACCATGAATCAGAGGGAGTTTAGCCGCAATCTGCTGATGCAGATGGCGGAGGATGGCCGGAACCGGCTTCGGGCAGAGTACAATGACAACCTGACAAACAATGCCGCAAACAGCAATAACCTCACGCAGGAGAAGTATATCACCATTTCTGTGGAGCGAAAGAACATCGAGGAGGCCCGTGCCTTTTTTAACCGTGTGGGCACAGAACTCGGCACTTACCTCTCCCGTATGGATGTTACCGTTCGGGATACCAACATTGTGGAGCGTATGCGGCTGTTCCACGACTTCTTCCGGCCCCATGATACGGACTTCCAGTTCGATTTGAACCGCATTGTCCGCAGCGGCCACGACTTCCGGGATGCCATTGCACCTGACTGTATGACTTTCTACAAAGACCACTATGAAGTAGGCGACCAGGTGGGCCGTGTACTGTTCCTCCGGGATTATGCCAGCTTCATCAAGGATGAGATGATTACGGAGCTGAGTGATCTTCCCAGAAATATGATGATCTCCATCAATCTCCTGCCCATCCCCACCGACGAGGTGGTGAAGGAGATTCAGAGGCGCATCATGGCCATTGAATCGGATGTGGGCCGGTTTACCCAGCGGCAGAACTCCCTCAACAACTTTAACGCCACCATCCCGTACCAACTGGAGCAGAGCCGCCTTCAGACCCGTGAGCTGATGGACGATGTGACCACCCGTGACCAGGGCCTGATGCTGGGGCAGGTGACCATCACCCATCTTGCCGACACGCTGGAGCAGCTGGATCAGGACACGGAAACCTTGGTTTCCATCGGCCAGGGCCGTGGGTGCCAGATCTCCACCCTCAAATACCAGCAGGAGGACGGCCTTAACACGGTGCTGCCCTATGGCCTCCAGCGTGTGGAAGCTATGCGCAGTCTGACTACTGAAAGCACGGCAGTTCTCATGCCGTTCAAGGCCCAGGAGATTCAGGACAAGGGCGGCGTCTATTATGGCGTCAACGCTGTGTCTCATAACCTCATCATCTGTAATCGGGCGAATTTGCTCAATGGCAATGGCTTTATCCTCGGTGTTTCCGGTTCTGGTAAGTCCATGGCAGCAAAGCAGGAGTTGACCTCTTTGGCCCTGGCAACCGACCACGATATTATCGTCGTAGACCCGGAACGGGAGTATGGCCCCCTTGTCCGTGCATTGGGCGGAGAGGTTATTACCATCTCGGCCTCCAGTGACCAGTGCAGCTTCATCAATGCCCTGGATTTGTCGGCAGAGTATGGCGACGGTAAGAATCCGCTGGTGCTGAAAAGCGAGTTTATCATGTCTCTGTGTGAGCAGCTCATGGGTAACCAGCAGATCGGAGCCAAGGAAAAGTCCATTATTGACCGCTGTACGGCCAACATCTACCGGGAATACATCAAGGACTTCAAGGGACAGCCCCCTACGCTGAAAGATTTGCACCATGACCTGATGATGCAGAAGGAGCCAGCAGCCCATGACATCGCATTGGCGCTGGAGCTGTTTACTACCGGCACCCTCAACGTGTTCTCCCACCAGACCAACATCAACTCGGACAATCGGCTCCTCTGCTTCGATATTCAAGACTTGGGCGAGAATTTGAAACCCATCGGCCTGCTGGTTATGCTGGATGCCATCTTCAACCGTGTTATCCGCAATCGGCAGCGGGGCCGGTACACCCACGTCTACATTGACGAAATCTATCTGTTCTTTGCCAGCGGCTCCGGCAGTGGGCAAAGCAATATCAACCAGTACAGCGGCGAGTTTCTCTATAAGTGTTGGAAACGGTTCAGGAAGTATGGCGCTATGTTGACTGGAATCACCCAGAATGTGGAGGAATGTCTGCGATCCGATACGGCAAAGCTCATGTTTGCAAACAGTGAGTTTCTGCTGATGTTCAACCAGGCAGCGACCGACCGAATAGAGCTGGCAAAGCTGCTGGGTACTTCCGATACGCAGATGGATCATGTCAACAATGCCCCTGCCGGTCATGGGTTGATTAAAGTGGGCGGGGCCATCGTTCCTTTCATCAACGATTTTCCCAAGGACACGGAGCTGTACCGTCTAATGAGTACCCGTCCGGGCGAGGGATAACGCCATGGCCGATATTAAGAAAAAAGGCTCCCTGGAAAAACCGAAAGTGAAAACTTCCGGCTTTGTTCCGAAGGAGGCCACATCCGTCATCAAGGAGAAATACCAAGAGCAAAAAGAACGCAACGCACCGGGCCAGAAAGACCCGGTGCGTTATGCTACTGACAAAGTAGAGGGCGGCGGCAAGCGTGTGGCGAGAACTGCTGGTGATGCCATCAAACAGAAGGCCAAACAAGATTTTATCAAGCAGCGGCAGCGCAAAAAAGCCGAACAGAAAGATACTCCACCGCAAAACGAGCCGCAGCCGCAAAACGAACCGCAGTTCCCGCCTGCTGAGCAGACTACCCCGGCAGAATCCAGCGCACCGGCACCGAATGAAGCGGCTGAGCAAATTGTCCCGCCCAACTCATCCAACGCATCGCCTGTGGATGGCGGTGGGAGTGGGCATACCGTCATCCCCGAAAGTCAGGGTGAATCCGCAGCCCCCTCACAATACTATGGGCAAAATTCATCCACAGAATCCACCAGATTTTCCACAACCGATAGGGCAAACAACCATGCAGAAACACAACATACAGGGGAACGTGGAAAGGCGTTAGGAAAGCAGAAGGCCATACAGGATGCCAAAAAGACGAAGGAACAGCAGGTGCAGCAGCAGAAGTTCCTTACACGGGATCAGGTGCACTTGATAGAATCTGCCCAACAAAACGGCAGTGTGAACGGCAAAGCGCCCTCTGCTGGTGTGGATGGCGGCAAAGGCGGTACGATAAAGTCCTTGCGAGGTGAAGCGCAGATTTCTCAGGGCCGCAGAGGTGGAGCAGTACCCGATCTACCAGCCGCCAAAGAAAGCAGTTCCAGGGTTCTGGGCAAGAAAACCGGCAGCAAGTCCATTCGCCCAGTAAAAGCAGACGGCAATCGGCCCAAAACGGGGACAGTCCTTCAAAAGAGGAAAACAATGGCCAAGGGCGGTAAGGTTGCCCAGAAGCAGGTGTCTCCGGCACAACGGGCCAAGGCCCTTGCCCAAAAGAAAGCCCGACAGAAAGCGCAAAAGGCCATGGCCAGGAAAGCGGCCCAGCAGACAAAGGTGGCAGCGGAAAAGGCCGGAAAACTTACCATGCGGTTTGCAATGGCCGTTGGACGAGCTGCGGCGGCAGCGGTGCAAGGCATCCTAGCTGCTGGCGGCGGCATTGTTCTTCTTATTGTAATGCTTTGTCTAATACTCGTCGCTGCCATTGCCGCATCCCCGTTTGGTATTTTCTTTGCGGGTGGTGGAAGCGAGGAGGGGGTGCCGGTGTCTGTTGCCGTGGCCCAGGTCAACTACGCTTACAACGCAACCCTGGAGGAACTGCAATCGGGCGACACTTACGATGATGTTGTCATCGAAGGAGCCGGGGCGGACTGGGTAGAGGTGCTTGCCGTCTTTGCCGTAAAGGTTGCCGGCAGCAATGAGGTAGATGCCACGGATGTGGTCACACTGGATGAGAACCGTATTGACCGCCTGGAAGCTGTCTTTTGGGATATGACCACGATCTCCCACGAGGTAGAGGAAACCGAACACCCGGAAAGCAGCGAAGGAGCTGACGATGGGTACACGGAGCGAGTGCTGCACATCACCATCACCGGCAAAACCGCCGAGGAAATGGCGGCAGAATATGGCTTCACAGACCAGCAGCTCGAAATGCTTCAGGAACTGCTGGAGGAGCGAGAAATGCTGGAGGACTTGATCGGCAGTCTGATGGATGTGACCGCCGATGCAAAGGACGTTCTTTTGAACCTGCCGGAAGATTTGTCTCCAGAGCGTGAGGCAGTCATCCGTGCGGCCTGTTCTTTGGTAGGTAAGGTGAATTACTTCTGGGGTGGCAAAAGCCTTGTCCTGGGCTGGGACAGCCGCTGGGGACGGCTCACAGAGGTCACAGCGGCAGGCAGCAGCACCACCGGCACCTACCGACCCTACGGCCTGGATTGTTCTGGCTTTGTGGACTGGGTGTTTTACAATGCCACAGGCGGTGAGTACATCATCGGCCACGGCGGTGGAGCCATGTCCCAGCATGGCTACTGCACCAGCATCACCTGGGCCGAGGCGCAGATCGGTGATCTGGTCTTTTACCCGGAGGATACCCATGTTGGAATTGTGTGCGGCTGGGACGAGAGCGGTAATATCCTGATCCTGCACTGTGCCAGTGGCTACAACAATGTTGTCATTACAGGCCAGGAAGGTTTTACTGCCATTGGCAGGCCAACGTACTATGGAGGTGAATAATGGAACTTTTGGAGCTGCTGGCAAAACAAAAGCAATGCACCTACATTTCTGATTTGAAGTTCCTTCAGAAAAGTCAGCTGCATTTTCCGTACTTGAAATCGGTTGACCTTTCCACATATCCAGAGCGGGAGTGGAAAGAAGCCGCCTGGTATCTTCTGCACCGCCGATGCAGGAGCGGCGAGCAGGCACGGCGGCTTTTGATTGGATAAACGAACAGAGGCATTATGGTGATCTGCCATAATGCCCCTGCTTTATTCTTGTTCGTTTTCCTTAACATATTGCATAATATCCTCAACATTGCAGTCAAGAATTCTGCAAAACACTTCTATCGTGTGTGTACTTACACTTTCATTCCGCTTTAAGCGTGTAATTTGTGCTGGGCTTATGCCAAAGTTTTTTATGAGCGAATACTGCGTGACGCCACGCTCCTTCATAGTCAACCACAATCTATCATAGGAAATCACAATGCACAAGCCCTCCTTCCTTATTTGAATATTAACCGAATCTGGTGTATAATCATATTAACCAAAATCGGTTATCAAAATAAAAAGGAGCGGATATTATGGCCGAAAAGACTTGCTGTGTGACGGGCCACCGAATTATTTCTGCGGCTTGTATTTCCTATGTGGAGCAAGAACTCCGGCGGGAAGTCCAGACGGCGATTGACGATGGATATACCCGTTTTATTTCCGGCTTTGCCGATGGCACTGACTTAATATTTGCGGCGATTGTAGCCGAAGAAAAGAAGCGCCATCCAGAGCTGAGCCTGGAAGCTGCAATCCCGTATGCAGGCAGACTGAAAACCAGAGACACGAGATTCCATGAATTGCTACGAGCCTGCGATGGTATCAAGGTGGTATGTCAGACTTATATACCTTCCTGCTTCATGCAGCGGAACCGTTATATGGCGGGGCAGGCCCATAGAGTAATTGCTGTCTATGATGGCCGGGAGCGTGGAGGGACACTGTTCACCATGCGTGAGGCACATACGCTCGGCAAGGAAGTCCGGCTGATAAAAATATAAAAATGTAAAATGGAGCCTGTTGCGGTCAAACTGCAACAGGCTCCATTTTTTACTACTCTTGGATGGTAAGTCCCAGGCGCTCAGCAATCTCCTCCGGCTTCAGACCGGCCCTTTGTGCCTGCTTCATTAAGTCCTGGATTTTCTCCTTCTTGGTCTTTCTCGGCTTGCGAGGGGGCTTAGGGGCCAGGATCGCCGCTTTCTGCTTTTCCAGTCCCTTGATCCTGTCCATCACCTTGGCAATGCGATCATTGTAGGCTGTAACAGCTTCTTGCTTTTTTTCCTCAAGACTCTGGATTTGCCCGTTGAGTTCTTCGATTTTTGCATTGACCTCAGCAATGCGCTCCTCGGTTGTCCGGCGCACTCTTTTCTTTTCGGTATCGGACATGTAAATCACCTGCCTTTTAATCAATATATCACATAAAGACCCCTGTTTCAATAAGTGTACGAATTCCTCCCTTGACACTCTACCGGGAATATGGTACATTCTCCTTATAAGATACTCTATCGGCTATATGGTACAAATGAGGGGGATGTTAATGGGTAGACAGAATTATATGACAATCACAGTATCTGATACCGTCCAAGATATTTTTAGTGAATTTGTTGCAGAAAAGGGCATTACTAAAACTGCGGCTCTCAACGATGTCCTAGAAATGTATATGTTGGCAAAAGATGAGGATCTTTATCTAAAATTGAAGAAAAAATATCTTCATGTAGAAGAGGTGAAAACTATGATTGCTGATCGTGATGATCTCCAGATTAACGATACTGATTTTATCTTCATGAAATTGGGACTCTCCTCATCTAGCGGAAATCTCCTAGATGGTGAAGAAACGATAGCGGTGTATATCCAAGATGAAGCGAAGCGAGGTTATACATGGTTTTCTACGCAATCTCTCTTTTTTGGGATGAGTGATGCTCGAGTAAAACAGTATAACGATAAGATTAAATCCGGGAAACCTGTTCGAATTCTTTTTGCGATCAATAATGAAAATTACGACAACGACATTGCTTTTTCAGCAAATATTGAGGAGATTTTTTCAGCTAAGGCCCCTGTGTCCTGCCCAGATAGTACAAACTACCCTGATGAATTTCACGGAGAACTTGCAAGAATTTGGTTAAAACTCTCCCACATTCAACCTGAAACGCAGATCACCGCCGAAATGCTAAAAATAACAAGTACGGGACGTAGTTTGAAACAAACGATTTCAGATTCCCAATATCATTTTGGATATGTTTCATTTAAAAAATAAGTATTACTTCACTAGGCCCTACGGAATTATATTTCCGTGGGGTCTATATTCACATTTTCCCACCTGAAAGCTACATGATATGCTATAATATAAAAGTCAACAATGCTGTCAGGAGGAACTTAAATATGGCAGATTCTATGGAACTTATTCATTATCAAAACGAGCTTTTCCGGGTATATGACCAACTTGATTTTTCTAAGGAACCCAATTTTCAAAAATGCCGAAATGTTATAATATCTGCCCCCCCTGTATTACATGACGATTTGCAGAGTAAATATTGTGACTTGCTTTTAGATAGCTTGACAATGGGGTATCTCAGATATTCAGAACTAATGAAATACGATGTTCTGAAAGATCCCTGCTTTATCGAATACCGAAATTCTGTTATGAGATTATCGAATGGTGATCCCATCAAGCAAATATATTTTGCAGTAATTGACTTACTTACCGGAAAATCTGGAGCAATTAACGAAAGGCTCGCACAGTATGTTCCTGCAAAGATAAAGCGTTATTTGGCTGAAGATGAAGAAATGTCATGCTCAGACTTTATTTATTGTCTGGTCTTACCGCTAAAAGAAGGCATTCCTGGAATGTGGAGTTATTTGCGAGAACTGCTCGATAGACCCGGCGTATGTATAGGTATTCCAGAAATGTGTGAGGCATTGGAAAGCGTTTATTACGGGGCAAAAAATGAAGATATTGCAGATGCGTTATTACGAGTGTTGCAAACTAACAGCGATATATATTTGGCAAAAGAATTATTGGGATACACTTATTACAATATGCAAATGTGGAGCAACGCTCTATCGTATTTAGAACAATATGAGGACGTAGAAGATCGTGTAGGAATATTCTATACAGATAACATTTACTTTTGGATGGCTTGGTGCTATGGGAAAAAGCGCAACTATCAGTTAGAAGAAGCATATTACAGGAAAACATTAGAAGTTTTTCCAGGGGCAGAAAACGCCTTGAATAACCTGGGCTATTGTCTGTTTAAGCAGAAGAAATACCATGATGCTGAAGATGTATTTTGTAAATGCTTATCTGAGAAAAGAGATATACGCTTTGCAGCAAACAATCTCGTTCGTACTTATTTGGCATTAGTTCAACCAGACAAGGCAAAAGAATTCGTTCAGAAAAGCGGATACAAAGTGTCAAAACAACTTATTGCTCGGATTGAACGTCCCCTGGCAACAAAAAAGTGTGATGTCGATACAGATTCTCAAGATAGCACAGTAGACACTTCCACGATCAACATAGGAATAAAAAAGCATCAATTTACCAGTGAAAAACTTCTTGAAGATGAACTAATTCAGAGAATGGAACAGGGCATTCCGGTTTTTGGCCTTCCACTAAAGGTCTATCAAAAAAGGGGCGTGTACGGCAGGCAATTTATTCTTCGTACAGGTAGACTTGATATTTTAGCAACGGATAATAATAACGACCTTTATGTGATTGAGCTAAAAAAAGATTCCGGTTATGATGATGCTTATGCGCAAACCAAAACATATATCGAATGGGTTGAAGCGGATATTGCAAAGTCCGGACAACACGTTTACGGCCTTATATGTTTGAACAGTCCTACTTCTGAACTTAAAAGAAAAGTCAAACAGGATTCGCAAATGCGTCTTTTTGAGTATAGCATTTCCTATACTGAAATTTGAAACTTAAAAGCTCCTCTTTTCGCATAGTTTTTCACTGAATAGCACTGCCCAGATAAACGGGAGCTGCTTATTGGGCAGCTCCCGTTTATCTGTTTCATACATTGCCTTTTCCCCTAAAATCTGACATAATAGACAAAAAGAATGCAGGGACAAAGGAGGGGATAATGCCATGCTGCAAACACCGTTTCATGCCTATTACAAGGCTCGATTGTTGGAGCAGCTACCGGAGGATGAGCGGTTCATCCCGGTCTTTGCATCATCGGATATTGAAATCTATCCGTTCCAGATTGCAGCGGCCAGCTTTGCCCTGCGCTCCCCCTATCAAAAGGGCGCTGTCCTGTGTGATGAAGCTGGTATGGGCAAGAGCCACGAGGCCATGCTGGTCATCAATCAAAAGTGGCTGGAGGGATGCAGCCGGATTCTGCTGGTCATTCCCAATGCCGACTTGCTGCACCAGTGGACGGAAATGCTGGAGCGATTCTATACTGTCCCCTATGTGGTGCTGACCAGCCGCAAAGAATGGCAGGCCCTGAGTGCTCCCGATCATCCTAATGCCTTTATCCAGGATGCCATTGTCATCACGACCTATGACTTTGCCGCCGACAACGAGGAGGCCGCAAAGGTGGTCAACTGGGACTTGACGGTATTTGAAGAAGCCAATGCCCTCTCTCCAGTCTACCGGGAGGACAACAAGCAGGCCAAGGCCCTCAAGCGGATCGCCGGAGACTCCTTCAAGCTGCTGCTGACCGGCACTCCCATTGAAAAGAACATCATGGACTTATACGGTCTGATCTGGTTCATCGACGAAACGCTGCTGCCGGGAGAAAAAGAGTTTCTGGCCCGGTATCTGCGCCGACCAGAGAACTACCCGGAACTCAGCGAACAGGTCAGCCGCTATTGTTTCCGTACCCTCCGTTCCCAGGCCAAGCACTACGCCAAGGTGACGGAACGTGTGCTGCTGACCGTGGAGTACACCCCCGGCAAGGCAGAGCGGCAGCTCTATGAGCTGCTGTACGCCTACATCAACCAGCCGGAAAAGCGAGCCTTTCCCGAAATGAACCAATATGACCTGGCTCTGCGGCTGCTGGGCCTGTTGGGTTCCTCTACGGCGGCAATTTTGCAAACCATCAAAGGTATCGTCAAGCGGCTCCAGGGGCTGGAAAACGCAGCGGACGAACTAAGCCAATGGCAAGAGATTCAAACCGCAGCCGAAAGCATTCCCCAGGATGCCAAGGCCGGTGAGCTGCTGACCGTTCTCAAACAGGGATTTTCCCTGATGAAGAAAACGGGAGCCAAACAGAAAGCGGTTATCTTCACCGAGAGCGTGGAAACCCAGAAGATGCTCCAGAATCTTCTTTCTGACCGGTACCGCACTCTGGCCTACAACGGCAGCGCCGATTACTCCGTGATCCGCCAGTTCAAGGAGGATGGCGAGGTGCTGATTTCCACCGATAACGGTGCCAAGGGCTTCAATCTGGAGGAGGCTGCTTTCATCATCCACTACGACCTGCCGTACAACACCTTAAAGCTGGAGCAGCGTATCGACCGCTGCCACCGGCTGGGTCAGGAAAACGATGTGCTGTCAGTGGCCTTCATCGACAAGAACAACTTTGCCGATGTTCGCAAGCTGGAGCTGGTCAACAAGCGGATGTTGGTGACAGACGGTGTCTTTGGTATTACCGATGACGTGCTGGGCGGTTTTACAGATGATGTAAAAGCAGCCTTTCCGGTCATTGCCCAGCGGTTGCGGCCCAGGGCACAGATTGAGCAGGCATACCGCCAGACCCTGAGTACCCACGAGGAAGATAACCGGCAGACCGTCTCCGCAGCGGAGGATATTCTGTTTACCACCTTCACCAAGGAACTGGCCGACAAGGTGAAGATCAATCCCAAGTATGTGAATCGCCGTGGACAGGAGCTGAACAACGACCTCTGGGAAATTACCAAATGGTTTTTTACTCGTTATAATGAAAAGAACGATGATTGCCGTTTTGTGATTGACGAATTCAACCGTACGATCACGGCCACGGAGTACCGGGAACTGCCGGTGCTGTTCTACTACTGGACGGGGAGCCGGAACCGGCCCTATCGCAGCCAGAAGATGTACGGCATGGCAAAAGACTTCAAACCCAAGGCCGGACAGATTACCCTGTCCAGTATCATAGGCCGTGGGATTCTCCACGAGCTGGAGTGTGCCAACGAGGGAGTGCTGACCATCCCGACGGTGCAGGCGCCGTGCCAGATAGCCCTTTATACTGTCACCCTGGTTTCAGGCTCCAGCCGCACAGAACACGCCGTACTGTGCGGTTTGACGGATAGCGGCAAGGCCCTGGACGATGCAGCTTGCCGCAGCATCTTTGACTTGCCGGTGGAGAGCAGCACGGAGGATGAGCGGAGATCCCCCCACTGGTTAAAAGGAACCAGCCGCCCCCACCCGCTGGATCGGCTGGTGCCGAGTGATAAGATGATGGCGGAGCAACTGGAGCGCCTTTCGCCTGCCCAGGCCGAGGAAATGGAGCGGATGAAGCAGCAAGTGTCCGCTGATAAGGCGGCATTGAGCCGAGAACTGAACACCCTGGACAGCCAGGTACAGCAGGCGCAAGCGGAGCTGGAGGCCGTCACCGGCGACCGGCTGAAACGTCTGGCTGCACAGAAGAAAATCAACCAGCTTCGGCAGGAATATATGAAGCACCAGGAGAGCCAGTTCTTTGACGCCATGCGGCTGGATATGGAGCTGGAAGAAAAAATGAAAAGATAATCGAAACATTACCGGTGTTTCAATAGACCACGAGTATGTAGTGTGTTATACAAAGCAATTCGGACACCGGGTATTCCGTGGAACCGACAGAAAAACAGAACAATATAAGAATCCTGACAATGACCCCCGTGGCCCTTGGACAAGTGCTAACATGGTATCATACTCCGGATAGGCATAATGAAGCCTTTCCGCCACCTCACCGGATACCGCCCTGAACAATTGATGGCATAGAAATAATGCTTCCCATATGTTTTCATAGGAATCCATCCGGTAGGTGGACAAAAGTTTCTCCCACAAATCCTCGGATATATACCTTTCAATAAACTTATAGTTCTTGCCTACACTTAATTTAAAGCCTGTTTCGATGCCGACCTTCCATGATATCATTCTCAGCAGCTCATGGCGAACAATCTGATTAAAATGATCAATAGCAAATAAAATTTCCTTACGGCACAATCCTTTAATAACATAAGGTGTTACATTCCAAAATTCATTGCAGCAATCATCATACTCCCTTGCGCTTGGCTTTCTTACATGATAATCTATATCAGTCGGAACTATGTCCCTTTTAATTCTACAATCTTTATCAATTAGAACCTTTATTAATTTATCGCCCTTTAGGTAATTATCTAACTCTTCCAAGGGCAATAAGGTATCTTTATCTTCCTCTCTAAGATACTTAACTAGCCCCGGATAATTGCTTATCCTTACAGTTCGGATCAATTAGAATTAGCCGAAAACGGCGGCGAAGAAACGAACCACCGAGAAGCACCGCCGCATTGCCGAGCTTGATACCCTCATTGAACGACTGTATGCGGACCGGAAAAGGCGCGGTTGACCGCCTTGCCCTCAAAGGCTTAGGGGCATATCAACTATATATTGGGGCCGAGTGCCGTTACTTTAACACCGCCGCTAGCCATGAGCTTATGCTTCCTTTAGGACACTGTCCCAACAGACACTTTTTAAAGTATGCTGCACTAATCCTTATTTTTCACAGCATAGCGCAATGACAGACAGCCATGTTCTGCATTCTCTGTTCCCTGCAATTCCAAATTAACTTTTTCAGATAACAGAAGGTTATCAAATAGTTAGATGTCTAAAAAGCTTGTAGTTAAAGCTTTTTAGACATCTAAATCTAGGTACTAAAACAATTCATCCAGTAAAATATAATATTTTATTTTCTCCCAATCAGGCTTGATCCCCAGTAAGTCAAAAAATAGCTCGACATACTGTTCTTCCCCGATATCCTCCCTGATCGACCGGACGCAGAAGGCAATGTCATACCACTTGTCCGCCCTGCCGCTTCTCCCAAGATCAATAAAGCCACTTACTTTGCCATCTTTCACAAAGATGTTGCTGTCTCCCAGGTCGCCGTGGGAAAAGACAAGTTCCTCTTCGGGCTTTTCCGTCTTTAAAAAATCATACAGCTCGCGCGGATCTTTAAATGGAGTGTCTTCTTCCCAGTTTTCGCAATCCACATCGGCCAGATCGTTATTCAGTAAGTAATCCAATTCGGCTAAGCGGCTGTCTAAGCTATTCGTATAGGGACAATCCGATATGTCGATGGAGTGAAAGAGCCTGATGCACTCCGCATACAGCTCGATAATCTTTTCAGGGCTTTGTTCATCTTCATACTCTTCCGAGCAAAGGACGCCATCGGCCTCACTCATGAGCAGATTGCTCCAGCCATCATGCCGTTCAAAGTGCAGGACCTTTGGAACAGGCAGCTTTCCTTCCAGCCATAGCATCATGTCCTTTTCCCGTTCCACATCATAGGTGGTCCCTTTATACCGGCTGTCCGTCATTTTTAAATATAGGTTTTCATTTTCTCCCACCAGCTTATATACCTTAGCAGGAGACATTCCTTCCGTATCTTTTACGCAGCGGTATTTTTCGATCAGTTTTTTCAATTCCGGTGATATTCTCATTTTAGCCATTTATTATTTCCTTCCTCTTTTCTACAGTATTTAAAGATACCCCAAGAAGCTAATTATAACAAGACGAACTCCAATTCACTGTTCCTTGCATTCTAAAACCTTAAATACCAGAAAACAGCTTTTTCAAAGTTGTTTTCAAAGTTGGCGTATAACATAGTATCGACGGAGCCGATTTTGAAACCACAATTATGATAGAATTTACAAGCTATAAGGTTATTGTCCTGGGTTTCAAGCATTAGTCCATGCAAGTTTTTATGCTTTGCCCATTCTATAGATATATTGATAAGCGCGCTGCCTATGCCTTGCCCCCTGAAATCCTTACATACGGCGATATCTTCTATATAAGCGTACCGGTTCCAATTTTTTCGCAGTTTAACTTTTCCGACGCATTTATCGTCTTGGTAGTAAAGATATATTATCTTATCAGTATTGTCAATATATTCAAGGCAATCTGCCTCCTCATCCTCTTCATCCTCTTCGTCTTGGTAGGACTTGCTACTGCCGATGCTCGTCCAAATTTGCACTATGATTTAATCAATCCGGCAGATGGAAGAAACTACGGATGCCCCGAAAAAGGCTGGCGATATGATCGAAATACCATGAATCGGCTCATTCAAGAGGGCAGGATTATTTGGCCCGACAACCCAGATGGGCGGCCGCGCAAAAAATCATTTTTGAACGAGCTGTCAGACAATCTTCCTGGTTTTTCATCTGTTTTCAGCACTGGCGTTTATACAAATACTGCAACCAAGGAAATTGGAGGATTGTTTAATAAGTATTTATTTGATTTTCCAAAGCCAGTCGAGGTTATTAAGCAATTAGTTTCCCAAGTGTCTAACACGGATGACATCATCCTTGACTTCTTCTCCGGTTCTGCTACTACCGCCCATGCAGTGATGCAGCTCAACGCTGAGGACGGTGGAAATCGGCGCTTTATTCTGGTACAGCTTCCCGAACTGTGCGACGAAAAGAGCGAGGCATACAAGACCGGGTACAAGAATATCTGCGAGATCGGTAAGGAGCGAATCCGGCGGGCTGGTAAAATGCTAAAAGATGCGCTTGAAAGTTCCGGTTTGTTTGTTCGTGCAATGAAACGCCATCAAGATCAGCATGATTCACTTGAAGGATTTGCTTATGCGGAGTGGGAAGAAAGTCCAGAGGTAATCAATGCAAAAAAAGAAATGGCAGCAAAACTGGATGTGGGCTTCCGTGTTTTCAAGCTGGACACCTCCAATCTGGAAACCTGGGACGCCACCCCCATTGAGGACGAGCAGCTCGACCTGCTGTATCGGCGGATGAACAGCATGATTCATCGGGTGAAGCCGGAGCGCACCGACCTGGATATGATTTATGAAATCATGCTCAAACTGGGTGTGCCGCTGACCTACTCCGTGACACCGTTCTCCATCAATAACAAGACTGTCTATGGCGTGGGCGATGACTGCCTGCTGCTGGTCTGTCTGGCCGAGGATGTGCAGCCCGAGGACGTGGAGCAGATGACCGAATATGCCCCGGCAAAAATCATCATCTCCCGTGACAGCTTTGCTGACGATACCGCTATGGCTAATGCCTACTATATCCTGCGGGATCATGGGATTGAGCTGAAACTGGTGTGAGAAAGATATGAATAACACTCTAAAATGGTTTCATGTAATCACAAAAACCATTGTACATTGCTTACTTGGAACAATCGAATACATTGGTATTCCATTTTTACTTGCTTGTCTTTCTACATTCATTTCCCCTATCTCCAGCGGTAATACTTTGTGGCTTTGGATTGAGCGGATTGCTTTTTGCTTTACGATATACGAAGTAATTATTGTTGGTGTGCGAAAAATGCAGATTGACATACGCAAAGATGCACTATTAGCACTAAAAACCGCCTACGAACGAGCAGCCCTGTATTGTGAAACAGGAAATCAAGACATATATCGGAACTTAACTTCAAAAATAGATCAGGTGCTTGACAATGGGATACTAAATCAACTTGATGTTGTGCAGAGCTATAAAAATCTCAAGCTCTACATGGACAGCAAAAATATTGTTGGAATCAAATATGAGATTATCAATATTCAGCACTCCATTGAAGCAGATAATCTCTTATGGAACTATACCCTGTTCCTGCGGTTATTTAAGAGGTGAACAGGCATGAAACTGAAATTCAAGAATCAAGCCTTCCAAATGGATGCAGTCAACGCTGTGGTGGATTTGTTTGCCGGCCAGGAGAAAACACGGAGCACCTTCTCCGTCATGGAGGAAGCCCAGACCAATTTCTTAAATGAGCTGGGCCAGGGCAATGCTCTCTACATTGACCAGGAAACATTGACCGCCAATATGCACACCGTCCAGAAGCGGAATAACCTGCCCCTGACCCCCACAGCGGAAGGCTGCCAGTTCTGTATTGAGATGGAAACTGGCACCGGCAAGACCTACGTCTACACCAAGACCATCTTTGAGCTGAACCGCAAGTACGGATTCACCAAGTTTGTTATCGTGGTGCCGTCGGTGGCCATCCGGGAGGGCGTCTACAAATCCTTTCAGGTCACGCAGGAGCATTTCGGCCTGCAATACGACAACGTGCCATGCCGGTACTTCATCTACAACTCTGCCAAGCTGTCCGACGTGCGGCAATTTGCCACCAGTTCCAATATCGAAGTGATGATTATTAACATCGACGCTTTCAAGAAAGCGGAGAACATCATCAATCAAGCGCAGGATCGGCTCAACGGTGAAACGGCTATGGGCTTTATTCAGAACACACACCCTATCGTTATCATCGATGAACCCCAGAGCGTGGACAACACCCCCAAGGCCAAGGAAGCCATTGCCACGCTCAATCCCCTGTGTGTGCTGCGGTACTCCGCCACCCACCGAGAAAAAATCAATCTGCTTTACCGCCTGACTCCGGTAGACGCCTACCAGATGGGGCTGGTCAAGCAGATCGCCGTATCCTCCAATCAGGTTGCCGGTGGCTTCAATCAAGCCTATGTGCGGCTGCTTTCCGTCAGCAACGACAAGGGCTTTAAGGCCAGAGTGGAACTGGATGTGAAGGGCAAGACCGGAGCCGTGACCCGCAAGGCCATGACTGTCAAGCCGGGCGACGATTTATTCCTGCTGTCCGGCGGGCGGGAACTGTACGAAGGCTACACCGTTACCGGAATTGACTGCACTCCCGATTTTGAACATATCGAGTTTGGCAATACCCAGGAGGTCAAGCTGGGCAAGGCCATTGGAGACGTGGACGAGAACATCGTCAAGAAGGCGCAAATCCGGCGCACCATCGAAACCCACCTTGACAAAGAGCTGCGGTATCTGGACAAGGGGATCAAGGTACTGTCCCTGTTCTTCATCGATAAGGTGGACAAGTACCGCCACGAGGACGGCACACCCGGCATCTACGCCACTATGTTTGAGGAGTGCTATCAGGAGCTGATCGCAAAGCCCAAGTATGCGCTCCTCCGAGAGCGATTCACCACAGATGTGAGCAAGGTACATAACGGCTACTTCTCTCAGGACAAGAAAGGACGCCTGAAGGACACCAAGGGCGACACCCAGGCCGACGATGACACCTACAACACCATCATGCGGGACAAGGAGTGGCTTCTCAGCTTTGAGTGTCCGCTGCGGTTTATTTTCTCCCACTCGGCGCTGCGGGAAGGCTGGGACAACCCCAACGTGTTTCAGGTCTGCACCCTGATCGAGCAGAAGTCCACCTTTACCTGCCGTCAGAAGGTGGGCCGTGGCCTGCGACTGTGCGTCAACCAGGACGGCGAACGCATCGAGGACAAGAATATCAACGTCCTTCACGTCATGGCCAACGAGAGCTTTTCCGAGTTTGCTTCCACCCTCCAGAAAGAGATTGAGGACGAAACTGGCGTCAAGTTTGGTGTGCTTCAGCTCAGTCTGTTTTCCGGCATGGTCTATGAGGCCCGTCGGGACGTGGAGAAGCAGGTCACGACGGAACAGGCCCAGGCGGTGGTGGAGGCCCTGAAAACCGCTGGAGTGGTCAACGAGGCCGGTCAGGTGGCAACTGTGGTCAAGCCGAAAGAAATTGAACTGCCCAAGGCCCTGGAACCCATCAAGGAAGTGGTGCAGGACATCATCGAAAAGGCTCAGCCGGTGGCGGTGGAATCCCTGGCCGGAACCACTTATACGGAAACCGTGGTAGAGGAACACACCGTCACCCACGAGGAAGCCACGGAGCTGTTGGAGCATTTTGAGCAGAAGGGATATATCACCAGCACCGGCAAGGTCAAAGATACCATGAAGAACGCTTTGAAGAACGGAACTCTTGACCTGCCGAAAAAATATGAAGCCGCCAGAGAGCGGTTTGAGCAGATTATCGCCAACGCTGACCGGAAGCCCCCGGTGCGGGATGCTTCCCGTGATGTGGTGGTACGGCTCAACAAACAGGTTATGCTCTCCCCGGAGTTCCTGGAGCTGTGGAGCAAGATCAAGCAGAAAACGGCCTACCGGGTGAGCATTGACACGGAGCTGCTGGTGACAAACTGCGTCAAAGCCTTCCAGGAAATGCCCCTTATTCCCAAAACCCGCCTGGTGTCCCAAACTGCCGATATTCACATCCAGCAGTCCGGTGTCAGTCACATGGAACGGGAAATGCGGACGATGGATATTGCCAATGACTATCAGACCTTGCCGGACATTATTACCGCCATCAGTGATGAGACGCTGCTGACCCCGGCTACCGTCAATCGGATTCTGGTGGAAAGTGGCCGGTGCGGTGACTTTCTTAACAACCCGGAGGCATTTTTGGAGCAAGCTGTAGAATTGATCCGTAACCACCGTCATGCTTTGGCCATTGATGGCATTCGATATGTGAAGCTGGACGGGCAGGAATACTATGTGCAAGAGATCTTCGACACCGCCGAGATGCTTGCCAACCTGGATCGGAATGCAGTCAAGGTAGAACACAGCGTCTATGACTATGTGGTTTACGACAGCTCCACAGTGGAGAAGCCGGTTGCCGTGGCCCTAGACAATGACCCGGATGTGAAGATGTTCTTCAAGATTCCCAGCCGCTTCAAAATTGAAACCCCCATCGGCACCTACAATCCCGACTGGGCGGTATATCTCAACAAGAACGGCGAGGAAAAGCTGTACTTTGTCCTGGAAACCAAGGGCGACACCAGCTTTATGCACCTGAAAACCAGCGAGCAGTTGAAAATCCACTGCGGCAAGGAGCATTTCAAAGCACTTAACGCCGGTGTGGAGCTGGAGACTGCCACCAGCTGGACGGAGCTGCGAGGGCGGCTATAAATAGAAATTATGACACAATGCAAAAGGGAAACCTGGACTGAATCCGGGTTTCCCTTTTTGCGTTTTATTCAGGTCTTTCTGCAACTCCATAGTCGATCAAGATATTTTCATCCCCATGAGTAGGATAGACAATACCCATCATCTCGTAGTCGTAGCGTTTGACCTTACGGAACGGCTTTAACGGTTCGGGAGCATAGGCAGCAGTCTGGCACCCTTCGTATTCCGGCATTCCTGCCAGGTCTTGGGCCGCTGCTTTAATCAGCACCTCCGTGACTTCGTAGATGTCCGTGCCAAATTCCACGGCCACCAGCTCGTGTTTTGTCACATCCTTCTCTATGCTTCCAGGGGATCGGTACAGAAGATATTTCATGTCGCTCAAACCTCCTCCTGTTGTTCTGTCTGCCACCATTTTAGCGTGGGAGCGCAGGAAACGCAATATGAATTAAACCTAATTTCAGTAAAAATACCATTTTCTTTCCATTTATCAGCAAATTTCGACCTTCCGACTGTGTTATCATTCTTTCGACCGCAACTATATGATATACTAAAAGTTTACAGAAAGAGTGATGCCAGTGCGCTGTTCTTGTTAAAGTAAAACAACTGCATAACCAGCGGTATGGTAAAAAGGATTTTCTAAGCCGTCTCCCAAAACGGAATAGAAAATCCTCTTTTCTTTTTTTATTTGACAGACCGGGCTCTCAGGAACTTGTCTGTGTCAGGCATATCGAATTTTGTCGTAAAAACGATGAGATTCGATATGCCTTTTTTTATTCGCAATTTGATTGGTTCACATCGCACTGGCATCCCTCCATAGCCGCTTATCCGTAGCGGCTCCTTTGAATTTTCCAAAACATTTCAAAGGAGTTGCTACTATGAAATTTATTGATTTGAGAAAAGAATATCCCCATCTGGATTCTACATATTCCGAATATCCTGTTTCCTATAAGATTGACGCTGTGTTTGAGGAGTACCGATTGGCAGAGCAGGCGCTGGAAAAGCGCAGAACTCGTAACGGGGACGTAGTGTCCTTGGATTCTGATCCTGGTATCGAAGCGCATATCGCAGATCATCAGCCTGGGCCGGAGGATGAAACGATAAAGCACATTCAGAATGAGGCGCTTTATAAGGCCCTGCGCTCTATCCCCAGAAAGCAGGCAGAGCGGATTTACGCTTACTACTTCATGGATATGACTTTGGACGAGATTGCCGAGGCAGAAGGGGTTTATAAATCGGCGGTTCGCAAAAGCATCATGCTTGGAAAACAAAAGCTGAAAGAAATCCTGTTGCAGGATTAACATTCACTCAATGAGATTACTTCATTACGGTCAAACAGAATGCCGAATGTGCGTAATTTGTCGAAAATTTTATTGAGAAATTTTTCTGTTTTGGGTGTACTTTTGGTCTCCAGATGTCCTTGTTAGTAGAGGGGTTTTTACTTCTCGGTGAACCTTGATAATGGAATATCGGCAGCATGAGCAGGTACGTCACTGTGCCAATGCAATCTTTCGTTTACCGCCATGACCATCGGATATGCCGATAAGAGCGATCTATAAGCGATACGCCTGGATGACTATGGCACATTCAGGAGGAGTGCAGCACAGATATAATGGTACTTCCAAACGGTGGCCTCCCACGTAAGAGGGGGAACCCTGCGGCGCACGGTACGACCGACGCTGTGGAGTTATGAATCGTCCTCGCCACGGACAACCTGCCATGTTCCCACTTCGCCAGGGGTTCGATAAATGTGGCGACGAGTATGACAATCATATTCAAAGTCAGATACCACGCACTGGCAGCGCAAGTTGCCAGTGCGTTCATGTGACTTTGAAAGCAATTACATCATAGCGTTTGCCCGGATTGCATAAGGTAACGAGAGGAGGTTTGGCCATGAATGAGATTGACCGTGAGGTTGGGCTGATTCTTTTGAAACGATTGTGGCAGCGGAATATGATCTCAGAGGATCTCTATCTCTCTGCCAGCTGCTCTCGGTTTTTTGACAGAAAGCATTTTACCCATTATGCTGAGGATAAACCTTTACAAAACCCAAAGGAGGATCAGCGGCATGATGACTATTAGAAAGCTGCGAGAGCAAATGCGAATGGGCAGGTCAATCTATGACCTGCCCCTGCGGGTTACATATTATGCCCGTGTATCCACGGAAAAGGTGGAACAGCAAGGAAGCCTGGAAAACCAGGTTCAGTATTATACGGAGTTCATTCAGAAAAACCCAAACTGGACGTTCGTGCAAGGCTATGTGGATGAAGGTATTTCCGGCACCAGTACCTATAAGCGGGAGAGCTTTCTGCGTATGATTGACGATGCCCACAGGGGGCTGTTTGACTTCATCATCACCAAAGAGATTTCCCGTTTTTCCAGAAGCACGCTGGACAGCATCCAGTATACACAGGAGCTGCTGGATGCCAATGTGGGTGTCCTCTTTCAGAACGACAACATCAACACCCTGGATACCGACAGCGAGTTTCGTTTGGTGGTCATGGCAGGCGTGGCCCAGGATGAGGTGCGGAAGCTGTCTGAACGCCTGAAATTTGGCTTTCGGCAGTCCATCAAGAACGGCCATGTGCTGGGCAACAACCGACTGTGGGGCTATGACAAGAAGGACTGCAAACTGACCATCATCCCGGAACAGGCCGAGGCAGTGAAGCTCGTTTTTGAACTTTATGCCACCGGCAAGTATGGAATCCGAAAAATCGCCCAGGAGCTGACCCGGCGGGGACACACCAGTCTGTTGGGCAATGAGTTCAATCAGCTGACCATCAAACACATGCTGACCAACCCCAAATACAAGGGGTGGTACTGTGGGAACAAAACCCAGACGCTGGACTATCGTACCAAGAAGAAAGCCTTTTTGGAGGAAAGCGAATGGGTCATGTATCCAGACCCCAATATCCCGGCCATTGTGTCAGAAGAATTGTGGGATCGGGCCAATGCCATCTTCAAGCAGCGCAGCAGAGAGGTTCGGACAAAATCCACCAGCTATCATAACCGCTATGCTTATAGTGGAAAAATCGTCTGCGGTATCCATGGCACCAGCCTCCAACGACAGTCCTTCAAAACCCAAAAGGGTGTGCGGGAGTTCTGGAGATGCAAAATGTACCGCCAAAAGGGGAAGGATGCCTGCAGCCTGCCGTCTGTTCGCAGCGATGAAGTGGATCTCGTTTTGGCAGACCTGTTTCAAAAAGTGGTAACAGAGAAAGCACAGATTATCCGGCTGGTGCTGAACAGTATCGGGGAAACCAACAACAGCGTGGACTACTCTGCGCAGATCGGGCGAATCGAGGTGCAGATCAGTCAGATTGAGGAGAAGAAAGATAAGCTGCTGGAGCTGAGTATGGCGGATGCCATTACCCTTTCAGAGTTCAAGGTGCGTAATGACCGATTCAACCGCCAGATCTCCGCCCTGGAGGAACAAAAGGCGACCCTGCAACAGCAGGAGCAAGTCCAAAAAGGAACGGAGATAAACGCCGAAGCGCTGGAAAAAGCACTCTGGGAGGAACTGGATTTTACAAACGGGATTCACTCTGAAGTTGTGGCAACGATTCTGGATCATATTGTGGTGCTGGAGCAAAGCAATGACAAGCAAATCCATTTAGAGATCTATCTGAGACTGGGGCAGCAGGCTTCAGTCCATTTTCAACGGGGCGAATTAGTCGTTTGCAATAGTCCTTCTTAACAATGTGGGCCACCAAGCGCAGATTGTGCTCGATCAATTTGTTGCGGGCCTCCAGATCGCCCTGAGCAGCCTGTTCCAGATACCGGCGTTCCTCTTCCGCTTTCAACGGTCGGGGAAAGGAGCCGTTTCCCCCGCCGGACAGGCGAAGCGTAAAGAAAACCTGATTGAGTAGCAGCAGGATCCATGCAGGAATCATTTGTCACACCTCCATGGTCCCACTGTATTCCGACAATGTTTGTCCCTATACAGCAAAGCCTTGTCCCAATCTTATGATTGGGTCAGCCCCTGTATCAACTCCTTCTGGCCGATTCCCCAGAAATGATCCTGGGAGATTTCCTCTTCCGTTCGTCCAAAATACCTCCACTGGCTCTCATCCGGGCGTCCCGCGTCCCAGGTCGTATCAAAGTAGCGGTATTCACCATCCAGCAGAGCGCAATTCCACATATGCTCCTCCCCTGCTCCGGTACCTGTGACGTTCCAGCAGGGGATGCCGGCCTCTTCACAAAGCACACGAAATGCCCAGGAAAACCCGCCGCAGATGGCCGTTCCGTTCTGCAATGGTCCAAAAGCTGTCCTGGATTCATAGGGCAGCGTGTCCGGGCTCTGATAATATCGGTAGTCATACGTGGTATTTTCCACAATAAAGCGATAAATAGCCTTAAGCTTTTCCTCATCATCCATGGTATCGGTCAGGATTGTCGCCGCAGTCTCTTTTGCGATGCTCTGGATCTCCTGTATCTTCCCAACACTCTGCTCAATCGTTTCAGAATCGCTTGGAAAAGCTTGGATTGCCGTGGCGTCGCTGTTGAGCGTATACAATATATAGCCATACCCCGCCAACTGCAGAGCACGCTGCATATCATCTACCAGCAGTTCCGGGTTCCGGATCACAATAGGAATCTCTTCCTCACTAAGAGCGGCGTCCGCCGCCTTCACCAATTCCACAAGGGTATTGATTTCCACGGCTCCCTCCGGTTCGCCGTTCGGATACCCCAGCTTATACGGCATATACGAAATCTTACAGACCGTCCCCTCCACTCCTTCCGTACATTCCAGGGCGTAGGCATATTTCAGCTCCGGCCGGGCGCTCAACCCCTCATTGGACGCGTTCTGGAGCAGAATGGAACGCTCCTGAAAGGGCAGGTCTTCCTGCGTAAAGCGGAAGGTCACTTCCTGCACAAATCCTTCATATGCCCGCTCCAGGATCTGAGCTGCCTCCTCCTGGGTACTCACGGGATAGATCTCATCCATTGGCTCCGGCGAGGCTGGCACTTCACTTTGCAACGGAGTGGGGGATGGTGTCTCAATGCTGGGACTGTTGGTATCCACGGCATTGGACTGAGCCTGTGAACAGCCGCTCAGGCACATTGCAGATAAAAGCGTCAGAACAACAGCAGTCGTACCAATTCTTTTCATGTGTATCTCCTCCTGCCAAACGCTGCATCTGACGGGAGTCCCGTCATGTCATAGACGTGCTGCTGCTGTAAAAAGTTTCTTGTCCTGCCTTGAGGCACCATATCAAATCCAGGGTCACAGGGCACAGACCCTCACCTGAAGTTCGGTGACGTACTCCTCCGGACGGTTGGTGTCGTGGGCGTCGATGCGGTAGAGTTCCAGTGGCGCCCCCTCTGGTATCCGCCCGGCCGCCTGGATTCCCGTCAGCAGCGTTCCCAGATGCTCTTCCATCCGGTCATATTCGCCCCGATAGTACAGCCGGGCATATTCACCTCCGGGCAGTATATCATCGTAGGGCAGTCCAGAGCTGGTGAGGAAAAAGACCCGGGAAAAGTGATTGAAGATCCCATTTTTCAGACTTTCCTCATCCACCTGGGCCCCCATACACTGGCTGCCAATGACCTGGATGTAGTCCTGGTGCCGCTGTTCCAGCCGCTTGAGCTGGAAGTCCACTTCCTTCTCCAAGATAAAATCCTTCTCCAGAAAGACGTAGGGCCGCTCCGGTTCCCGGACCAACTCTACGCATTCGGCCTCTACCGTGCGGTAGTGCTCCAGCCGTGCCCGACGTTCTGCCGCTTCCTTCCGGGCGGACTCCAATTCCTCCATCCGGCGCTTGAGCAGCGCCTCCTCCCGGTCCAGCAGCTCCAGGGTCTCCCCCACGCTCCGCCGCTTCAGATAAGCGCCGATCTCCCGGGTGGGCAGATCCAGCTCCCGCAGTGAGCGAATGATATTCAGAGTACACACATCTTGAATGCCGTACATCCGGTAGCGGTTCTCTCCCCGCACCGGGTGAAGCAGTCCCTTCTCCTCATAATAGCGCAGAGTATCGGGACACAGGTCGAACAATTTGGCCAACTCATGGATCTGATAAAATTCTTTCAACTTTTTTGCCTCCCGCTCTTGACTTTCGGATGGTACGAGGGTTTATGATATCCCCAGTAAGAGGAGGTTTTACCTGTGAATCTGGTTGCTAAGTTTTTCAAGTTTACCGTTCCATCCATCGTCTCCATGTGGATCTTCTCCCTGTACACCATGGTGGACGGCATTTTCGTTGCTCACGGCGTGGGCAGCCACGCTCTGGGGGCAGTGAATCTGTCCATGCCATTCGTGTCGCTCATCTTCACCATCGGCATCCTGCTGGCCACCGGCACCTCCACCGTCCTGTCCCTGTCTCTGGGCCAAGGGGACGAGGAGAAAGCCCGCAACTACTTTAATCAGAACCTGGCAGTGGTCATTGTTCTGTCTCTGGTCCTGACGGCAGTCGTGCTGCTGAACCTGGAGCGCGTGGCCCTGTTCCTGGGCGCCACCGGGGATTTGCTGCCGCTGGTAAAGGAATATGTAGGTATTATCGCCTGCTTCTCCGTCTTTTTTACCGTGTCTTACAACCTTGAGGTTCAGGTGAAGGCAGACGGCGCCCCTCACGTCAGCACCATCGGCGTACTGTCCTGTGCCATTATGAATGTGGTGCTGGACTATGTGTTTGTGATGCACTTCCACTGGGGCGTGTGGGGTGCGGCTCTGGCCACCGGCTTGTCTCAGGTCACCTCCACTGTGATCTTTGTCATCTACTTCGTGCGCCACCCCAACCCTCTGCGCTTTGGCCGTTTCAAGCCCGACTTTGGAGCTTACCGCCGGATCATCCCCTTGGGTACCTCCGACGGACTCAGCGAGTTCTCCAACGGCCTGGTCATTTTTCTGTTCAATCAGACTATCCTGCAGGTGTCCGGCGAGGCCGCCCTCACCTCGTACACCATCATCAGCTATGTCAACACTCTGGTGCTCATGACCATGATCGGCACTGCCCACGGGGTCCAGCCTCTGTCCAGCTTCTATCTTGGCGCGGGACAGCGGCCCCTGTGCCACAAATTCCTGTCTTACGGCATCAAGCTGGTGGCAGTGGCAGGAGTAGGCTTCTTCATCATCTGCCAGCTGCTGGCCGGTCCCATTGTAGGCCTCTTTCTGGAGCCGGCCGATCCGCTCTTCGGATACACCGTCAATGCGCTCCGGCTCTATGCTCCCGCCTTCCTGCTTATGGGCTTTAACGTCTTGATCTCCGGCTTCTTTACCGCCATAGAGCACCCCTTCCCTGCTCTCACTATTTCCTTTGGCCGAGGCCTGGTGCTCATCTCCGGCTGCCTGGTGGTCCTGTCCAAAGTGCTGGGCGATACGGGCATCTGGCTCTCTCCCCTGTTCTCCGAGGGAATCTGCCTGGTTATCACCCTGTTCTTCCTGCTGCGATACCTTCATAAAATCCGTCAGACCGAACCGGAACAGCAGCCCGACTTCTCTTCCGTCGCCCGCTAAAATCAACTATGAGGAAAAACGGCGCATGACAATGGTCATGCGCCGTTTGATTATGTATTCAGCAGATACTGTTCCACAGCCATACCGACACCGCCCTCCCGGTTGGTGCCGGTGATATAGCGCGCGGCGGCCTTGGCCTCATCGCTGGCATTGGCCATGGCAAAGGACCAGCTTGCCCAGCTCAGCAGCTCCAGGTCGTTGCCTGCATCACCGAAGGCCATGACCTGATCCGGCCCCAGCCCCAGCCGGGCACACAGGGCCTGAACCGCCGAGCCTTTATTGACGCCTGGGGCGGTGAGTTCCATGTTCTCCCCAAAGGAGGTGGTCACCGCCAGAGGGCCGCAGGCCTCCACCGCGTCCAGCAGCTCCTGCCGGCGCTCCGGAGGCACATGGAAGATGTGGATCTTCTCCACCGCCTTGCCCTCCAGGGCGGCGTTCAGGTCCTCCGGAAAGTGGGAGCAGGTCCGCAGCACTTGGGCAAACTCCGGAGACAAGGCGCTGCCCACCACCTGCTCGGTGCGGTCGGCCTGGATATAGTTCTCCCCCTCGCAGTAGACCTCAAAGGGCAGGCCCCAGTCCAACAGCAGGGTGAGAATGGTACGGCGGGCGTTTGGCTCCATGGGCCGGCGGTAAATCCATTCCCCCGTGGCCACATCCAGCACCGCCGCGCCGTTGGACAGCACGGCGTACCGGGTAACACCGATCTGAGCGTCCACCGCCCGCAGCAGGGACCAGGCCCGGCCGCTGGCGATGGTCACCGCCGCCCCCCGCTCCGCCGCCGCCCGGAGAGCGGCCACATTTCTGGGGGGCACAGTAGCGTGATCGTCGTCCAGCAGGGTACCGTCCATGTCCAGGCAGATCAGTCGGATGTCGCTCATTTCTTCAGTTTCAGGGCCTGCCGTACCTTCTCGATGATACCCTCGGTGGTAAGGCCGTAGGCCTCCAGCACCGCCTTGGCCGCGCCGGAGCGGCCAAACTCATCGTTGACGCCGTGGCGCACCACAGGCACCGGGCAGTGCTCGGCCAGGAATTCCGCCACTGCGGAGCCCAGGCCGTTGAGGACGGTGTGCTCCTCAGAGGTGACGATGCAGCGGGTCTCCAGAGCAGCCTTCAGCACGATCTCGCCGTCCAGAGGCTTGATGGTGTGCATATCGATGACCCGGACGGAGATGCCCTCCTCTGCCAGCTTTTCAGCGGCAGCATAGGCCATCTGGACCATCATGCCGGTAGCGATAACGGTAACGTCGGCGCCGTCCCGCAGCATGGAGCCCTTGCCCAGCTGGAAGGAGTAACCGGGGACCTCATCAGTAATGCTGTCCACCGCCAGACGGCCAAGCCGCAGATAGGCCGGTCCGTCATAGTCCAACAGAGCTTTGACTGCCAGACGCATCTCGGGGCCATCGCAGGGAGAGACCACCATCATGTTAGGAATGGTACGCATGAGGGCATAGTCCTCGATGCACTGATGGGTGGCGCCGTCCTCACCCACGGACAGGCCGCCGTGGGAACCCACGATCTTCACGTTGAGACGGGGATAGGCCACGGAGTTACGGACCTGCTCATAGGCTCGACCGGTGGCAAACATGGCAAAAGTATGGGTATAGGGCATTTTGCCGCAGGTAGCCAAACCGGCGGCCACGCCGGTCATGTTGGCCTCAGCAATACCCATGTTGTAAAAACGCTCAGGGTGGGCCTTGGCAAAAAAGGCGCTCTGGGTGGAGCCGGACAGGTCGGCGTCCAGCACTACCAGATTAGGATACTGGTCGGCCAGCTCGGCCAGGGCCTTACCATATGCCACGCGGGTGGCGATCTTCTCACTCATGGCTTATTTTCCCTCCAGTTCCGCCAGCGTCGCAGCCAGCTCCGCATGGGCCTTTTCATACTGCTCATCATTGGGCGCCTTGCCATGCCAGCCGTAGTCCCCCTCCATGAAGGAAACGCCCTTGCCCTTGATGGTCTTGGCCAGCAGCACGGTGGGCCTGCCCTTGCAGGCAGCGGCGGCGTTAAACGCCTCTTCCAGGGCGTTGAAGTCGTGGCCGTCCACATGGATCACATTCCAGTTGAAGGCCTCAAACTTCTTGTCCAGGGGCTCGGAGGGCATGACCTCAGCCGTGGGTCCGTCGATCTGCAGGCCGTTGACGTCCACAATGGCGCACAGGTTGTCCAGGCGGTACTTGGCCGCGGACATGGCAGCCTCCCACACCTGACCCTCCTCGATCTCGCCGTCGCCCAGCAGAGCATACACACGATAGTTCTTCTGATCGGCCTTACCCGCCAGAGCCATCCCCACAGCGGCGGAGATGCCCTGACCCAGAGAGCCGGTGGACATATCCACGCCCTTAATGTGATGCATTTCGGCATGACCGGACATCTCGCCCTTGATGGAGCGGAAAAGTTTCAGATCTTCCACGGGGAAAAAGCCCTTCAGAGCCAGATTGGGATAGAGTGCGGGGGTACAGTGTCCCTTGGACAGCACGAAACGGTCCCGGTCAGGGTCCCGGGGATTGGCGGGATCTACCCGCATCACATGACCGTACAGGGTGGTAATGATGTCCATGGAGGACAGGGAGCCGCCGATGTGGCCGGAGGCCGCGTCATGCACCATGTCCATCGCCAGCAGGCGGGCACGGGCGGCTGTGACAGCCAGTGCGTGGACCTTTGACTGTTCCATTTGATTCACCTTTCCATTCTGTGGGCCCGAAGGGCCATATTCTCTGACGTTTAGTATACATTAGAAAACCGTACGTTTCAACCATCGGTTCACACAAAAAGACAGATTGGACCCCTCCCGTCCTTGAGCGTTTGGTACTTTTATCCGCAAAAAAGCGGCAGGCACGGGACCGTGGCTCCGGTCCCGTGCCTGCCTGATGAGGGAAAGGATTTAGTAAGGGGGAAAATAAGGAACACTCATTAGTGACTGGAAGTTCCTTCAAAGAAGATTCTGGGATTGGCCGTCAGCAGGCCGTCCACCACGGCGGGCTCCAGGCCCCGCTCCCGCAGAGCGGGCAGTACCCGACGGTGGATGAAGGTGAAGTCCTCCTCCAGATGGAGGTAATCGCTGTTTTTGGTGGTCTCCCAGCTGTCCCAGAAGGCCAGATAGGCGGCCAGATCGTGGCTGAGGAGCAGCTTGTTCCCCCAGCCCAGTTCGCACAGCCGGGCAATGGTGTCCACCCGGGGCTCCAGCCCCAGGTCCCGGTCGCAGAATCCGAAGCGGTCCATGCCCAGCCAGCAGCCCCGCTCCAGCATGGCGGTGAGGTATTCCAGCTCGGTGGTGTCGCCGCTGTGACCCAGGATCACCCGGTTTGCGGGCACGCCGCAGCTCTCGAACAGGTCCAGAATCTCCCCGCCGCTGCGGACGGCGGGATCATGGTGGCAGAAGATGGGCAGTCCGGTCTCGGCGGCCACACGGCCGGTGGCGTGGAGTACCTTGCGGAGCAGAGGCGTCACCCCGGCCCGGGCTACACCCGCCTTCAGGATGCCCGGCTTGCTGTCGGTACCCTGAATACCATCGGTGCAGTCGCCCATCAGCAGGTCGTAGATCTGCTCCTCGTCCCGGAAGCCCAGCCAGGGCTCCTCCTGATAGTAGAAGCCGGTAGAGGCGATGATGTTCAGTCCTGTACGGCGGGCCACATCCCGCATCAAGTGAATGTCACGGCCCAGGTTTACAGGCGTGCCGTCCACCACGGTGGCCACACCCTGCTGTGCTGCCTTGCCCAGCATCCCGCAGGACATCTCGGTAACCTTGTCCGCTTCATAGAAGCGGGAACCGAAGTTCATCCGCATGGACCAGTCGGCACAGGTCAGATGCTCGTGCATCAGCACCTGGCCCAGTTCCGACGTGTCCACCGGGCCCAGTACGCTCTGGATCTTCATATCAGTCGATCCCCAGAGCGGCGCGGACCTTCTCGCCGTCAAAGGCGGGGATGCCCAGGATCTGGCGGGCCTCGGCGGGGGTAGCGGGGGTATTGCCGAAGGCCTTGACAGCGGCCACGGCACGCTCCACCAGCATATGGTTGGTGGCCATGATCTTCTTGCCGTTCTCGTCCACGCCAAAGACCACATTGTCCTCCATGCCCACACGGATGTGGCCGCCCAGGGCCAGGGCCGCGAACATGATGGGCAAATGACCCTTGCCCACACCGAAGGCGGACCAGGTGGAACCGGCGGGGATGTGATTTACCAGATAGAGCAGGTTCTCCACGGTGGCAGGCATACCGCCCAGCACGCCCAGGCAGAACTGATAGTGGCAGGGAGTGGGCAGGTGGCCCTTCTTCACAAAGTAGTCGGTGACACCCAGCATACCGGCGTCAAAAATCTCGATCTCCGGCTTGGTGCCCTTCTCCATGTACAGGTCGCCCAGCTGCTGGAGGAACTGGGGGGAGTTGATGAACACACCGCCGGGCATCCAGTTGAAGGAACCAGCGTCGTAGGAGCCCATCTCAATACCGGGCAGCTCCTTGTGGTGAGCCATGCGCTCCTCATCGGTGGCGGGATGCTGGGGAGAGGCGCCGGAGGAGGTGCAGTTGATGATGACGTCACAGTCCTTGTGGCTGCGGATCAGGCGGATGGTCTCACGGAACTTCTCCTTGTCCATAGCGCCCAGGCCGTCGTCGGCACGCATATGCAGGTGGACCACAGCGGCGCCCAGCTTCCAGGCGTCATAGGCCTCGTCGGCGATCTGCTGGGGGGTTTCGGGGATCTTGTAACCCGCGGGGGTGACCGCGCCGGTCAGCGCGGCGGTAATGATGGTCTTTGCCATTTCAGTTCCACTCCTTTTTCATGGTTCCACGCCGGCATCCGGCACGGTTTAGGAAACAGGTATGGGAAAAAGAGGCCGGATACGGCCCCTTCTTCCCTGTTGGATTAAAATTCGTAGCCTTCCGGCTCGTTGCTGTGCTCAAAGACGAAGGGATTCTCGATCTCTCCAGCCTTGACCTTCTGCCACCACTGGTTGGCCTTCTGGGGCATGGTGCGCCAGCTCTCGGCGGTCTGGGGCTGCTCCATGTCGTGGGTGGCGTAACGCCAGTCGTTCACGCGGCTGATGTACTTCTCATCCTGCTGGGCGGAATTCTCGTCGCCCAGCTCCCCGGCGGCCACCCGCAGCAGAGAACCATACTGCTCAGACACGGTGTGCAGCTTCAGGTCCTCCACCAGCAGCTTCTTCAGAGGACGCTTGGCCAGGTTGGACATGATGGTGCGGTTTTCGTAGGGCATGGTCTTCCACATCCGGGCGATCTCCCAGGCCCGCTCCAGCACCTTACCCTTGGGCAGCACCTCGTTGACCATGCCCCAGTCCAGCATCTGCTGGGCAGTGAACTGGCGGGAGGTCATCATATAGTAGTTGCCACGCTTGGTCCCGAAAAAGTGCTGGCACATCAGGCCCATGCCGTCGCCGGGTACCAGGCCGCCCTGAGCGTGGGGCACCTCCATCTTGGTGTCCTCGGAGCACAGGGTGATGTCGCACAGCATGGCGGAATCCCAGTGGAAGCCGGGGCCGGGGATGGCGCCGATGGTGGGCACGTCCAGATCAAAGATCATGTTCTTGATCAGGTTGGTATCGTCAAAATACTGGTGCTGGAACCGCTCGGTGGGCAGCTTGGAGTAAGTCTCCCAGCCGTTGGCGTCCGACTCGATCATCCAGTTGTCGCCGATGTGGGTATAGATGATGATCTCGTTCTTATAGTCCAGGCTCAGCCAGCGGGTCAGCTGGCTCATGGCCCGGTGGGACATACCGCTGTGGTGCATGGGGCCATCGTTGGTCTTCCAGGTGACCTGGACGATGCCGTCCTCACGCTTCAGATCGGCGAAGTCCTTAAACCACTCTTTATACTCGTCAAACTCGGGCAGCTTGACGTAATCAGCCATAGGCTTTCCCATTACAGTAACCTCCAATATGTAAATTGTTCCGGTCTTTGGCTTACTTCTCGTCGGGGCGATAGGGCTTCACCGGACGGCTGGGATCGAAGGGGTTGACCTCCCGACCGGCCTCCACTTCCTTGAACCACTCGATGGGCTTGGTACGGAAGCCGGCCCAGCTCTCCCGGGTGGGGGGCTGCTGCATCCAGTCGTGGCAGTAACGCCAGTCGTTGGTCTGGCTGATGTACTTCTCGTCCTGCTGGGCGGCGTTGCGGTCGCCCATGTCGCCGGCAGCGATACGCAGCAGAGAGCCGTACTGCTCGGACACAGTGTGCAGCTTCAGGTCCTCCACCAGCAGCTTCTTCAGAGGACGCTTGGCCAAGTTGGACATGATGGTGCGGTTCTCGTAAGGCATGGTCTTGAGCATCCGGGCGATCTCCCAGGCGCGGGCCATAACCTGATCCTTGGGCACCACTTCGCTGACCATGCCCCAGTCCAGCATCTGCTGGGCAGTCCACTGACGGGCGGTCATCATGTAGTAGTTGCCCCGCTTGGTGCCGAAATAGTGCTGAGCCATCAGGCCCATGCCGTCGCCGGGCACCAGGCCGCCGTGGGCGTGGGGCACCTCGATCCAGGTATCATCGGAGCAGATGGTGATGTCGCTGAGCATGGCGGAGTCCCAGTGGAAGCCTGGGCCGGGCAGCACACCGATGGTGGGCACATCCAGATCGAAGATCATGTTCTTGATCAGGTTGGTGTCGTCAAAATACTGGTGCTGGAACCGCTCGGTGGGCAGCTTGGAATAGGTCTCCCAGCCGTTGGGATCGGACTCGGTCATCCAGCTGTCGCCGATGTGGGTGAAGATGATGATCTCATTCTGGTTGTCCAGGGACAGGATGCGCACCAGCTGGCTGATGGCCCGGTGGGACATACCGCTGTGGTGCATGGGGCCGTCGTTGGTCTTCCAGGTCACCTGCAGGATGCCGTCCTCACGGTACAGGTCCGCGAAATCCTTGAACCACTCCTTGTACTCGTCCAGCTGGGGGAGCTTCACATAATCGGCCAAAGGCTTACCCATAATCAATACCTCCATAAAATGGTCAATATAATAATTGTTGTGTCAATTTATTCCGCTTTGAAGATACCGGCCGCGCCCATGCCGCCGGCAATGCACATGGTCACCAGGGCGTACTTGCCGCCGGTGCGGTGCAGCTCAGAGATGGCCTTGCAGGACAGTACCGCGCCGGTAGCGCCCAGAGGATGACCCAGAGCCATGGCGCCGCCGTTGGGGTTGACCTTGGCAGGATCCATGCCCAGTTCCTTGATGCAGGGGCTGACCTGAGCGGCAAAGGCCTCGTTGAGCTCGATCACGTCCATATCGTTCACGGTGAGGCCAGTATACTCCATCACCTTGGGCACGGCGTAGATGGGACCCAGACCCATATAGGCGGGGTCCAGACCGCCCACGCAGAAGCCCAGGAAGGAGGCCAGAGGCTTGATGCCCAGCTCAGCGGCCTTGTCCCGGCTCATGAGCACCAGGAAGGCAGCGCCGTCGCTGGTCTGGGAAGAGGTGGCGGCGGTGACCCGGCCATTCTCCCGGAAGCAGGGCTTCATGGAAGCCATCTTCTCCATGCTGGTGTCACGGCGGATGCCCTGGTCCTTGTCAAAGACGATGGGATTGCCCTCGGCATCCACGCCGGGCAGAGGGATGATCTGATCGTCAAAGTAACCGGCGTCCTGGGCATGAGCCGCCTTCTGATGGCTGGCCAGGGCCAGAGCGTCCATCTCCTCCCGGGTGACGTTGTACTTCTCAGCCACATTCTCAGCGGTCTCGCCGTTGGAGATGTACTGATTGGGGTCGTGCTCCAGCAGCCAGGGGTTCATGTCGCCGCTGCGGTCCAGAGTCATGGGCAGAGCGGTCATGGACTCAATGCCGCCGGCCACGATGCAGTCGGCCTGTCCGGCCTCAATCTGCCAGGCAGCCAGGGCCACAGCCTGGAGAGAGGAGGAGCAGAAGCGGTCCACGGTGAGGCCGCAGGCGGTGTAGGGCAGTCCGGCCCGGGCGGCCACCAGGCGGGCAGGGTTGAGGCCCTGCTTGGCCTCGGGGATGGCGCAGCCCAGGATCACATCCTCCACCAGAGCGGGGTCCAGCTGGGGGATCTTCTCCATAACACCCTTCAGCACCAGGCCGCCCATGTCGATGGGATGAAGCTGACGCAGAGCGCCCTTCTTACCGGATTTAGCTACAGCGGAGCGGCCGTAGGCCACGACCACCGTCTTGCTCAGCGGTTTTGCCATATCAATCTTCCTCCATTACAATCAGATCAGGGGCCACCAGAAGCTTAGACTCCACAGCGGCCTGAATTTCTTCCACGGTATGACCCTTGCGGATCTCGGCCAGCACCAGACCCTCCGGGGTCACGTTGATGACACAGCGGTCGGTAACGATGTGGTCCACGCAGTGGATGGCCGTGAGGGGCATGGTGCACTGGTTGACCACCTTGGGCGCACCGTTTTTAGCCACCAGATCCATGGCCACAATCACCTTCCGGGCGCCGTTGCACAGGTCCATGGCGCCTCCCATGCCAAAGGCACGACCGGGAGAAGCCCAGTTGGCCAGATCACCGTTGGCGGATACCTGAAGGCCGCCCAGCACGGTGGCAGCCAGCCGACCGGACCGGATGACACCGAAGGACATGGCCACATCGAAGGCGCTGGCGCCAGGGACAGGGATAAAGTTTACGCCGCCGGCATTGACGAACCGCTCGTTCATCATCAGGCCCTCATTCACTGTGGCGCCGATGCCGATAAAGCCATTCTCGCTCTGGAAGAGCACCCCTTCGGCGGCATAGCTGCCGCAGAGGCTGGGGATACCGATGCCCAGGTTGACCACGTCGCCGGGTTTGAAGTAGGCAGCAGCCCGCTTGGCGATAAAGTTTCTGTTGTCCATCTGCTCCCCCTCCTTACACCAGAATCATGTCCACGAACATACCAGGCACCTTTACTTCATCCGGGCCGATCTCACCCAGATCGCAGAAGTGATCGCACTCCACGATGGACAGGTCGGCGCAGGTGGCGATGACCGGGTGGGAGGCGTGGCCGCTGCTGCCCCGATAGGCCAGGTTGCCAAGAGGATCGGCCTTCCGGCAGCGAGTCAGGGCCACGTCAGCGTGGAGCGCGGTTTCCAGCAGGTACTTCTGACCATCAACCTCGATGATCTGCTTGCCCTCCTCCACCACGGTACCCAGGCCGGTCTTGGTGAGCACGCCTCCCAGGCCCATGCCGCCGCAGCGGATGCGCTCGATGAAGGTACCCATGGGGATAAGCTCGGCCTTCAGGGAGCCGTCCTGAATACGGGCATTGGTACGGGGATTGGTCCCCACATGGGTGGTGATCATTTTGTCCACCCGCCCGGCCTCAATGATGCGGCTGATGCCCATGCCGGGGTCGCTGGAATCGATGGAGTACACCGTCAGATGCTTGGCCCCGCTCTCCAGCACACAATCAATCAGCCGTTCCGGCATATAGTGATTGGTCTGGCCGCCGATGGCGATGGTCTGGCCGTCCTTGAAGCTGGCGATGATCTGCTCCATGGTACGTACTTTACTTAGTTCCATATCATTCTCCTTTGCGGGACACAGGTTTCAGGAATCGGGAGAGGACCAGGCCCACCGCTGCCAGCACCGCGGCAGTGACATAGGCTCCGGTATAGCTTCCCCCTCCCATGGTTTTAAAGGTAGTGGCCAAACTGGGCCCGATCAGGCTGGCCAGACCGAACACCACATACATCACACCGTAGTTTTCCGTGATGTACCGGGGGCCGAACATCCGGGCGGTGAGGGGTGTGAGGATGGAGGCCAGGCCGCCATAGCAGGAAGCCGCCACGCCCATCAGCACCAGCACCAACACCTCCTGCCCCACCACGGCCAGCAGGCCCATGGACAGGATGCACAGCACAAAGACCGCACCGGCGGTATTGACCAGTCCCAGCTTGTCCGACAGGCTGCCCCACAGAAAGCGTCCGGCCATGTTGCAGGCGGCAAACACGCTGACGAAAAGGGCCGCTCTGGAGGAGGAATAGCCCAGGGACTGCTGGAGGATGGGAGAGGCCTGGCTGATGACGATGACGCCGGCCACCAGGCCGCAGGTGAACACCACAACCATCTTCCAGAAGGTTCCGGTGCGCACCATCTGGCCCCGTCTCAGGTCGGCGGCCCCTCCCTGCTCTCCGCTGCTCTTGGGCTCCATTGCAGCCTGAAAACCCTCGGGCGGATCAGTCAGAAGCAGGGAGCCGACCAAAATGATCACGGCAAAGAGGATGCCCAGCACCTGAAAGGCCCGGTCCATGCCCACACCCTCCATCAGCGCCGCAGCGGTAGGGGCCCACAAAATGGCGCCTGAGCCGTAGGCGGCGGTGCCCAGTCCGGAGGCCAGTCCGGACCGGTCCGGGAAGAGGCGCACCACATAGGCCATCATGCTGGGGTAGATGAAACCTACGCCCAGTCCGGAGATCACACCGTAAAACAGATAGAGCTGCCAAATCTGGTTCATCCATCCCGTCAGCAGCAGTCCGCCGCCGAAGAGAATCGCACCTACGATCACACCGGCTCGGGTGGACATACGGCGGATCAGTCCGCCGAAGATCAGAGGCGCCATGGTGGAACACAGTACCGTAATGGTATAGGCCAGGGCCACGCCGGAGTCAGCCCAACCGAAACGAGTCACAATGGGGTTTTGCAGCACGCTCCAGGCGTAGCCGAAGCCGGCGCAGACACAGATCACCATGGCGGAAATGAGACAGACCCAGCGCCGCCGGGTAAACGCGGTAAAATCCTTCGGGAAAGCCATGAAACCTCCTCTTACAGCTTGCGGTGGAGTTTCAGCAGCTCAATGAGCATCTGATCCCGATACTTGGCGCAGTCCTCATTGGTGTGGCCGATGTGATCGGGGAAATTGGCCATCTCCTTATCCACACCGGGCTGAGCCACCTCGGCCCAGTTGTCGGGCTGATGGGTCCAGGAAGCCATGTCAGCCAGCCAGCGGTCGCCGGAGTTGCCCAGCATCTGCACCATACCGGTGAGACCGCCGGGGTTGCCCAGCTGCATGATCATGTTGTGGCCGAAGATGGCCCAGCGCAGGCCGGGGCCGTATACCAGGGCCTTATCTGCGTCCTCTACGGAGCACACGCCCCGCATGACCAGATCCTGCACCTCACGGTAAAGGGCCAGCTGGAGCCGGTTGGCAATAAAGCCGGGGCACTCCTTGCGCAGCAGCACCGCCTCCTTGCCGATGGACTGATAGAAGTCGTAGGCCAGCTGGAGCAGCTCCGGATCGGTCTTGTCGCCGGAGGTCAGCTCCACCAGGGGAATCAGATGAGGGGGATTGTAGGGGTGGGCACCCACGCACCGCTCCGGGTGAGCCGCCTGGGCTGCGATATCACTGACCAACAGGCCGGAGGTGGAGCTGGCATAGATGGCGTCGGCGGAAGCATACTCCTCCACCTGGGCCAGGATAGACCGCTTGATCTCCAGCCTCTCAGGGCCGCTCTCCTGGATGAACTGGGCGTTCTTCACCGCCTCTTCCATGGAGGTGGTCAGCTTCACACGATCGGCGATCTCCTGCCGCCGCTGGGGTGTCACTGCCTTGAACTGCTCCAGGGCATCCAGGCTCTTGTGCATCTGAGCCTGACTCTTGGCCAGCTGCTCGTCATTGATATCGTACAGAACCACATCCAGGCCCTTCATGGCAAACTGAATTGCCCAGCTGGAACCGATCACACCGCCGCCCACACAGGCCACTCGCTTGATCTCTTCCGGTTTCATATGTAAATCTAGCTCCTATTACAATAAATTTGGACAGGAAAGCCGGACAGCCAGTCCGGCTTTCCCTCCATCTCGTGCCTAAGCTACAATGAGAGGAGCAACTGGCTGACCAATCACTCCTTGGGCTTGTATGTCCGTGTGAAAGACTGTTAGCCATCCTCTCGTTGCAGCGTTCGATTTAAGCAGGTTGAACCACCGGATGTCGGAGAGTTCGTGTCACACAATAGATTGAATCGGCAGCGAGAAAAGATGGATTCCGGTTGCAGATTCTTTGTATTGGAGGAATGTGAATGAACTGCGTTGGCATCGATGTTTCCAAGGGTAAGAGCATGATTGCAGTCATGCGGCCCTTCGGAGAGGTAGTGGTTTCACCCTTTGAAGTACGTCACACCGCCAATGAACTGAGCGAGCTGGCAGGACTGCTCAAAAGCCTGGACGGCGAGACCCGTGTGGTGATGGAATCCACGGGTAATTACCATGCTCCGGTGGCCTGGCTGCTCCACGACGCGGGCCTTTATGTCTCGGTAGTCAATGCAATGCTGGTGCATGACTACGGAAACAACAGTTTAAGACGGGCCAAAACCGACAAAAAGGATGCCGTAAAGCTGGCCAACTACGGTCTTGACCACTGGCTCACATTGCCGAGATATATCCCGGAGGAGGATACCCGACTCATGCTGAAAATCTGCTACCGGCAGTACCAACAGTATTCCAAAGTTCAGACCATGCTGAAGAATAACCTGATCTCCCTGCTGGACACCACCTTCCCAGACGCAAATCGCTTGTTTACCAGTCCGCCCCGCGCCGATGGCAGCGAGAAGTGGGTGGACTTTGTCGCTACTTTTTGGCATTGCGAGTGCGTTTGTGGCCGGTCTGAGAAGGCCTTTACTACCCAATACCAGAAGTGGTGCAGAAAGCACGGCTACAATTTCAGCGAGGATAAGGCGCTGGATATTTATGCCTCTGCTTGCAGACACTTCGGTGTCATACCGAAAACGGATACGGCAAAACTTTTGGTAGAACAGGCCATTTCTCAACTCCAGACAACTTCTTCCGCGTTAGCTGCTCTCAAACAGGAGATGCAATCCCTGGCAGCTTCTCTGCCGGAGTATCCTGTAGTGATGGGGATGTTTGGTGTTGGCCCAACCCTCGGCCCTCAACTCCTGGCTGAAATTGGCGATGTACGCCGTTTTCATTCCAAAAAAGCGTTGGTTGCCTTTGCGGGTATTGACGCCCCGCCCTACCAATCCGGTCAAATAGATATCCGTAGCCGTAGCATTTCCAAGCGAGGATCTGCCTCACTGCGCAGGACGCTCTTTCTGGTGATGAGCGTCATCCTGCAATGTGCTCCAATAGACGAGCCGGTGTACCAGTTCATGGACAAGAAACGCTCTGAAGGCAAGCCATATCGTGTCTACATGATGGCCTCTGCCAACAAGTTCCTGCGCATCTACTACGCTTCTGTGAAAGCCTACTTGGAATCCCTGGAGCACGACTGATTTTTACACTCTATACCATCTGGCTGGCCGCCGTTTTAATTTTGAGATGCTCAGCGGCTTGATTTTGTATTGCATTTTTTCGCCTCCCTAAAAATCTGAAATTTCTACTTGACTTTTATTAGCAGGTCTT